>JBNMNO010000145.1:0-5931 GCA_051275695.1 Mariniflexile sp.
ATGCACATGATTATTTAAGCGCATTTTATCAGCAAACCATTGCGAGTTAACTTGTGTATGTTGTTTTAATGCCAAAGCGCAAGCTTTAACAATCATATCGTTATAGGATATTTTAGTATCAGGAATCGTATTGAATTGGGCACGGAACGCCATGGCGTTTTCCATATCAAACTCCACATTTAAATAATAGTGAGGTGCAGTAAATTTAGAATTGGTTAATGCTTTGGCAATAGCTTTACGCATTTGTGAATTTGGAATATCCTCAAAATCTTCTTGACCACTAGCTACAAATACACCACCCGAATCTGCTGATTGTGCCGATGGAACAAAATTCTCAACATCTGATTTTACTATACGTCCATTTTCACCAGAACCTTTAACTTGAGACAAGTTGATTCCTTTTTCGCTAGCTATTTTTTTAGCTAAGGGTGACACAAATAAACGTCCATTAGCAGTGCTTGCCGTTGCAGTTTGATTATGTGACTTCTCGACTGCACTCGAAGTAACAGCGGATTCTGGTTTAGGTGTTTCAGATTTAGGAGTTTCTTGTTTAGATGCTTCTTCTTTTTCAGATGCCGTATTAAAATTACTTGCAACTCCCGAAACATCTGTTCCTTCAGGACCTATAATGGCCAATAAAGCATCTACCTTTGCTGACTCTCCTTCTTTTAATCCTATATATAATAAAGTACCTGACTGGAACGATTCAAACTCCATAGTCGCTTTATCAGTTTCAATTTCAGCTAAAATATCGCCTTCGGCAACCGCATCTCCTACTTTTTTAAGCCAAGTAGCGACGGTTCCTTCTTCCATAGTATCACTTAAACGTGGCATAGTAACAACGATAACACCTTTGGGCAATTCTGACTTTTCTTTAGCGGTTTCAACTTTTACTTCGGGAGGCGTTTCTTTTACTTCGGCTGGAACTACTTCTTTCTCTTCTTCTTTAGGAGTATTCGACTTGCCACTTATTAATCCAGAAATATCTTCTCCAGCATCACCAATAATAGCTAAAAGTTCATCAACTTTAGTAGTTTCACCTTCTTGAATTCCAATATAAAGCAAAGTTCCTTCATTGAAAGACTCAAATTCCATGGTTGCTTTATCTGTTTCAATTTCAGCTAAAATATCGCCTTCTTCAATTTTATCACCAACTTTTTTTAACCAAGCCGCAACGGTACCTTCTTCCATGGTGTCGCTTAAACGCGGCATATTTACTACTATTGCCATAGTTTATATTTTATGTTGTATAAATGGATAATCTTCTTGCTCGTAAACCATATCGTAAAGTTGCTGTGTCTCCGGGTATGGAGATTCTTCAGCAAACTTTTCGCATTCGGCTACTAAATCTTTCACACGCTTATCAATCACTTTAAGATCATCTTCTGTAGCGTATTTTTTATCAAGAATAATATCTTTTACTTGAGTAATAGGATCAATTTTCTTGTATTCTTCAACTTCATCCTTCGTTCTGTAATGTTGTGCATCACTCATAGAATGCCCTCTATAACGGTATGTTTTCAACTCCAAAAATGTGGGTCCGCCACCTTTTCGTGCACGTTGAATAGCTTCATCAAAAGCTTCAGCAACTTTAATAGGGTTCATGCCATCAACTGGACCACAAGGCATCTCGTATCCTTTACCTAGTTTCCAAATCTCGGTATGGTTTGCAGTACGCTCAACAGAAGTTCCCATAGCATACCCATTATTTTCACAAACAAAAACTACAGGCAGGTTCCAAAGCATTGCTAAATTAAACGTTTCGTGAAGGGAACCTTGTCTTGCAGCACCATCACCAAAACAGCAAAGTGTTACCGCATCACTTCCATGATATTTATCACCAAAAGCAATTCCAGCACCTAAAGGGATTTGACCTCCTACGATACCATGACCTCCATAAAAACGGTGTTCTTTTGAAAAAATATGCATCGAACCACCCATACCCTTAGATGTCCCAGTAACCTTTCCATATAATTCTGCCATAACACGTCTTGGATCTACACCCATACCAATAGGCTGAACGTGATTTCTATAGGCGGTTATCATTTTATCTTTAGTCAAGTCCATAGCATGCAAAGCACCAGCTAATACAGCTTCCTGACCATTGTATAAATGAAGAAATCCTCTTACTTTTTGTTGTATGTATACTGCAGCCAGTTTGTCTTCAAACTTTCTCCATAATAACATATCTTCATACCATTTGAGGTAAACCTCCTTTGTGATTTTTTGCATCGACTAATATTAGGTTTTAGTTAAGCGAATTACAAAAGTAATACTTTGAATCTTATTGAAAAAACGTAAATTACTTAATGTCGAATAAATACCAAAAAAAAAGCACATTGTACCAAGCGTTGCTTATTTAATAATTTTTGACAATAAACACTATTGGATTGAAAATTTTAACCAATTAAATCTAGGTCTACTTAAATTATAATGACTTTTTACAATACAGATCTATCAAAAACCAAAGGCAAAAGGTTTGCCAAAGAAGGTGATTTAGCTATCTTTCCTTTCTCGCCCATAAAGTAAATTTCTATGGGTGAGTCTTGTTTTACCTCATATTCAGCAATGGCTTGCCTACACGCCCCACAAGGAGGAATAGGACTTTTGGTTGGTTTATTTTTTGATGTTGCTGAAATTGCCATTTTTACGACCTTAGCATTTGGGTATTGAGAACCTGCGTAATAAATGGCAGTTCGCTCTGCACATAAACCAGAAGGGTAAGATGCATTTTCTTGGTTATTTCCTGTTATAACTTCTCCATTATCTAAAAGCAAAGCGGTGCCCACATAAAAATTTGAATATGGTGCGTACGCTTTATCTCTGGCTTCAAAGGCCTTTTGCATTAAAAAGGAAACTTCCTTTGGTAATTCTTCTAAATTTTCAAAAACATAGAGCGTAGACTCTATTTTTACTTCCTTCATATATGATTAAATGTGATTTAAAGTTAAGAAACAATTTTAGACAAAAAAACTATTGCCGCATGCAATAGTTTTTTCATATTATTATTTAGCATTTATTAATACTCATTGTATTCTCCTGAACCGATATTAAACGTTAAAGAAAAACGTAAGGTATTTTCTAAAGGACTTTGTACCTTGGATGCAGAAAACAAGTATGATAAATCTATATTTACCACATTCGCCTTAAAACCAGCGCCTAAAGCTAAAAATTTTCTAGCACCTTTTTCTTCACTTTCATTAAAATATCCTGCTCTAAAAGCAAAAGAATCTTGATATACGTATTCTGCTCCTAACGACCATGTAAACTCTTTTAACTCCTCACTAAAACCATCTGGAGCATCATTAAACGATTGAAACATACCAGATAAAAAGTCTACATTTGGGTCTTTACCTGCAACAATAATAGTAGGCTCGTCTGCCCCTTGGTTTGTGTCTCCATCGGTATCAACATATCCATAAACTGGAGGTGTTGGTACTAACAATTTAGTTATCTCTGCGGTTAGAGCTATTTTATTGTAATCATCAAATATAAAATCGAATCCTGCTCCCAAACGTAAGTTTGTAGGTTGAAAATTTTCTTCCCCTCCTTGATCGTATTTAAATTTCGGACCTATATTTTGAAGCGCAAACCCCATTCTCCAACGCCCGTTGAAATCAGCATATGCCTCTTCTTCACTTTGATAGTATCCAGAAATATCCACACCAAATGTACTTGCCGGTGTTGCATCGCCATCTACACCATCTAATCTTAAATCAGATCTTAAATAACGCATAGCTACAGACATAGCAAATTGATCTGATAAACGCAAGGCATAAGACGCGTCAATGGTAAGTTCGTTTGGTCTTTGAATTAAGGCTTCTGAAAATTCATCGGCTACGAATTCAATATCACCTAACGAAAAATATTTTAAACTTGCGGCAAAAGCGCTACGCTCATCAATACGATTAAAATAGGTTACGTTTCCTAAAAATATATCATTAACCAATTTACTTAAATAAGGCGTATAACTTACCCCAATCCCTGATTTGGTTTCAGAGAATACATATTTTGATGGATTCCATTGTTGTGAAAACGCATCTACAGAGGTTGCAACCCCCATATCTCCCATAGCTGCAGCTCTAGCATCTGGTGCAATTAAAATAAATGGTACCCCCGTGGTAATAACTCTTCTGTCTTGATTTGGAAAAATAATAGTTTCTTGTGCACTTGCTTTAAGTATACATACAAATGCTATTAATAGTAATAATTGGTTTTTCATGTGTTTTTTTATTGTTTTCTAATGGCGCATGCTCTTGCCATTAATTATCTTCTTTAATGATAAGGTTTTTAGCATGCTCGTTTCACGTAATAACTTTTATTTAACAAATATAATTTTTTATTAGAGTATAACAAGTTTCTCTATTTTTTCTACTTTTTTATTTAATAGGTCAGATTGCACCGTAAGTTTATAAATATACACACCTTTTCCTATTTTATCACCAAAATCATCTCTTCCGTCCCAAACAATGTCTCTAGACAAAGAACTGGTTGTTATTAACCCCCCTGTGGTTTGCCCATTTAAGGTTCTAACCAATTTTCCGGAGACCGTGAATATCTGTATTGAAACGTTTAATGGTGCAGAACTATTGTGGTTAAACCAAAATTCTGTGTAATTTACAAACGGATTTGGGTAGTTAAGTACATTATTTATTTCTAACACTTCATCTTTATCATACACAATAAACTGAATTTCAGCAATGGAAGAATTATTATAAACATCCCAAGCTTTGATGGTTAATGTATGTAATCCTGGAGCTAAATCTCTAAAAGGAAAACTGACAACCCCTTTTTGATAATCGTCCACTTCGGTTTGATAATAATCGTTTAAAACTATAGGGTTCGTTTCGTCCCCATCAAGAATAGCTACAATATCGTGCCCAATACCACTTGCTGTATTAATACCATTACTATCTTCTAATTTAGCTAATAATGTTGGTGATTCGTTGGTGATTCCGCCCGACACAAAATTTTCATCATTCATATATAGATTAATAACAGGTCCTATATTATCTTCTTCAGCATTTTCATTTAGACCCCCTATTTTAACGGTATTAACACTTGCTCCAGCCTGATCTTCCAATAACCCTTCGTTCTTGGAATAGAAACTAACTTTTCCAAAACCAACTGGGATTCCAATATCTTTTGGCACAACAAAATCAAACTCAAATTGCCCGTTTTTCACCGATGCTTGCCCTCTAAAAATGATTTCTCCAAGGGTTTTAAAATCTAATTTTACTACTTGTCCATTTAATCTGGTACCGTCGTTTGCTAGTGTTTGTCTGGCTATATCTTTATCGTAAATAGTGGTTGACAGGGTTCCGTTATAATTACTTAAAATATTTCCTGAAATATCGGTTACTTCGCCGGCTAGTTTAACATAACTTAAAGCTTTTAAAGTATCTGTTGTTTGCCCAATAGGCACATCGTTAATTTTCGTTAATCGTACATTTGGTTTTGAAAATGCCAATTTCATTGCGGGATCGCCAATAAAAAATACTAACCGCCTTTGGCTTTGACCTGAAATTGCAGGATCGTTTTTAGTTAACCTTAAAGCTTCGGCCATTGAAGGATACTCATAATCGTCATACGTATCAGTATTACTATATGAAAATAGGTACTGCCCTAATAAATTATTAAAGGTAATACCAAAACTTACAAATATTTGTCGGGTTGTAGTAATTAAACCTATAGCTCCTGCTTGCTTGTGCCAATAAGTGAATTCGCCCGCCGTTTCCCGAAAAGGATTATCGAATTTAGTAAACTCACAAGTAACTGTAACAAAACAATTTAGTTTATAATAATTACGAAACCCTTCTATATCTGGTTTTAACAAAATTCGTTCCTGTGCTAAACCATCTTCACCACCATGGCCAAAATAATTCACCACTAAAGCACCAGTATCTATGGCATTTACTAACTCGTTAGTTA
>JBNMNO010000146.1:0-5755 GCA_051275695.1 Mariniflexile sp.
CTGTACATTTTTTGATGACTTCAAAACCCGTAAGCTTTGGCATTTCTTCGTCTAAAATAGCTATGGTGGGTTGTAACTCCATAATTTTATCAAGCGCTTTGGCGCCATTTTCTGCAGTATCAATCACATCATAATTATAATCCTTTAACTCATCTACTAAACCTTTTAAAAATAAAGGATGATCGTCTGCTACAAATAATGAGATCTTTTTATTCATTCTTATACGGGGATTTGAACTAATATAGAGGTGCCTTCTGTTCTCTTACTTTTTATAGTAAAACTGCCTTTTAACATACTAATGCGTTCTGCCATGGTTTTTAAACCTAAACTATTTTGTGTAATCTTTTCACTCACTTCAAAACCCCGACCGTTATCTTTTATTAAAATTTTAATACCGTCACTTTGTTTTAAAATATTTACAATTAATGTTTTGGCTTGGGCGTGCTTTAAAACATTATTTACAGATTCTTGTATAAATCTGTAAAAATTAAGCGATTCGGTTTCACTAAAATGAGCGTTTACATCATCAATTTCTACCGAAACAAACAAATCTGTTTCTTCATCTAACGCCAACAGCAGTTGTTCTATACTATCGGTTAGGCCCAGCTTAGCTAATGTTACAGGATATAAGTCTCTAGAAATACTGCGCACTTCCTCTAAGGCATTATGTGCCAAACCAGATAATTCTGTCTGGTCTGTATTCTGTGCCTTCATTTTAATAAGTGTTATTTGCTGCCCAACACCATCATGCAAATCTTTGGCTATACGCGTACGTTCTTGCTCTTGCGTTTTAATAAGCTCTTGAGAAAAATGTTGTTGTGCTAATTCTCGTTTCTTAACCCCTAAAAAAGAACGGTAAAACATAATGGCACCAAATAAAACTAAAAGCCCTAAAAATCCAAAAATTAATAACTGCGTTTTATTTTTATTCTGAAGATTTAATATGCCAATACTTGCCTTTTGATTTACAATTTTAAGATCGCGTTTTTCTGTTTCGTAAAGTGTTTGGTAATAGGCTAAGGCTTTTAACTTTTGAATATTTGAAACAGAATCTTTAATTGTATAATGATTTAAAAGATGTTTATTATAATTTATGTCGTCGCCATTGGCCTTATAGACCTCTGCCAAAAATTGTTCAGCCATAAAAATATCATCAATAGGTGCTTTTCTGTTTTGTAAAATTGCTAAAAACTCAATACTGTATGTTAAAGCGTTTTTATAATTCCCTTTAGTAAAAGACAAAAATCGTTTTGCATTTACAATTTGTTCTTTGAGAACTTTACTGTCATTTTTTAAAGAAAGAGCATTTAAGTGTTCAAAATACTTTTCGGCTTGTTGTAAACTATCGTTTTCACAATAGGCAACAATGAGTTTTGATAGAATTTTAGGCTCTACTAAAGAAACATTATCTGTTTTACTATTAGCCAAAAATGATGCTTTTATGTTTACAAGTTGTTTTTTAAAATTCTTTATCTTTCTATTGTCTTCGGCTGCATTGAAGTATAGATTTGATAACACTCTAAATCTAGTCGTGTTTCCTACCAATGCAATGGCTTCATTTCGCTCTTTTTCGGCCTCTTCATAAAAGGCGTTTCTACTATATAAAACCCCTAATTCATTTTTAGTCCAAAGGATATTAGTGGTATCTTTTAGTTTTGTGAATATTTGAGCCGCTTCTTTAAAACTTTTTGATGCTTCTGCAAACTCGCCTAGTTCAGATTGATTAGAACCCGTATACATTGTGGCATACCCATACAATTGTTGGTCTTTTGCCTTTAAGGCGTACTCTTTAGTAATGGCATAATACTTAAAAGAGCTGTCCATATCGCCTGTATAATAGTAGCTGTCGGCTGCATTTAAATACATATATCCAATGTATCCAGGATTTGTCCCCTTCATTAATTTTTCTTTATAGGTCTTAAACAGTTTAAGGCCTACCTCTGGCTTACCTATATAATTATTATGAAACCCTATTAAATTAGCAACTTGATGGGTTGCTATGTTTAAAGAATCTAATACTATAGCAGCCGTAATGGTTTGGCGTACAATGGAGTCATACTTTAATTTAGGATTGCGATACGTGAGTTTTGTTAAACTATCTAACCAGGCAAGACGCTCACCTGTTTCGGTTCGCTGAATTTTTGCATTGACAAATTCTATTTTATTTTGTAAATCTAAATCTTGAGCAATTATTTGAAATCCAAACAATAGGGCAATAGCTAATAGCGCGTATTTCATAGAAACCTAATAGGTTAGTAAGGTAGACCTTTTAAGTTCTAATCATGACTTAAACTGGTTTAGTTTGTAAAAACTTACAAAATATATTATATGTAAGCATTTTATGGAATATTTAAATATTTATGCGTTTGTAGTGACACTTTCCATTTAGGATTTGCCATCACATAATCAACAATTTCAGGAATTACTTTATCGCGTTTGCTCCACTCCGGTTGTAAATATAAAATGCACTCTTTATTTACTTTAGCAGCTTGTTCTTCCGCGAAGCGAAAATCATCTTTATTAAAAATAATAACTTTTAGTTCATGCGCTTTTTCGTAAATCGCCTTTGTTGGAAGTTTCATTTTTTTTGGTGATAAACAAATCCAATCCCAAATACCTGTTAACTTATAAGCACCTGAGGTTTCAATATGAATTTGCAGTCCTTCCGCTTTTAATTGGGTTGTTAGGGGTACCATATTCCACATGAGTGGTTCGCCACCTGTAATTACTATGGTATCACTATGGTTTTTGGCGTTTTCTACTATTTTTGAAATTTCGGTTGGCGGGTGTAAATTGGCATTCCAACTTTCTTTTACATCGCACCAATGGCAACCTACATCGCAACCTCCAACACGTATAAAATATGCTGCAGTACCCTTATGGAATCCTTCCCCTTGAATGGTATAAAACTCTTCCATTAAAGGCAACATCTCCCCTTTATTCACTAAGCTTAATAGCTCTTTATTCATCTCTAAAAAATTAAGATTACAAAGGTACAGTTATTTAAAGAAGGTAACCCAGATAAATCATGAATCAACTAGCTCAAAGGCTACTTAATTTTAATGATTTATATGTTTTATCGCTAAAATTAGTATTTTAACTTATTATTTATAGCTTTGGCAGATAAATGTAAATTATTTTTAATTATGTCTCTAAACATAAAAAAGAAATTATTACTAATTGTAATCGTTTTATTCCAATCTTTTGTTTTCGCCCAAGTGGGTATAGGCACGACAACACCTGACAGTTCCTCTATTTTAGATGTTCAATCTACTAACCAAGGTGTTTTAGTGCCTCGATTAACCACGGTACAACGAAATGGCATTCCAACTCCTGCCAATGGCCTACTTATTTTCAATACAAATATCAATAGATTTGAATATAACTCAGGTACACTGACATTACCAGTTTGGTCTGCTGTTGCCATAAATCCTGTAGTAAGCACAGACGCTGGAAATTTAATTTCTTCTGGAACAGATACTGGTGCTTATATGGCTTCTACTACTTACATGGGTAAATTTATAATTACTAGAACAGGCAGTCAAACAATTTCCGGATTACCTTTTAAACCAAGTCAAATTAAATTTGTGGCCTATGCCAATGTAGAAACCTATGACCTTAGTTATGATAACGGTGTTGGTAACAACCAGAATTCCTACCATAATGTTTTTGGCTCCATGAATGGTTATGCCACTAATTATGGGGGTATTATAGCCCAACAAGTTATATTTAATGGAGGTAATGCAAACTCAATTAATGATATTTCAAGATATGCTTCAAGTAGTCAAGCTATAGGTATTAGATATTCCAACCAGAATGGAGATAATCTTGGTTTAACAGCGGCTTCGGTAACAAGTTTTAACACAAATGGTTTTACCATAAATGTATCCAACCACACTGAAAACATCGTGGTTATTTACGAAGCTTACAGATAAACTTATAGTATTTAAAATAGTTTAAGAAACTTAGAGCTACCCTTAGGTTTTCTTTCACATGAATATAGTCCAAACTGTTTTTTTTACTTTTTCATTTTTCCTGTTTTTCAATAGAAAACTATAGTTGCAGCAACTATGTCGCCCATGAGTGAGTATTACAAGAACAGCTGCCGCCGGAAGTGTAAACTTAAGATTAGCAGGTTCGTAAAATATTTGTATTAAAAAAAAATAAGTTCACTTTTTATATGATTAGCATATTTTTTTCTTCTTCATTTTTCGTGTATTTTTATGAAAAATTAAATATTCTATGGATAGGAAGGACACTTTTTTTAATTATATAAACGAAGGCAACATAACAAAAGGTGATTTTATATCTGTAGGTGCCGCTATTTTAGATGGTGAAACTGTAACCGATGCATTCGTAAAAATCCCATTAAAAACCTTAAACCGCCATGGTTTAATTGCTGGGGCTACCGGGACAGGAAAAACAAAAACCTTGCAAGTATTAGCTGAAAATTTAAGTGATAAAGGCATTCCTGTGTTGCTCATGGATATCAAAGGGGATTTAAGTGGATTGGCGCAACCAAGTCCTGGTCATCCAAAAATTGATGAACGCCATGCTAAAATTGGAATCCCATTTGAAGCTAAAAGTTTTCCTGTAGAAATTTTAACCTTATCAGAACAAAATGGGATTCGCTTAAGAGCCACAGTTAGTGAATTTGGACCTGTTCTATTATCGCGTATTTTAGATTTATCAGATGCACAATCGGGTGTTGTTGCTGTTATTTTTAAATACTGCGATGATAACAAAATGCCATTATTAGATTTAAAAGATTTCAAAAAAATATTGCAATATACTACCCAGGAAGGCAAAGCAGAATTTGGCGATGATTATGGGCATATTTCAACCGCATCTACGGGCTCCATTTTGCGCAAAGTAGTAGAATTAGAGCAGCAGGGTGCCGATTTATTTTTTGGCGAAACCTCCTTTGATACTCAAGATTTATTAAGAATTAATAATGAAGGCCAGGGATATATTAATATTCTTAGACTAACCGATATTCAGGACAGACCAAAATTATTCTCAACCTTTATGTTGAGTTTATTAGCCGAAATATATTCTACATTTCCAGAGCAAGGAGATAGCGAACGCCCGGAGCTTGTTATTTTTATTGATGAAGCCCATTTAATTTTTAATGAAGCTTCAAAAGCACTTTTAAATCAGATAGAAAGTATTATAAAATTAATTCGTAGCAAAGGTGTTGGCATCTATTTTGTCACTCAAAATCCAACCGATGTCCCAGAAGCTGTTTTAGGTCAGTTAGGATTAAAAATTCAACATGCATTAAGAGCCTTCACGGCGAACGACAGAAAAGCGATTAAACTTACGGCTCAAAATTATCCAGATTCTGAGTATTACGACACCACCAAAGTTTTGACCTCACTTGGTATTGGAGAGGCTTTAGTATCTGCTTTAGATGAAAAAGGTCGCCCTACCCCACTTGCCGCTACTATGATGCGCGCACCCATGAGCAGAATGGATATTTTGACAGACGATGAGTTAAGTGCTTTACTTTCAAAATCGAAACTCGTTAAAAAATACAACGAAACCATTGATAGGGAAAGTGCTTATGAAATGCTAAGTAAAAAAATTGATTTAGCCGAAGCTGAAGAAGCCAAAGAAAAGGCCAGATCGGAAAAAGAAGCGCTTGAAAAAGCAGCCTCTAAAAAACGCACTACTACATCTTCCAGAAGAAAAAGTACGGCGATGAATCCACTAATTAAAGTGCTTACAAGTGCCACATTTATACGAAGTGTTT
>JBNMNO010000147.1:0-5751 GCA_051275695.1 Mariniflexile sp.
ATATACGTTAAAAGATGAATATCAAGAACGTTATAGCGTTGTAGGTTATTTTGAAACACAATGAAAAAAGAATTTATCCCCAAATTATTTTCACTGCTAAAAGAAGGAATTTCTAAAGAAACGATTTCAAAGGATGTGATGTCTGGATTAATTGTTGGTATAGTGGCGCTTCCTTTAGCTATTGCATTTGCCATTGCTTCTGGTGTTTCACCTGAAAAAGGAATCATAACTGCTATTATTGCGGGAATCATCATCTCGACTTTAGGTGGTAGTCGTGTGCAAATTGGTGGACCAACTGGTGCTTTTATTGTTATAGTGTATGGTATTGTTCAGGAGTTTGGCATAAATGGACTCACCATTGCCACTTTTATGGCTGGTTTTATAATGATTGGGTTTGGTTTGATGCGCCTAGGAAACTTGCTAAAGTTTATCCCGTATTCTCTCATTGTTGGTTTTACAAGTGGGATTGCGTTAATTATTTTTTCTTCACAAGTCAATGATTTTTTTGGCTTGCATATAGCCAAAGTTCCTGCCGATTTTATAGATAAATGGATAGTGTATTTTGAAAATTGGGACAAAATCAATTGGTATGCTCTGGTCATAGCGGCAGTAACTGTAATAATAGCACTGTATTTTCAAAAGCTTATAAAACAAATTCCGGGCTCTATTATTGCCATTATATTAGCTACTGTAGCCGTACAACTTTTTGACATTCCTGTAGATACTATTGAAAGTAATTTTGGTGATATTCCAAATCATTTTAGTTTACCATCGCTACCAAGTATCGATTATAAAACCGTAAAATCACTTATAGCACCTGCTTTTACTATTGCCTTATTAGGAAGCATCGAATCTCTGCTTTCGGCTGTGGTATCTGATTCTATGATTGGTGGAAAACACCGTTCTAATATTGAATTAATAGCACAAGGTGCCGCAAACATTATGTCTTCGTTATTTGGCGGCATACCAGCAACAGGCGCTATAGCCAGAACCGCTACCAATGTGAAAAACGGCGGCAGAACACCTATTGCAGGCATCATTCATGCACTGGTTTTATTATCAATCATGTTATTATTTGCACCTTATGCTAAGTTAATTCCGCTTTCATGTCTTGCAGGTATTTTAATGGTTGTAGCGTATCACATGAGCGAATGGCGACAATTTAAATCCATTTTAAAGGGCAACAGAATGGATATCATCATCCTGCTAACCACCTTTTTCCTTACGGTAATTTTCGATTTGGTTATCGCTATCGAAATTGGCATTGTGCTTTCCAGTTTTATGTTCATGAAGCGCATGAGCGAATCTGTTCTGGTTGAAAATATATCAACGGATACTGTTAATGGTGAACACTTGTTCGATGAAGAACTTTTAGATTTACCTAAAAACGTATTATTGTACGAAATAAACGGGCCTTTATTTTTCGGAGCAGCACGCCAATTTCAAGAAACCATCACCAATACCCATTTACAACCAAAAGTTATAATTATTAGGATGCGTTATGTGCCCTTAATAGATGTTACAGGGTATCAAAGCCTAAAAGAAATTATCAAATCGTATCAAATAAGAGGTGTGAAAGTTATTTTATCGGGTATACAGGAAACACTCCAAAAAGACTTTGAAAAAAATGACATGTATTCAGTTTTAAACAGCCAGTTTATAGTATCGGATATTAAAGAAGCTATTAAAAAAGCAAGTGAATATTAATTATATAGACGTTACCTTGTGGGTCGGGTTTTTATTCATGATTTAATATTTTTTAGTTGAACTCTTGAATATAAATAGTGAATTACAATCTTTTTAAAATGTCATTGCAGGGAGTTAGCGATGCGGCAATCTGTAAATTTTCAGTCCTCCTCGAGTATATTACGCTCAAGTTTTAAAAAGGATTTTCACTTCAAATACAAAGTATTCATGATTACCTTATCTTAAAAACACTTGCCAATGAGTAATTCCTAACTCAAAATATTTATAAGAAAGGATTAAAAAAAACTTTTAATTACCAAAAACCAGGATATTTTTCGTCAACTTTGAATTCCAAAAAAAAATAGAGTATTATGAGCAAGACGAAACTAATAATTAACAACAACGGATCTATAAAAATAGAAGGCGATTTCGATATAGTAGATAGTCAAGGAAATGTTTATGGATTAGAAGGAAGAACTGTATTAGGCATTTGTCGATGTGGGCATTCATCCAACAAACCCTTTTGTGACGGATCACACCGTAACAATTTTGAGCATGAATCAAAAGCATTTGATTTGCCACCTATGAAATGAGTATAAGCGTTAGTTGGTTGCAAACACCAATGATGATATGCCAATTACATATGACCGATAAAAAACAATAAATATCAGCATATGAAATTCAAGTAAAGAATTCTGTTATTTAATGGCAAACCGGGTTCATTGTAATAAGTAAATGTGGTTTTTTTGTTAGATTTTTTTAAAAGCCATTAAAGATTAGCGAGCCTGTATTGAGCGCAGTCGAAGTGTACCAATCTGTTAATTTATAATGTGCATTAAAAGTTGTAATATCTAAGTTTTAAAAGGCTCGAATTAAGTAAAGTTAGTTTAAGTTAGTCACCTTCAATTCAGTATGAGTTCATCAAATAATGCTACATTTTTTTGCGAGAAATTAAAAGAATTCCAACAAAAATGTCAATTAGGTAATACTTGCATCGGTCCTTTCTACCTTAAATAAAAACACCTTATTTTTATTTTAAACCTTATTAAAAAATCAAGTGCTTCAAGACAGATATATGTACGAAAAGAGAACTCTATTTGCATTAGGTATCATCGCTCACACATTCGGATTGTAAGCATCTCTATAAGTATCCACAAAATGAATTTCCGTATGGCGATTCGGTAAGCGGGAACAACCGAGGTCGAGATCAATTCGAGTACGAATTTTTCGATAGAGGTAACGGTAAAGGAATGGGTGCGTCACATCAAACCGGGTGGACCGCTTTAATAGCCAATTTAATTATGGAAATGGACGCCGATTAAAACGTCATTGCGGGGCAAGAAGTAATCTCAAGAAGTAAATTGTTAATTATTTGGGTGTTGCCAATCCCGATAGTCGCCCGGAGGCCCAGTTTTTATTCGCCATTTATTTTAGTAATTTAGGATGACCCAATATCAATTCTATCTTTTTAATAATGACGGTCACCTGACTCATTTGGGCCTCTATATTTCTAAAAAAGAGGCTAATATCTCTATTAACCCAACTTTCAGAAATAACCCTTGCACCCAAACTAATTCTTAAAACAGCACTTTCAAAATCAGTGCCATATTTCACATTAACAGCTTGCCCTATATGGCATTTTTGCGCAGCAAGTCTAATAATTTCTAAAGAAGAACCTTCAAATTGATCAGATATATCAGAATTTAACAGGGTATAGAACTTCTTTACTTTATCAACAGATAATGCTTCATTGTTTTTAATAATAAAGAAAGGAAAAATTGTTCTTATATTTCTAATTCCGAATGCTTCACTGTTATAAGCGTTAGTTTTTGTTTCATCTTCACAAAGAGGTTCCAGAAAAGCGGCATCTTTAATAGAATCTTCAACAAAATTGCAAAACATCTCAATGCCCATATTTCTATATAAAACAGGCGTTTTGTAATATTTTTCCATTTCAACTATGGCAGCATTCCAGCGCATATAGGAGCCATAATTAAATCCACCTGTTAAATCATTGGAACAAAACCACGATGTTGGCCAATCGGATTGATTATAATAATTGGTCAATCCCACCGGTAATGTATTTTTTACAGAATTAATGGATTTACTAACACTTTCAGGCAGAATTAATGCACCTGAATAAGGAGGGCCAGTAAAATACTTACTTCCGGTTATAGTAACAATATATCCTTTACTTAAATAATGTTGTATGTCTTTCGGGTCTAACCTAAGTTGTGAACCATCCACAATAATTTGAATGGATAAATTTTCAAGTGTGTTCAAATTTTGAATCATGTCTTCACTAGGTGATTGATAGCCCAATTTTGATTGATCCATGGTGTGTAATACCACATGTCTGCCTAACTCATTAGTTTTTGAAATGGCAGTAAAAACTTCCTCATCTAATTGATTAGATGATTTTAATTTGCCGTTTTCATCTCTAAAAGTAATCTTAATTAAATCAATATCTCTAAAACCTTCAATTTTATCGCCCTTTTTAACCGGATAATTAAGCGCTGTTGTATTTTCGAAATGACATCCTTTTAAGGCTGCAGGAACGCCGCTACCCGTTTCATCTGAAGCCACTAAAACATGCGTAATGTTCTTGTTAGAAATAATTTGAGTAATGGCTGCTATTTGAAGCGAAGAATCAGTACCCGATGGGGAAAAAATTATTTGACAAGCATCATTTAATTTAAATATTTTTCTAAGATTGTTTTTAAGCAACTTCGAAAAGGCAATACTTGTATCTTTGAAACCATTCTTTAAGCTGTTTTGAATTAATATACTTCTAGCTTTATCTGTTTTATCAAAAGCAAAATTAGAAACGCTTGTTGCGGTTGATGAAGCAAAAGTAAAAGCATCAGGTCTTGGAAATGGTCGGCAACCATATTTATTTAACAATTCAATTTCATCTATATTCAATCTAAGATCACCACCAGACATTAATAAATATTCGGTTGGCTTTGCCAGATTTTCAAGAATTGGTTTCCAGGAATCTTTAAATTCTATGTTAGCGTTTGTTAAGCCATGAAACGCTTGTAGTTCTTTATACTTTTCTAAAGATTCGGTATCTAAATCTTCATCATTTTTAATCAAATTAAGTAAAAAATAATCAAGAGAATTTAATTTTTCTTTATCTTCTTTCGGTAATAATTTATAAAATATTCTGGTCACTTTAAGAGCCGCTATATCACACAAAACGGTATTCTGTTTTTCGCCGCTCAAAGCTTTGTGCCACAATTGCCATTCAATACCATATCTTAAATAAACTAAGGCTAAAACAGGTTTTTCTAAAAACAACGTGCCAATGGTTATTGATTTGTTAGGTACAATTTTAAATACATCAGGCGCACTTTTAGACGTAATAATATTTATGTTATTTATCTTAGGTACGGTATTAAATCTTTTTAAAACTCTAACCAGATAATTCACATTTTCTTTTTCAAATAAACTGGTTCTTTTATATTGATCTTCAATAAGAATATTATTTGTCATAGGTATTATAATTGTAATCAACACCGTTAACTTGTTAAAACAAATTGTAAAGCACTGAAAATTAGAAAATTATATATAGAATAATAAGTCAATTAATAATCTGCTAAAGTATAATTTTTTTACAAATTTATAGGATACTTATGTTACATTTCCATGCATTCACACGCTACAAATTAATACCAGTTATTTGGGCATTACCCTAAAGGGTCGGGCTTTCCTTTGCAATCTTTTGCTTTCTTTACAAGGAGCCCAGCCGAAATGTTTCTATCAAAAAGCAAAAGGATTTGCACTGCAATCCCTAACGCGAAAGGCGTCATGGTATGAAACGGACCGTCATTGCGAGGCACCAAGCAATCTCACGATACTAACTCCAAAGTATATTAAGACCGTTGCAAGGAAGTGCCTAAAAAAAAACAAAAATAACATGTTATTATTTATGTTAAATATTTGATTGTAAGTATATTAAGTTGTAAATTTAGTGTATGAAAATACAAAAACAACCAACTTTAGCCGATAGCATTTGCGATTTACGAGCAAGAAAAATTAAAAAGACATTTTTTACTCAAA
>JBNMNO010000148.1:0-5726 GCA_051275695.1 Mariniflexile sp.
TTTTATTTAAGTATTGGTTTCATGTTTGTTTTTTTGTTATTGCTTTGGAAATCTAAAAGCAAAGTGCATTATTTGCTTCTTCATAATATCTTAAAATTTATAATTGTTTTAGGTGTTTTTAGTATTTTATTAATAGATGTTAATGTGGTACTTAATAGGTTGTTTTAGGAGCTTTTTTAGTTAAACATATACATAAATAATCATAATATATAATCTATATTTGCAAAAAAAAACTAACGTGATGATTAAAAAGCAGGGAACTAGCGGTAAAGGGAAGCCTTCAGGAAAAGGGAAACCTTTAGGAAAAGGAAAGGCTTCAGGAAAAGGGAAATCTGCGGGAAAAGGGAAGACACATGCAACTGATAAAAGTTCAAGCGAAGGTGTTGATGTAACAAAGAACAAAAACTTTGCTAAGGGTAAGGCGTTTGTAAAAAAAGAACCTTCTGCACCTAAAAAATCTTCAAATCCAGATGAAATTAGGCTAAATAAATATGTCGCTAATTCTGGGATGTGTTCACGTAGAGAAGCCGATGTGCATATTGCTACAGGACTTGTTACTGTAAATGGTAAGGTGATTACAGAAATGGGTTATAAAGTAAAATTTGAAGACGAAGTTCGGTACGATGGTGCTCGTATTAATCCAGAGAAGAAAGCGTATGTTTTATTGAATAAACCTAAAGGATTTGCTACCACAACAAGTGAAGGCAAAGGGAGAACAGTAATGGATTTGGTTGCCAATTCTACAACATCTCGAATAAAACCAATTGGTCGTTTAGGTAGAAATTCAAAGGGCTTATTGTTATTTACAAATGATGATGTTATAGCAGAAAAATTCACTAATTCTAAAAATGGTGTAGCGCGTTTGTTTCATATAGAATTAGATAAAAATTTAAAACTTGAAGATTTGAAGGTGATTCAGGCTGGTTTTAAAATTGAAGGCAAACTAATTGCTGTTGAAGAAATAAGCTATATAGATGGTGCATCAAAAAAAGAAATAGGCTTAAAAATCAAGAATATAGGAAACACTTTAATTCGTACTATTTTTGATCATTTTAATTACGAAATTGTTAATTTGGATTGTGTTGCCATTGGTCATCTTACTAAAAAAGACATTCCTCGTGGGCATTGGAAACATCTAACAGAGCAGGAATTGAATAATCTTAAGATGCTTTAAAAAAATCTAAAAAAAAATGAAAAATGAGTATAAAATTAAATTTTTTATATTTCATTTGTATAGTAATTGCTGAACAAATTGAAACATGTTTATATATTAGGGCTTTTGAAAATCGAGAAGTTATTCTCAAAAGCCGCTTACAGAAAAAGTAAGCGAATTTTAAAGCTTACTTCTGCGTATTCTATTGCTGGTAGTCAGCATATCTATGGCTTTATACCCACTACTCAAAGTCAAATTCAAATTTGATATAAAATTCATTGTTTTGTGAAACACTAATTTTGTTTTATCTATTTAAAAAATTTTAATTTTAAAAAGCAATAATGAATACTAAATATATCGATTTAATTAATCAAACTTTTGATTTCCCTCAACCAGAATTTAAACTAGAAGACAAACAACTTCAATTTCATGATATAGATTTAATGGAATTAGTGGAAGAGTATGGGGCACCTTTAAAGTTTACCTATTTACCACAAATTTCTAATAATATAAATAGAGCTAAAGGATGGTTTGCAAAAGCCATAAAGAACAATAAATATAAAGGTAATTATCATTATTGTTATTGCACAAAAAGTTCTCATTTTAAACATGTTTTAAATGAAGCTTTGAAAAATGATATTCATATAGAAACATCGTCAGCTTTTGATATTGATATTGTTGAGAATCTTAAAAAAGAAGGTAAGATTACCAATGATACTTACGTAATTAGTAATGGTTTTAAACGTGCACAATACATTACTAACATTGCCAGATTAATTAATGGCGGGCATAAAAATTGTATTCCAATAATCGATAATTATGAAGAAATCGATTTGTTATCGCAGGAAATTGATGGAAAGTTTAGTGTTGGTATTCGTATTGCTTCAGAAGAAGAGCCGAAATTCGAGTTTTACACTTCCAGATTAGGGATCGGGTATAAAAACATTGTGCCTTTCTATAAAAATCAAATTCAAAACAATAAAAAGGTGAAGCTAAAAATGTTGCACTTTTTTATTAATACAGGTATTCGCGATAACGCATATTACTGGAATGAATTTCAAAAATGTTTAAAAGTATACATTAGTTTAAAAAGAATTTGTCCATCTTTAGATAGTTTGAATATTGGTGGTGGGTTTCCAATTAAAAACTCATTAGCCTTTGATTTTGATTATGAATATATGGTTGATGAAATTCTTAATCAAATAAAGCTTACTTGTGATGAAGAAGAAGTAAAAGTGCCAAATATTTTTACCGAGTTTGGAAGTTTTACAGTAGGAGAAAGTGGAGGAGCTATATACCAAGTGTTATACCAAAAGCAACAAAACGATAGAGAAAAATGGAATATGATAAACTCCTCGTTTATAACAACATTGCCGGATACGTGGGCCATTAATAAGCGTTTTATTTTATTGCCATTAAATAGATGGCACGAAAGTTACGAACGTGTTTTGTTAGGCGGCTTAACTTGCGATAGTGACGATTATTACAATAGTGAACAGCACATGAATGCTATTTACTTGCCAAAGTATAACAAAGAAAAACCTTTATATATCGGGTTTTTCAATACAGGTGCATACCAGGAAACTATTGGAGGGTTTGGTGGCTTACAACACTGTTTAATTCCATCGCCTAAGCATATTTTAATAGATAAAGATGAGGATGGGAACCTCATAAAAACATTATTTAGTGAACAACAAAAAAGTGAAGACTTACTTAAAATTTTAGGTTATGCAAACTAAAACATATGCCAACATCTCAGAAGAGCAAGGGAAGTTAGAAAGCGCAAAAATAGTATTAATTCCTGTGCCTTTTGAAGGAACAGGTTATGCACAAAAAGGAAGTGGTAAAGGCCCTGAAGCTTTTTTGAGCGCTTCAGAAAGCATGGAATTGTATGATATTGAAACAGACACAGAAGTATTTCAACAAGGTATTTATTTAGCTGATTCAGTTGCTGATGATAATGCTACTTCAGAAGAAATGGTAGAAGCGGTACACCAGGCAACTAAAAAGCACATTAAAAAGAATAAGTTTGTAACCATATTTGGTGGCGAACACGCCGTTTCGATAGGAACCATTCGTGCTTTTAATGAAATGTATCCAAGTTTAACAGTTTTGCATATTGGTGCATACGCCAATTTGAGTAAAAGCCATAATGGGTCATCTACCAATAATGCTTGCGCCCTTCATGAAGCAAACCAAATGACTAATTTAATTCAGGTTGGGGTTCGCTCTATGAGTGCAAAAGAAAAAACAATAATTGATACAGAAAAAACCTATTTTGCACATGAAATGGCTTTGGACGATACGTGGATGGATTCTGCAATTGACCAAATGACAGATAATGTGTTTATTAATTTTAGTTTAAATGCACTTGATATTTCAATTTTACCAAATACAGCTTTACCTTTACCAGGAGGCATGTTTTGGCACGAAACATTAGATTTCTTAAAGCAAGTTTTTGCAGAAAAGAATGTTGTTGGTTTTGATATTGTAGAATTATGCCCAAATATAAAACAAAAAGCTTCAGATTTTTTAGTAGCAAAATTGTATTATAAAATGTTAAGTTATAAATTTATGGACCAAGAGGTAGGAGACGATTACGATAATGCCTACGATAATTCAAAACAAAAAAATAACGCATCAAAACTTAATGAAGACGATGAGTACTAAAGGGCCAATATCTAATTTTATTGAAAAGCATTATTTACATTTTAATGCCGCTGCCTTAGTTGATGCTGCAAAAGGCTATGAAACTCATTTGTTGGAAAACGGAAAAATGATGGTAACTTTAGCTGGTGCCATGAGTACAGCTGAGTTAGGAAAATCGTTAGCAGAAATGATTCGTCAAGATAAAATTCATATTATTTCTTGTACAGGCGCAAACCTTGAAGAAGATATTATGAATTTAGTGGCTCATAACTCATACAAAAGAGTGCCTAATTACAGAGATTTATCTCCGCAAGAAGAAAGAGATTTATTAGATAATCATTATAATCGTGTAACCGATACCTGTATTCCGGAAGAAGAAGCGTTTAGAAGGTTACAATCCCATTTGTATGATATTTGGAATAAAGCAGACAAGTCTGGGGAAAGATATTTTCCGCATGAGTTTATGTATCAAATGATAAATTCAGGAGTACTAGAGCAATACTATGAGATTGATCCTAAAGATTCCTGGATGGTTGCTGCCGCTGAAAAAAACTTACCTATAGTGGTTCCAGGTTGGGAAGATAGCACCATGGGTAATATTTTTGCTTCATACTGTATTAAAGGAGCATTAAAAGCTTCTACAACCAAAAGTGGTATTGAATATATGATGTGGTTAGCAGATTGGTATCCAAAAAATTCTGGAGGAAAAGGAGTTGGTTTCTTTCAAATAGGAGGAGGAATTGCTGGAGATTTTCCAATATGTGTCGTGCCAATGCTTTATCAAGACATGGAAATGCACGATATTCCATTTTGGAGCTATTTTTGTCAAATAAGTGACTCTACAACTAGTTATGGTTCGTATTCAGGCGCTGTACCGAACGAAAAAATTACTTGGGGTAAATTAGATATAGATACCCCAAAATATATAATAGAGAGTGACGCGACTATTGTTGCACCATTAATTTTTGCATATTTGTTAGACCAATAACCCAACCCAAATAAAAATGATACGCAAAATTGTTGATTACAAAAAATTAAATGAAGATATCTTAAATCTTCTTGTGGAAAAGTTTCCTGACGGATACGATGAAGCAGACATTATTTCATTTAGAAATGCTCAAAATGAAATAATTGAAGCGGTTGAAGTAAGAACAGAAGACACTATTTACTTAGTTAAAGTAGGAAAGCGTCTTGTACAAGCTATGGAAGATTTTGGTGATGATGATGCTGATGATGATTCTCCTGAAGTAGACTTTGATGAAGTAAAAGTAGAAGATGGTGACGACGATGACGACGATGTTGTTAAAAAGGTTGATTCAGACGATTCGGATCCTGACAATGCCGATATGGAGGATGTAGCAGATACCGATTACGATGAAGAAGAGGATGATATTGATTAATTTATAGTAAAGTAATATAATGAGAACAGCTGTTTTTAAGTCTTACAAGAGCGGTTATTACACATTTTGGTTTGAAAATGGAGAAGAGTTGGTATTCGAGGAAATACATCCAAGAGCACTAAAACAGTACGATTTAAAGAATGATAATAGCTACATAGATAAAAGTTTTAGAATATCTTTTGTAGAAGTTTTTGAAAATGGTGACGAAGATTTTGTAATTTACAGTGTTGAAAGTTTAAAACTTCTTTAATCATATCATATTATGGGTGCATCATTTCATGTTTCGTTGCCATGCATCAGTGTAAAAAGCACTAAAACTTTTTATGTTGATAATATTGGCGCTTCCTTAGGAAGAAGAACACAAAACTGGGTTGATATAAATTTATTTGGTAATCAATTAACATTTATAAAAGCCGAAAAATTTAGCTTCAATTTTCCGAATTATGTTTTCGAAGGTAAAATATTACCCGCGTTTCATTTTGGTATAATTGTCGATTTAAAAGATTGGGAAAAAATCTATTCAA
>JBNMNO010000149.1:0-5723 GCA_051275695.1 Mariniflexile sp.
GTGCTAATTAATTCAACATTAAAATATTCAGAGTTCATCATAATTGTTCCGCTTTTATTGGGTTCAATTATATAAACGTACTGAAATAGTAAGAGTTAACAAAAGTTTGAAATTAAATATTTAAATGGCGAAAAAAGTCAGGGGATTTTAAATTAACTAAAATGAACACCCCATCGCAAGCAGCGAGATAGCTGGTTATTCATCAAATATGGGTAGTTGTGACAAGGTCAATTCTGATGTTTTAGTGGGTAAGTAGAAATAAAAGTAAAAATTTGATATCAATATTCAATAGCTTTTCTACATCAACTTTAAGAATGGTTTCTGTGCTAGTTAGAATGTAGAGCATTATGAACTTCCGTGTTGTGTCATTAAATTTGTTTTCGATACAAGTAACATTACCAATAATATAATATTTTCTAAAGCATTAATAAGCGAATACAGTAACCTTACGGTAATTGTTTTTCCAACCATCACTGGTCGCCAAACTGATATTGCAAACCGCTGTACCATTGGTAAAGCGCCTTAATTCGGGTATTTGCCCAACACGACCAATACGCATTACTTGGTTTAAATATTTTTGCCTATCAACTCCCTATCAATCGCACTTTTATTTCTTACAACAAACGCAAGGCTTAAAGCCTAGTTGCCCTAAAATCGAAGATTTAAATTTGAACTCTCTGTTATACTTCGAACTGTAATAGCCTTTTAATAAACGTTTAAGCTCTACTTTGTATTTATGCCAAACAAATAAAGGGTGCCCGCTAACCTTTGCTTCTTTTACGCGGTTAGTTCCGTAACCTTTATCTCTGATTATTTTTGAAGTTTCTTCATCTTTACTTTTAAAACTTACAGCATCTCTCAAAATTTTTTCAATCGAGTTTTTTAACTCTATTAAATCAAAGTTTTTAACGTTAGTAGTACCACTATTTGTACCCTTGATTGTCTTAGGTGGATTTTTGAGAAAAAACTGGGCCTCTAACTTTTTTAAAAATAGTCTGTCATCATTTTCAAGTAGCGCTGTATTGGCTCCTACAAAGGCCCTATACTTTTCAACTTCATGACATCCTCTATCCGTTATTTCAGGTGGTATTTCTACGTTAATGTAGTCACTATGAAGCCTCATGCAGTCTTTATTACAGTGAAAAGCAGGCCCTGAAGCTCCTTCCCATACCCAGTCCATACCAGTTTGATTATTACTCTTTTCTAATGCATGAATAAACAAGTTGGGGTTTTTTAGAAATTCACGGTAAATATACAATCCGCGCAACTCTGGAACAGAAAATATAAAGCCTAGAGACGAGTCATATAAATCTTCAAAATCAAACGGTTCAACTTCTAAACGTTTTTTGTTTGCGATTCGTTCAAAATTAGATTTAGTAATATAAACTTCACTACAGCTTTTTGATAAGCAACTTGATGTATTTGATTCGTATGTGTCTAGCATTTTTTATCCCCTTTATTCGTTCTTATTTATACAAACGAATAAAGGGGGCTAGAATTAACAATTTTATTTAAATAATGCAGGTTACTTTAAAATCCCCATTGGATTTGGCTTTATATTACGCTATATGAAAAAGATATTTTCGTGTTAAGTAAAAGCTCGTTGATTTGTCTTTTATGGTTATCACTCCATGGTTGAAAATCATCGATAAGAGGCGACCTCAGCGTTAATGTCTCCACTGTTAACCTGTTAGAATATGTAAAATTGCTAAGCGTGCGTATAAATTCATCTATATCATTAATATTCAAAGCTAACGAATCTAAGCCATCTAACTCACATAGTTGAACAAGTAAAATGGGTAAATTGTGACCGCCTAATGATAAATTCATTAATTTCGGTAAACCTTTAATACAGTCAGGAAGTCTAGTTATCTGATTGCCAGTGACATTCAAATAAGTTAATTCCTTTAATTCACCGAGCCACTCAGGCAAACTAACTAATCTATTATTCTGTAACTGTAAAGATGACAGATTTGATAAGTTTTTTAATGAGTCAGGCAGACAGTTTATTTGATTATTACCTAAGTTTAGTATGTCTATTTTTTCTAAGTCGCCTAACCCTATAGGTAAAGTAGTTAATTTGTTGTAACCCAAAGATAGATGCTCTAAATTAGTTAAGCCTTTAATAGCATTAGATAAACTAGATATATTGTTATGACTCAAGTCTAAATAAGTTAATTTTTTAAACTCACCTATAACATCTGGAACACTAGTTAATTTATTGCTACCCAAACATAAACGGTCTAATTGCGCCAAGTCTTTAATAGAGTCTGGCAAACCATTTATTTCATTATCATCCAAGTTCAAACTGATTAAATTTTTAAGTTTACTTAAACCATCAGGAATACAGCTTAATTGGTTGCTGTACAGGCTTAACTCTTCTATTTTAATGAGTTCACCAATACACTCAGGTAAGCAAGTCAACTTGCACTCATTGAGAGATAGCGATGTTAATTTCTCTAGTCTTCTTATCTGGCTGGGTATGGTATCGAATTGGTTTTGAGAAATTGACAGTTTCTTTATGTTATTTAGTTTACTGAATGAGTTTGGTAAAGATTTTAAATTTTTACCATTCAAATTCAGTTCAGATAAATGTAATAAACTTTCTGGTGTGCCTGGAATTTGAAAAAAACCGATGTTATTGTCATTAGACCAATCCCAAATATCGTGCATCCAAAGTTCATCATCCTTTAAAGGTATTTGTGTAGTAATATCTGAAAAAAACTTTTGCCAATCTCCTGCGCCTGCTTTTAACGGCTCTGATAATTGTCCATCAAGGTACAGCTCTGTAAGACTCTTTAGCTGCATGATACTATCACGAAAAATTTTGAGTACATTATCTTGCATCCATAACACATCGAGCCTATCTAGTTGTGTTAACCAATACCCATAGAGTCGATTTCCTTGGATCCATAATACCTCTAGATTATTTAATTGACCCAGAGCACCATCAACGAAAATTATTTCATTATCATGCACATAAAGCTGTCTTAAGTTCTGAAGATGGGCGATGCTTTTGGGTACAACTTCTATTGCGTTTCCCGACAAGTCTAACACTTCTAAACTTACTAACTCAGCAAGCCAGTCTGGTATCTGTGTGATTTTATTAGGGCCTTCAGAAGTATCATAAAAAGTAGGCATCAAGCCGCAAGGACTTTTAATAAATTCGAGTTTTTTTAGTTTTGTTAAGTGCCGTATTTGTTCTGGTATTTCAATGCAGTTATGCCAGCTTAAGTTTAGCTCTTCTAGGTTCAATAATACATTTACATCCCTAGGCAAGCCAACCCAAAATCCATAATCAACCAACTCTCCATTGTCTTCTTCGTATATGTCTTCATAATATTGAAGTTCAGGGATATTGTTGTCGTCCGCCCATTTGTATAACTCATTTATCCATAGCTCTTGGTTATCTTTAGCCATAACTGCGTTTTAACCTCGTATAAATCTCTTAATACTCTATTATTTATGATATTTTCTAATTGATGAGGTGTGAGGAATATTGATATAACAAAGATGTGTATAAAAAGATAGAAAGGTTATGCAAGAGTGTCCCCCCTGGAGATTCATAGTTTAATTTTCTAACAATAAAGTTCTGTTAGAAACTAGAAACAGCCTAGGCCGACTTAATTCATCATCGCTCATTATCTTAAGATAGGAGCTTGTACATAATACAAGAGGGGACACTTAGGATATGTTACCAACATCTTCTTCTAATTTCATTAACCTTTTACCTTTTGACATTTCAAACTTTCTTTCTACTTCTTTCTCTGTAAAGCTTTCAATATCTTGCTCACTGAGATAGCCCAGTTTTAATAAGAATTGAACTTTATTCATTAATGTGTCGTACGTATCATAGTTGTGTATATAGCCATCAAATGGTGAATATTTAGCTGCATAATAGCTTTTTACCATCGTTTTTAGTGTTTTTGGTGGTGTGCCATCAAACATATCTAAGCGAGAAAACTGCTTACTAATGATAGAGTCTATTTTATGAAGTAAATGTATATCAGTGATTTCTACAAAATAAAAAATCCAACCATATCGCTTAGTTTCAGTTACAGCACCTGATATTTTTTCATTTAGGTTTAGTATAAAAAGTTCTTTAAGATGCTCTGCTGTAAAGTGCCCTGATGTATGATTTTTTAAGTTAGATGCACGAGATTTAAAATTTAATTTGAAATCCGTAAACATCGCTATCATTGAGTTTATAAAACGATCAACTGTAGACTCCCTTACAGAAATTTTTTCCGATGATATTTGGTAACCTAAATAATCGAATGGTTTAGAAATAGCTCCAGAATCATCCTTTTCATCATTTATTCCAAGATTTATTAAAGTTAGCGAGTCACCTACTCTGTCTTTTATTTTGTTTATTTCCTCATGTTTAGCAAAAATTAATATATCATCTACGTATCTAAAATATTTAAGGCCAATTGATTCAAACTCGGCATCAAAAGCCTTCATGTAAACTCCTGCTAACACGTTAGATATAGATAACCCTTGTGGTACACCCGATTTATTATGGTAATTTGACGCATTTGCTTTTTTATAATTTTTAGGAACAGTTTTGTTTTTTATTGCCCGTCTAATCAGTGTTAGAAGGTGATCATTATTTATATCACTTAAGCACTCATCCAATAAGATATTGTGATTTAAGCTATCGTAGAAAGTTGTTATATCAATTTTTAAAAAAGATATTTCTTCCTTTTCATGTTCATCGAATAATTTTTTAATTTCTTTTATATAAATACAGGGAAGTTGATTTTGTATGCAGGCTTCATATTGATAGTGAAGAATATCCTTCAGCGCAGATAGGGTTAATTTATCTCTTAAAGTTGGTTTGGATATTATTCTAGGCGCTTTACCACGCCCTTTACATTTTGCTATTTCTAAGTAGGGGCTAAAACGATACTTGGAATTTATAACCTTATTAGATATTCTTGACGTTATTAATTCTAAGTCGTTTTCAATTTGAATACTACCGACCCCGTCAATCCCTTTGCCTGCTTTGTTTTTTATCTTTTTGTTGAAAGTGTTCTGTAAGCTTTTTGGTGTGAAATTAGATAAAAAGTACTTTTCTGAATCATCCATTGTTATATATGCCTGTTGCCTAATATGATTATTATAAAAAATAGCCGTTAAATATAACCAAATATTAAGCTATTTAAAATGGTGAAGTTTCACTGTTGTTTAATGTTATGAGCTTATTAGCAACTAAAGAACTTATTGGTTTAATACTTCTCTGATCACCAAGGATGCCAATAAGAAATTGGAAATCGGCCTTGAATCGTTTAATGAATGATTGAATTCGAAGACAGTTTGAAATATGTTATTTAAAACTTGGCTGTTATACAAAATACTTTACAGTTTTCTTTGTGCGTGTTTAATAGGCGAAAATTTCGTATCTGTCTGTACTGTTGTCGTGTTTTCTGATGCAACATTCCACTTAATGTTTAGATATCAATCAACATTATTTTAAATTCACCCGGAAACCAATCATTTTATGCTTTCAAGTAATATTGAACTAGCCCGACTATGGTTTATGAAAATCATTAATGTAGTATCTCCACCCTTTATAAGATTTAAATGCATCACACCAATAAACCTCACCCCACACAACACCTTAGTCGTTATCTTTTTCAGACTTTTTTTGGTTAGCTTTCTCAAGCCAGTACATACCTTTTTCACTATCCATCTTCGTACCTATACCCACAAAATACAAA
>JBNMNO010000150.1:0-5693 GCA_051275695.1 Mariniflexile sp.
GTTTAAAGTAAATGGTTTTAAGGCGACTTTGGCCCTTAACTCTTTATTTAAAATTTTATTTAAAACTTTAGGCGTGTAATATTCATGCCATTCCATGAGGTAGGCATAGTTACTACTATTTGAAACGGTACCGGTTTTAAATTGAAGCTCGCTAACTGGTTCTCCAACATGAGTCATCAACGAACCTTCGGTATAATCTACATTAAAAGCCAAAGGGAATGTCCATGCCGAAATATCGTAAAATATACTGTCTAAAAAGGTGGTGCGTTTCTCGAACATCGCATTAATTAAACGTGTATTTTTTTGATTTTTAGGAATGATATAACTGTATTCTTTTTTATACTGTTTTCCGTTAACGCTGAAGTCTTCTTTAATGCTATTAAAATGGATGTTATTCCTTTTTAATATTTCGGCTAAATGATAGGTTTTAGCAGCATCTTTTTCATCACCAAAAACAATGGCTTTATCTTTTTCTTTACTGCCTTCTTCACGCGCATTTTTGTAAAAATTTTGCTGATAATCAAGAAGCTCAACACGCATATTTTTTGAAGCTTCCAGAGTAGATAAGGCTGCTGTAAATTGATTGCGAATAGTAAATGGAAAGGTTACCAAGCCGTTTTCAGATTCTTGAATATGCCCACGAGAACTCGCTTGTTCAAATAAAATACCAATACCCCCATTAATATCTGGATAGGTAGAACCTTTTCCATAATAAAAATCGTCATACCCTTCTTCTGAATAGTAAAGCGACCCAATTTTATCTAAAGCTTTGGCATGATAAGTCCCTATTTTTTTGGTGAGTTCTTGATTTAATTTAGGAGTTAAAGGGTTGGTTCTTGCAAGAACACCTGGTTGGAAAAAGAAGGTTGAGTAGGTTCCCATTTCATGATGGTCTGTTAAAATATTAGGAAGCCAGTCATGAAATGTTATTAATCGGGCACGAGATTCTGGAAGTTGTGCAGGCATCCAATCTCTGTTCAAATCGAACCAATAATGATTGGTCCTGCCACCAGGCCATACTTCACTATATTCCCGATCGTTCGGGTCTGGATTTAAATGAATACTTTTATTGGAGTTTACCCAATAGGCAAACCGCTGTAAGCCATCAGGATTAAAGGATGGGTCCAATAAAATAATAGTATTATCTAAGAGTTCTTTTACGTCATTACTTTCTGCAGCTGCTAAATAATAAGCGACTAACAATGCCGCATTGGCGCCACTTGGTTCGTTACCATGTATAGAGTAGCCTTGATATACCACCAGTGGTCTGTTTTCTGAAGGAATAAAACCATTCGTAGCATCCTTATGTGTTTTTTTAATGCTTTCAATTTGTTGATGATTTTTTGGCGCCGTAATAGTTAGTAATAGCAAGGGCCTGTCTTCAAATGTTTTGCCTCTATCCTCGATTGTTATTCTATCGGATGCATTAGCGAGGGCGTACATATATTGCACTAATTTATCGTGAGTAACATGCCATTCGCCAACTTGATGGCCAATAATTTGCTCTGGAGTCGGGATGTTTTGGTTGTAGCTAACATCCTGCGGAAGATAATAGGATAAATCAATAGTGTTTTGTGCTTTAATGGTGGAACCGATTAATAAGCAAAGGCATAAAATTTTATTCATTCGTTTAAATCTTTTTATTAAAATTAGTGTTTTTCACCAGGGTGGTAGGTGCTTACGGCGCGCTGTTTAACATCTTCTAGATAATAAGCAACATCTTTAAATTGAACATCGGCATACCGTTGTGCCTGATCGCTAAAGTGAGGTGATGCGGGGTCGCCACTTTGACCACCGGCAAGTATTGTTTTTGCTTTTACTTTATTTCCAAATTCAACAACGGCAACAAAACTATTCCCTCGGGTGCCATAAATGCGTTTTGTGGTTTGTTTGCTGCGCATACCAAATGCCGCCAATGCGCCCCATCTGGAAGTGGTCATGCCAACAGGAATACTTGGTAAACTGTCATTAAAAACTTGATTAATATTTCCGTCAAGCCTTTGGTATCTATTTATTTCGCCCCAAGGTGTATTCCACGAGCCAAAATCTTCATTTAACTTAGTAATGGCATTTTCAAAAGCCATGAGACGTTGCGCAACCGTAGCTTTAGTACTGAAATAAATGACTTTTTCCATATCACTTAAATATGAAGGAATCATAAGGTCGCTTAAAAATGATTGACCATAAAAATGAGCTAAGGACATCCCTACAGATTCTTTAGATACTGCAAAATTCCATGTACGCAAAACAGCGATTGGTTCTTTTAAGGAACCTACTTTATCCCTAGAAGCATCGTAGGCCTTAATTAAACTGGGAATGGCTACCTCAAAGGCAGGTAAATAAGGGTCGTAAGCCATGTCAATAAGTTTATCCAGCGTTAAATCTTGTGCTTTTTCTAATAAACGAATGGCATGAACCCCTCTAAAATTTTCTTGATTTATAGACATGTAGTTAGGGTAGTCACTCGGTTTTGGACTGTTTTCGGCAGCGCTTGTAAAGGGTGTAGAATTACAGTTTTGAATCCATCCATTGCTAGGGTTTACTACCGTAATTATTTCATCTACCGTATGCAATCCGTTCCAATCGGTTTCAGGGTTGCTACCATCAACAGGATTTTTATAATCAAATTTCGTGTTTCTTCTTGGAATAAAATCGCCATGATAATAAGCAATGGTGCCATCGGCATCGGCATATACCGTGTTGTTTGACGAATTGGTTCTTATATCCATCATGTTTCTAAATTCAGTATGGTTATTCAATTTAGTTCTGGTGAATGATTGTGTTAAAGCTTTTACAGGATCCCACATAATGGCAGTAGCAACCCAAGCACTGTCATTTTTTTGAGTAATGGGTCCGTGATGGGTTCGGTACATGGTAAAATCTTTTTCTTTTTGTACTCCACCATCTATATATTTTAAGCTTTGTTTAATAGCTTTTACGGGTCTTAATTCATCACCATATTTGTATTGATATCCGTTTTTAGTTTTCACTATAGTTTCAACAAAATCATCTTTAATATCGGTGTATGTTGAGGTATGCATCCATCCTGTTTTTTCATTAAACCCTTGATAGACAAAAAACTGCCCCCAAGTTACAGCACCATACGCATTAAGCCCTTCTTCACTCACCACATGCACTTCGCCACGAAAAAAGAAGGAGGTATGCGGGTTAATTAATAGCATGGCTTTACCAGACTCGGTTAATTTTCCAGAAATGGCAAAGCCATTAGAGCCCGCGGGTTCTAATTCATTAGATGTTGTAGAATCTTCAGTATCAGTTTTAAAAGTGTTTTGGGCTTGATTTTCATAAAAAGCCTGTATTTTTTTTGTAGAGACACCCTCAATATCACCGCCAATAGAACCTTCGCTAAAATACATAGGCATCCAAGGTTCAAAACGGGTTAATAATTTTGGTTTTACTTCCGGGTGAGTGTATAAATAATAATTGACACCATCGGCAAAGGCATTACATAATTTTTTTAACCAATCTGGACTACTTTCATAGTTTTCAATAGCCTCTTTTTCTGTCATAAACAATTTGGCTCTAAGGTCGCTGTAAAGCGCCTGTTCACCTTCAACTTCTGCAAGTCGGCCAATAGCCCACATATAATTTTGTTCTACCCTATTAAAATCATCTTCACATTGGGCATACAGTAGTCCAAAAACAGCATCGGCATCGGTTTTTCCATATATATGTGGCACACCAAAATTATCCCGTATAATTTGTGTGTTGACGCCATGAGCTTCCCAACGAGATAATTCAGATTGAGGTTGTTTTGTACAGGCCGTAAAAACGATGATTAGTAAAAAATAAAAATACTTCAAAGTGTCTAAATTTTAGTTAATTTAAATATAAATCCCTTCCTTCTGCAAGCTATCTAAGTTTTTATAAAATATCCCATACCAATTTTTAATGTTATAGTATACCAATATTGGATATTTGGTATTTGTATGAAGTAAAATGAACACATAAATATTATATTATAAATGCTTAAAAATTAAATTTGAATTATAAAACAACAAACATATATATTATTTATAAAAGCAATTTTGGAGATGCTTTAATTTTTGCAAAAAACAGCAATATGTAACTTAATATTTCTGTCTATTATAACTTTAAAAAATTAGAATATTCATTTTTCATTTTGGAGATGCTTTCCTTAATTAATTTATTATTCACGCAAGAATAACCCATTACAAGTCCATTTTCGATAGGTTTAGATATATAGTATTTACTTAAGGGGTTTGTAATTATCCCTTTTTGTGTTAAATACTCAGAAACATCTTGATCATTTACATTAGTATCTTTGAACGTCCCTAAAATATTTAATCCGGTACTTCTTGAATCTAGTACAATTTCATCTCCAAAATTAGAAAGAAAATGTTCCATAAATAGTTCTTTTCTTTCTTGAGCAACGGAAACAACATTTCTGATATGCCTATTTAAATAATCTTTTTCAATGAACATACTCATTACATTCTGTAATTCTGGAGAAACAAATCTGTTTGATTGTTCAATAATATTAAGAATCGTATTTTGAAGGTAATTTGGGACTATCATGTAGCCCAACCTGATTGAAGGATGCAAGAGTTTATTAAAAGTTCCTAGATATATCACTCGCTCTTGTCTGTCTAAACTATAAATGGAGGCAATTGGTTTGTTCCAGTTGCTAAATTCATGTTCATAATCATCTTCTATTATTAACGCTCCATTAATAGATGCCCATTCTAATAACTCTTCTCTTTTAGACATGCTCAATTTGATTCCTAAAAAATTCTGATTTGAAGGAATGGTATAGATAAGTTTAGCTAAGTTATTTTTTAAGTCTCCAATGGGTCTTTCATCGTTATTTGTATCTATCTGGGTAATTTTAGCACCTAAACTCTTAAACAATCTATATGCATGTGGGTAGGTTATATGTTCCGTTAAAACCCGATCTCCCTTATCAATCAAGGCATTTCCTATAAGATAAAGTGAATGTAATGATCCTGTAGTGATGATTATTTCACTGGCATTACAAGTTATATTTCTGTAAATTTTTAAATAATTGGAAATATTTTCCCGAAGGGATTGTAGTCCAATCGATTTTGAAAAAGAGAGTTCAGAAGATTTAATGCCTCCCCAATAAGAATTGGATAAATTTTTCCATTGAGTAATTGGGAAAATATCTAGAGGAGGTATCCCTGGTTTAAAAGCAATTTCACTGTTTGATTGTGTGTTATTTATTAAATGAATGTTTTTTTGAAATGCTTTTCCTTTTTTTGAAATATTAGGATAGTGTTTAAATGAATTTATTGACTTTAGGTTAAAGTGTATTTTAGTATTCTTATGAGAAGAGACATAATAACCTGAACCATTAATGCATTTAACATAATTATCTAAAACTAATAACTCATAAGCCTTAATAACAGTACTTCTGGAAATTTCTAAATCTTTTGCCAAAACTCGTGTTGGAGGTAATTTAGTATGTTCCTGAAATGTATTATTAATGATGGCGTTTTTAAGAGAATTAAAAAGGTTTATATAGATGTTTTGGTAATCATTTTTATTACCAAATCCATGATTGTGTAAGATGCTTTTAATATTAAAATGCAAAACTGGTATGTAGTTAATTTGAAAATTGGTATGCTTGCTCTATCACAAATGTAATCTAAATTTATTGAAATATTAATTACCAGAATTCTTTAAATATG
>JBNMNO010000151.1:0-5676 GCA_051275695.1 Mariniflexile sp.
ACGAACATCTAAGTTTATTAAAGATTCGTTTCTAATATTTTTTTTATAAATTAGGAATTACTAATTATCGTCCAGGGTGAATTAAATCTGGGTTCTTCAAAATATTTGTATTTGCATTAAAAAAAAAGCTAAATATTTAGAAGTATTATCATAATATTGATTAGCAATTTCACTTAAAGTTTATCCGCTTTTTACAGTATGTTGGTGGTAAACACTGTCGTCTGCAACGGTAATATTCGCCATAATATCAGTTGGTTTTTTACCAGCAATTTTTTTAATTTTATCCCAAAGCAGGTTTTTTTTATAAAGAATGTTCATCGTTTTTTTTTAATTTTTAACACACCGTTTTCTTTGGTAACATCACCGTTTTGTGTTTATGGTTTCACCAAATTAAGTGCCGATTGGTATTTTGCTTTCATTGTCATAATTTAACAATTTAAGAGTTAAAAATGCTTACTAAAACAGTGAATATTGTAACTTTTATATGCTACCAATTAGTTGATATTTTATCTATATAGGTTAGGACACAACGAAATATAAAAAGTCACTTAAATTTTATCAATTCATTTTTAGGTAATTAACCTAAATATGATTATTTTTGCACTCCTTTTAGCGAATTGTCGGATAGATAAAAGGAATACGAAACAAAAATTAATAACACTTCTGTGTGTTAATCGCATAAAATCTTCCGAAACATACAGAATACAAAAGGTAAAGTAATAAGATTGCTTAAAGATAGAAATCTTATTAAATTACGTAATTATCTTACATGGCTGAAAAAGCAAAACAAGTAGAAGTTGAAGCAGTTGATGCTCCAGCAGTAGAGGCTCCAGTAGTATCTGAAGCTAAAGCAAATCCTGAAAAATTCTTAAAAGACTTTAACTGGCACAATTACCAAGAAGGTATTGATGAAGTTGATGAAAAACAATTGCAAGAATTTGAAAAATTAGTAGCTGAAAATTTCGTTGACACACTTAACGATGAAGTTGTTGAAGGTACCGTAGTACACATTTCTGATAGAGATGCTATTATTGATATCAATGCAAAATCTGAAGGTGTAATTTCGTTAAATGAATTTCGTTACAACCCTAACTTAGCAGTTGGTGACAAAGTAGAAGTATTAATTGATGTTCGTGAAGATGCAACAGGACAATTAGTGTTATCTCACAGAAAAGCTCGTGTAATCAAAGCATGGGACAGAGTTATTAAAGCTAACGAAACTGGTGAAATCGTTAATGGTTTTGTTAAATGTAGAACTAAAGGTGGTATGATTGTAGATGTTTTTGGCATCGAAGCATTCTTGCCAGGTTCTCAAATTGATGTTAAACCAATTAGAGATTACGATCAGTACGTTAATAAAACTATGGAATTTAAAGTTGTGAAAATCAACCATGAATTTAAAAACGTAGTAGTATCTCATAAAGCTTTAATTGAAGCTGATATTGAAGTACAGAAAAAAGAAATAATTGGTCAATTAGAAAAAGGTCAAGTGCTAGAAGGTATTGTTAAAAACATTACTTCTTATGGTGTTTTTATCGATCTTGGTGGCGTAGATGGTTTAATTCATATCACAGATTTATCTTGGTCTAGAATTAACCACCCTAATGAAATTGTAGAATTAGATCAAAAACTTAACGTTGTAATCCTTGATTTTGATGAAAACAAATCAAGAATTCAATTAGGATTAAAACAATTAAGCAAACATCCTTGGGAAGCATTAGCTGATACAGTTCAAGTTGGTGATAAAGTAAAAGGTAAAGTAGTTGTTATTGCAGATTACGGTGCATTTATTGAAGTTGCTGATGGTGTTGAAGGTTTAATTCACGTTTCTGAAATGTCTTGGTCTACTCATTTACGTTCTGCTCAAGATTTCGTTTCTGTTGGAAGTGAAGTAGATGCAGTTATTTTAACTTTAGATAGAGAAGATCGAAAAATGTCTTTAGGTATCAAACAATTAACTGCAGATCCTTGGACAGATATTACTACTAAATACCCATTAAGTTCTAAACACACAGGTATCGTACGTAACTTTACAAACTTTGGTGTTTTTGTTGAATTAGAAGAAGGTATCGATGGATTAATTTACATCTCAGATTTATCTTGGACTAAGAAAATCAAACATCCTAGTGAATTTTGTGCAGCTGGTGATAAATTAGAAGTTATCGTATTAGAGTTGGATGTTCAAGGCCGTAAATTAAGTTTAGGTCACAAACAAACAACAGTAAATCCTTGGGATGCTTACGAAACAGATTTCGCTTTAGAAACTGTCCATACAGGTACAGTTTATGAGATCGTTGACAAAGGAGCTACTGTAGAGTTTAATGAAGATATCGTTGCTTTTATCCCTACACGTCACCTTGAAAAAGAAGACGGTAAGAAATTAACTAAAGGAGAAAGCGCTGAGTTTAAAATCATTGAATTTAACAAAGAGTTTAAACGTGTTGTAGCATCTCATACTGCTATTTTTAAAGCAGAAGAAGTTGCCAATGTAAAAGCGGCTGTTAAAAAAGCAGAATCGCAAGCGGCAGAAGCAAAACCAACTTTAGGTGATGCTAACGAAGCTTTACAAGCACTTAAAGATAAAATGGACGGTAAAGTTGCAAAAGCGCCAAAAGCAAAAACTAAAAAATAGTTTTTTTTGTAATTTCTGCTGAGGCAGGAATTCATTTTTATAAAATCAAAGCCTTCAAGAAATTGAAGGCTTTTTTTATGCAAGTAAATTTTATTATTGTTCGTGCCCCTAAAGGGTCGGGCTTTACATTGCAATCTTTTTAAACGTTATTGCAAATAAGACGGACGAAGCAATCTCTCAACGTATAGTCCAACCAAAGTTTAGTTGCTTTCAATTTAAAAAGGATTTCCAAAGCTATCCCTCACGCAACTCCCTATTATGCGTTTTAACACCCTAGTTACAAAACTTTCACAAGTATCATTATTTATCATTAAACTTTTAAAATTTTGCATTACATTTGTACACCAAACACGTTTGGATAGTATATGAGTCAAAAAGTTTTACTTAACGCTAAAGAGGTAAACATCATTCTTCATCGATTGGCTTGTCAACTTATTGAAAAACATAATGACTTCTCAGATACCGTTTTAATTGGTTTACAACCACGGGGCATATTTTTAGCCAATAGAATTACTAAAATTTTAAGAGAAGATTACAAAGTTGAAAACATTCATTTAGGGCATTTAGATATCACTTTTTTCAGAGATGATTTTAGAAGAGGTGAGAAAACATTAGAAGCCAATACCACAAAAATTAATTTTCTAGTTGAAGATAAAAATGTTGTTTTTATTGACGATGTATTACATACAGGCAGAAGCATTCGAGCAGCCTTAACCGCTATTCAATCGTTTGGAAGACCTAACGAAATAGAACTTCTAACTTTAATAGATAGACGCTTTAGTAGACATTTACCAATACAACCCAATTATAGAGGTAGACAGGTAGATGTAATAAATAACGAAAAAGTAAAAGTAAACTGGAAAGAGAACGACAATGAAGATTCCGTTTATTTAATAGAAAAATAAATAGTAAAACATGAGCGAATTAAGTGTCAATCACTTATTGGGAATCAAATATCTAAACAAAAAGGATATTCAACTTATTTTTGAAACCGCCGATCATTTTAAAGAAGTGATTAACAGGCCCATTAAAAAAGTTCCTTCGCTTAGAGATATTACCATTGCAAACTTATTCTTCGAAAATTCTACCAGAACCAAATTATCTTTTGAATTAGCCGAAAAACGATTGTCTGCCGATGTGCTTAATTTTTCATCCTCACAATCTTCTGTAAAAAAAGGAGAAACCTTAATAGACACCGTAAATAACATCTTATCAATGAAAGTAGATATGGTGGTAATGCGTCATCCAAATCCTGGAGCCGGTGTATTCTTATCAAAACATGTAAAAGCCAGTATTATAAACGCAGGTGATGGAGCACATGAACATCCAACACAAGCGTTGTTAGATTCATATTCAATACGTGAAAAATTAGGAGGCGTTCAAGGAAAAAAAGTAGTTATTGTGGGCGATATTCTACACAGTAGGGTAGCGCTTTCAAATATTTTTGCATTGCAACTTCAAGGCGCCGAGGTTATGGTATGTGGTCCAAAAACATTATTACCAAAGTATATAGATAAACTTGGAGTAAAAGTTGAAACCAACTTACGTAAAGCTTTAAATTGGTGCGATGTAGCTAATATGCTTCGCGTTCAAAACGAGCGTATGGATATCAGTTATTTTCCTTCTACTAGAGAATATACACAACAGTTTGGAGTTAATAAGGAACTATTAGATTCTTTAGATAAAGAAATAACCATAATGCACCCAGGACCAATAAACAGAGGGGTTGAGATAACCAGTGATGTGGCAGATTCTAAGCAATCGATTATATTAGAACAGGTACAAAACGGAGTGGCTATTAGAATGGCTGTTATTTATTTATTAGCTTCAAAAATCAAACAGTAAATCATGATTATTGATCAAGACGGAACAATTTCTATTATTACCCAAGAAAAGGCCACTATAGTTGAGCTGGTAAAAAAAATACAAACTTTATATCCAAAATTCAAGAATAATAACATTATTTTATCTTTGTCTTCCCTAAATAAATTGGGCTTACAAGATATTGTTGAATTTCTTGAGATTTCAAATACACATAGAGCAACAAACCAATCCTTTGTAATTGTTTCAGATAAAATTGATGCGGAATTGGTACCAGACGAAATTGTTGTTGTTCCAACCATTCAGGAAGCTTATGATATTATTGAAATGGACGAAATGGAACGCGATTTAGGATTTTAAAAATCTTTAACTGTTTGTCGTTAAGTTTTTTCTTTATTTTTTGCAACTTAACAACAAACAAATCAACACAAATAATGAGACTTTCTATTTTAGGTTGTTATAGTGCTACCCCTCGGGCTTTAAATAATACCACTTCGCAGGTATTAGAAATTAATAATCACATGTTTTTAATTGATTGTGGTGAAGGTACTCAGGTACAACTTCGTAAACACAAAATTAAATTCAATAGCATAAAACACATTTTTATTTCGCATTTACACGGTGATCATTTTTTTGGATTAGTTGGGTTAATTTCTACATTTAGATTACTAACGCGAGAAACCGATTTACATATTTACGGACCAACCGGCATAAAAGAAGTAGTAACCCTTCAAATGAAATTAGCGGATTCCTGGACAAATTTTAATCTTATTTTTCATGAATTAACTTCTAATAATTCAGAATTAATTTTTGAAGACGAAGAAGTTGAAGTACATACCATACCTTTAAATCATAGGGTATATACTAATGGGTTTCTTTTTAAAGAAAAAGAAGGCAACCGAAAGTTAGATATAGGTTTAGTTGAAGATTCAAATATTAATGTGGCGTATTATAGAAAACTTACACAAGGTTTTGATGTTACTAATGAAGATGGAAAGCTTATAAAGAATGAATTGGTAACTAAACCAGGTTCTAAACCTAAAAGTTATGCTTTTTGCAGTGATACTATGTACAATGAAGATATAATACCTATTATTAAAAATGTAGATGTATTATATCATGAATCTACTTTTTTAGAAAAGCATGCACATTTAGCGTCTAAAACAAAGCATTCTACCGCAAAAGAGGCTGCTAGAATAGCGAAACAAGCTAACGCGGGCATA
>JBNMNO010000152.1:0-5640 GCA_051275695.1 Mariniflexile sp.
CAAATAATGGTGTAACAGCTGGTTCTTGGTTAACATATAAAAACGAAGGTCTGTACTTGGGTATGCTTTTTGCCAACGTAGCACCGTTTAATGAGTTAACTCACAGATGGAAAATTGTTGACATTACACCAAATAGAATTGAATTAAAAGATTTCAGTTCTACAGGAACTGTCGAGAGAATATTAGTCCTTGAAAAGAAAAATTAATTATGTTTTTGGTTAAAAAAGAGAAACTTATCTTTTCGGTTTGTTAAGTTAATTATTAAGTAAAGTTTTCTTTATAAAGGCTGTCAAATTAAATTTTGGCAGCCTTTTTTTTTGCTAAAATTTTTTTGGGCACTACCACGAGGGTCGGGCTATTCGTTACAATCTTTTTTTAAAAAAAAAGTATTGCCATTGCGCTGCGATTTTTTATTTACTTTGGTCATCTATCTATCCTAAATACTGCCATTTCAATTTTTTAAAAAGGATTTCCACTGCTATCCCTAGCGCAAAAGAGGCTTACTAAAAAGAATCGTAAATAATAAAGCACTCCCTCTTTTTTATAAAAATCAAGGTCATTAATACACGTCAAATCATTAACTTTGCGTTTTTAAAATTAAAACTGAACTATGTTCAATAATTTAAGCGATAAATTAGATAAAGCCTTACATGTCCTTAAAGGGCACGGAAGTATAACCGAAGTAAATGTAGCCGAAACTTTAAAAGAAGTACGCCGCGCATTACTAGATGCCGATGTTAACTTTAAAATAGCGAAAGACTTTACTGTAAGGGTTAAAGAAAAAGCACTTGGTCAAAACGTATTAACTACGTTGCAACCGGGGCAATTAATGGTTAAAATCGTAAAAGACGAGCTAACCGAACTTATGGGTGGCGATGCCGAAGGTATCAACCTTTCAGGTAACCCAAGCGTTATTTTAATGTCTGGTTTACAAGGTTCAGGTAAAACTACCTTTTCTGGTAAGCTGGCTAATTATCTTAAAACTAAAAAATCAAAAAAACCTTTATTAGTAGCCTGCGATGTGTATCGTCCGGCTGCAATAGATCAATTACATATCGTTGGAGATCAAATTGGCGTAGAGGTTTTTAGCGATAGAGGAAATACCGATCCTGTAGCTATATCAAAAGCAGGTATTGCCCATGCCAAAGCAAATGGATACAATGTCGTTATTATAGATACTGCTGGTCGTTTAGCTGTTGATGAGGTCATGATGGGCGAAATCTCGAACATTCATAAAGCTATTCAACCACAAGAAACGCTATTTGTTGTAGATGCTATGACGGGGCAAGATGCTGTAAATACAGCAAAAGCCTTTAACGATGTATTAAATTTTGATGGGGTTATTTTAACCAAATTAGATGGTGACACACGTGGTGGGGCGGCTATTTCAATCAAATCGGTAGTCAATAAACCCATCAAGTTTATTGGTACAGGCGAGAAAATGGAAGCCATCGATGTGTTCTATCCAGTACGTATGGCAGACCGTATTCTAGGAATGGGAGATGTGGTCTCTTTAGTAGAACGCGCTCAAGAACAATTCGATGAGGAAGATGCACGTAAACTTCAAAAGAAAATAGCCAAAAACCAATTTGGATTTGACGATTTCTTAAAACAGATTCAGCAGATTAAAAAAATGGGGAACATGAAAGACCTTATGGGTATGATTCCTGGTGCTGGAAAAATGTTAAAAGATGTTGATATTGATGATGATGCTTTTAAAGGAATTGAAGCCATTATTCATTCCATGACACCAAAAGAGCGAAGTAATCCAGGGATTATTAATGCGGCCCGAAAAATACGTATTGGTAAAGGTTCTGGAACATCTGTGCAAGCTGTAAACCAGTTAATGAAACAGTTCGACCAAATGAGTAAAATGATGAAAATGATGCAAGGTGGTGGTGGCAAAAAGATGATGCAGATGATGAAGGGTATGAAGTAATTTAGTTTTCGCTTTAGCGTGTAATTATTTAGATAAAGAAAAACATTTAAAGTTAACTGAACAAGATATTGAAGTAGGGGAACTTATAAATTATATGATTCATAATCCAAGCAAATTCGCAGTAAAGGTGGAGTAGAGTGAGAAACTGCCACTGCGACTGAAAACTGATAAAACATGATAATTTTAGACGGTAAGAAAGTTAGTAACGATATTAAAGATGAAATCGCGGAGCATGTAAAAGCAATGATTTCTAAAGGAGAAAAGGTGCCGCACCTTGCTGCAATTCTCGTTGGAACTGATGGCGCAAGTATGACCTATGTGAATGCCAAAGTAAAAGCCTGTGAGCGTATCGGGTTTCATTCAACACTTATTGATTTACCCGAATACACTTCAGAAGAAGACTTGTTGGCACAAATAAATAAACTAAATACTAATGATGATATCGATGGATTTATAGTTCAGTTGCCTTTACCAAAACATATTGACGAACAAAAGGTTTTAATGGCCGTACATCCAGATAAAGATGTCGATGGATTTCATCCTGTAAATGTTGGTAAAATGGCTTTAGATTTGCCTACTTTTTTACCTGCCACTCCTTACGGAATACTCGAATTATTAGAACGTTACCAGGTTGAAACTTCTGGTAAAAATGTAGTGGTTATGGGAAGAAGCCATATTGTAGGGCGCCCCATGAGTATTTTGATGAGTCAAAAACGAAAAGCAGGCGATGCTACGGTTACTGTAGTTCATAGTCGTTCAAAAAACTTAGCTGAAATTACGAAACAAGCCGATATTATAGTGGCTGCCATTGGTATTTCAGAATTTTTAACGGGCGATATGGTAAAAGAAGATGTTGTTATAATAGACGTTGGAATTACACGTGTTCCTGATGCTACAAAGGCAAGCGGTTACAGACTTGCTGGAGATGTTGATTTTGATAGTGTGAGCAAGAAAGCGAGCTATATAACACCGGTTCCGGGTGGTGTTGGCCCCATGACTATTGCCATGTTACTTAAAAATACATTATTGGCTCGCGAGCGACGTTTGCACTAATATATTGAGATAATTATCTAAATTGCATTATGAATTTTTTAATTTATAATGCAATTTTTTTATGTAACAGAGTCACTGTTGGAAGCTTTCAACATGTACTGCCTATTATTCTTGCAGTGATATTTTGTGTTTATATAGTGAGATATGCAAAGTTTCAATTATCTCAAAATCAACAAAACGTTGTATTTAATTGTATCGGTTGTTTTGTGAGCTTTGTTGTTATCGCTTTTCATTTGTATTCAATACGATTAGGAAATTATAAAATAACAACCGATTTACCCCTGTATTTGTGTAGCTTAATCGCGTTGTTAATTCCAATATTCACCTATTACAAAAAATTTTGGATGTATGAAATTTTATTGTTTTGGATCATTGCCGGAACTACCCAAGGCGTAATAACCCCAGATATATTAGAAGGTTTTCCAGCATTCGATTATTTTAGGTATTGGATTGTGCATTTAGGAATTTTAACCATCATTTTTTACGCCACTTTTGTTTTTAACATGCGACCAAAACTTAAAAGTGTTTTCAAAGCCTTTTTTGCTTTACAGGTTTACTTAATTTTTATGGTAGTAATTAATTATGTTTTGAAGGCTAATTATTTTTATTTGAACGAAAAACCACAATCTGCATCATTACTTGATTATTTTGGCGCATGGCCTCTTTATATAATTGTTGTGCAATTAATTATTATCCCTTACTTTTTATTAATCTATTTGCCGTTTCATTTGGTGGAAAGAAAACGCAAAAACTTAAATTTCTATTTAGAAAATAATACCGAGGTAGTATCAAAATAATATGTACCTTTTTTAAAAATATAAAGCACCATGAAATCACTAACATTCGTTTATTCTTTTCTCTTTATTTTTATGATGAATTGTAATTCAATATCTACTAATAAATCATCAAAAAATGTAATTAATGTATCTTTTTCAGAGGCAGTAAATCCTAAAAATTTAGATGGCAGAATGCTTCTAATTTTTGCAGATAATAATGAAAAAGAACCGCGTTTTCAAGTGTCTGAAGGACTTAATGCTCAGCCAATTTTTGGAATAAATGTAGATGATTTAAAGCCTAACACAAACGTTGTTTTTAATGATGCTGTTTTTGGGTTTCCATACGAAAGTTTATCAGAATTAAAACAAGGAGAATATTATGTTCAAGCTGTTTTACATGTATATGAAACATTTAATTTATCAACAGGTCATAAAGTAAAATTACCAATGGATAATGGAGAGGGACAGCAATGGAATGTATCTCCAGGTAATTTGTATAGTACACCTGTTAAAGTTACTGTTACTGAAAAAGGTATTAAAAATTTTGATATTATTCTGGATCAGGTTATCCCAGAAATTGAAGTAGCCAAAGACACGGAATGGATAAAACATATTCGGATGAAGTCTGAATTACTTTCTAAGTTCTGGGGTAGAGACATGTATTTAGGAGCGCACGTTCTTCTGCCCAAAGGATTTAAAGAACATACCGAAGCTAAATATCCGTTAATGATATTTCAAGGACATTTCCCATCCGATTTTGGCGGATTTAGAACGTCACCACCAGATGAAAATCTAAAACCAGACTATTCAGATAGGTTTCATGTTCGTGGCTACAATATAACAGAACAACAAGAAGCGTATGATTTTTACAAGCGTTGGAACGAACCTGATTTTCCAAGGTTTTTAATTATTGAAATACAACATCCAACACCGTATTACGACGACTCTTATGCTGTAAATTCTGCAAGTCAGGGTCCCTATGGAGATGCTATAACTTATGAGTTAATTCCTCATATTGAAAAACTATTTAGGGGTCAAGGCGAAGGATGGTCTCGTTTTTTATATGGAGGTTCCACCGGAGGTTGGGAAGCTTTGGCGGTCCAGGTAAAATACCCTGATGCTTACAACGGTTGTTTTGCTGCATGTCCAGATCCTATAGATTTTAGGGCTTATTGCCTTACCAATATTTATGAAGATGAGAATGCTTATTACGCCAAGAGCAACCATAAAAAAATGGAAGTTCCGGCTCATAGAGATTATTTAGGAAAGGTGAGTTCTACGGTTAGAGAGTCTAATTATTTAGAAATGGTTTTAGGGGATAAATCTAGATCTGGCGGACAGTTTGATATTTGGGAAGCTACTTATTCGCCACAAGATACAGACGGATATCCTAAGCGTTTGTGGGATAAGCGTTCTGGAGAAATTAACCATGATGTAGCAGAATTTTGGAAAGAGAATTATGATTTACGCCATATTTTAGAACGCGATTGGGATAAGTTAGGAGAGAAACTAAAAGGTAAAATTCATATTTATTGCGGCGATATGGATAATTATTATTTAAATAACGCTGTTTATTTAATGGAAGACTTTTTAGAAAGCACCACAGATCCTTATTACGAAGGAGAAGTTGATTATGGAGACAGAGCTGAGCATTGCTGGAATGGAGATCAAGAAAATCCTAATTATATTTCCAGATTGCGATATAATAGTCTGTATGTTCCAAAAATAATGAAACGTATTGCTGAGAGTGCCCCACAAGGAGCAGACTTAACAAGTTGGCGTTACAAATAATGCTTATTTAGCAAACAACTGGGTCATATCTTTGAATGCTTTAAATTCTAAGGCATTTCCAGAAGGGTCATAGAAAAACAT
>JBNMNO010000153.1:0-5586 GCA_051275695.1 Mariniflexile sp.
GAATTTGTGAAATAATGGTTTTTAGTGTCCCGATAGGTTTGAAATTTTTGTTTTCTTTTTCTGAATTTCCAAAACCATACAAACCAATACCGCTTCTTACCATATCAAAATGGGCTTCCGGATAGTTTAGAATGCCTGAGGTATTGCAAATATGAAGCAAGGGTTTATAACCCATAACTTTGATAATATTTTCAGCAATGCCTTTAAATTTTTCTATTTGATTTAAAGTAAATTCTTTTTCGTTTAAATCTTCACTTGCCGCCAAATGTGAAAAGATAGATTTTATTTTTATCGTCGTTGTTTCTTTTGTTTTTGAAGCGATATAATCAACTTCATTTTCAGAAAAACCTAACCGATTTAAACCTGTATTAAACTTTATATGAACTGGGTAATGGCTTTGTTTTTCGGCGGAAGCCACAGCAATAAACTCATTTAAAATTTTAGCATTATATAAGCTAGGTTCTAAACAATAATCTATAAGTGTTTTAAAATTTGCATTTTGCGGGTGCAGCACTAAAATAGGTTTGGTAATGCCAGCATTTCTTAATCTCACACCTTCGTGAACAAAAGCAACAGCAAAATAATCAACGTCTAGGTTTTGTAAATAATTAGCAATTTCGCAAGCATCACTTCCATACGCAAAAGCTTTAACAACCGCCATAAGGTGCGTGTTGTTTTTAAGTCTTGATTTTAAATGTTCAAAATTGTGTTTTAAGGCATTTAAATCGATTTCAAGTACAGTTTCTTGAGCTTTAGGCATCGGGATTTTTTGGTTTTGGAGTCACTTCTTCTGCATCAAGCACTTTCATATTTCTAACCTTATCACGCGTCATAGCTTTGTAATAGGCAGCTCTACTTAAAGGTTCATATTCGTCAATTTCACCTAATAAAACCAAATTATCACTTTTGGCTTTTCGGTAGCTGTACTGTGCTAAATTACCAGTTCTGGTGCATACGGCGTGTACTTTGGTAACATATTCGGCAGTGGCCATTAAATTGGGCATGGGTCCAAATGGGTTGCCTTTAAAATCCATGTCTAACCCTGCTACAATTACCCGAACACCTTTGTTGGCTAAATCGTTACAAACACGCACTATTTCATCATCAAAAAACTGAGCTTCGTCTATTCCAACCACGTCGCAACCATCGGCTAAAATAGGAATATTAGCGGCTGCTGGTACGGGTGTAGAACGAATTTGGTTGGCATCATGCGACACTACCATATTTTCATTATAACGCACATCAACAGTAGGTTTAAAAATCTCTACTTTTTGCTTTGCAAATTGCGCCCGTTTAAGTCTACGGATTAATTCTTCCGTTTTTCCAGAAAACATGGAGCCACAGATAACTTCTATCCACCCAAATTGTTCTTTCTGATTTACTGTATTTTCAAGAAACATTTCGTAATTTTAACACTAAAATAAATCGATTATTCGTTTTATAAAGGTGGCGTAAATTTATTAAAAAACAAATGCCAAAACAGCAATTATTTAAAATTTATAACAATGAAGAAGCAGTTAGAGTCGGAATTGATAAGTATTGCACACAGAATTCTTAAACTAAAGGGAAAAGAAGATGTTATTAAAATGCATACTGAAGTTGCAGTTCTTTTTGAAAAACTATCGGTATTAAAATTTGCAAACGAAAATTTTAATGGAGATTCCCCAACAATAGGAAGCGATAGTTCTTTTTTTGGTATGCTAGACAGCGCTTTTAATAACAAAGTGAGTGACAATATTGAAGTAGAAGATAAAATTTACATTAATCTTGATGAGGTTGAAGACGATCACATTATGGAGCCTATAATGGACACGATAAAGAATATGGTGGCCCAAATGCCTAATGAACCTGAAAAAATTGATGTTGTATTAGAAGAAGCCATTAAGAAACCAAAGTATAAAGAAACCGATTTTGCGGATATTGTGGCTGGGTTTAAAGACATGCCAATTTTCGATCCTGTACCTAAAGTTGAAAAAGGGATTACAAACGATAAAAAATCCCTGAATGATACTTTAAAAACGGGCGGATTAAACATTGGACTTAACGATAAAATAGCTTTTATTAAGCACTTGTTTGAAGGTAAAAGTGAAGATTACGAGCGTGTTATTTCGCAATTATATTCTTTCGATTCTTATAGTAATGCCAAAAAATTTATCCTTGAAATTGTAAAACCAGATTATAATAATTGGGTTAATAAAGAAGATGTTGAAGCACGATTTTTACAAATTATAGAAAGTAAGTTTTAATATTTTTATGGGTGTTTCCACGTTTTATAAAACGCGGTCGCGTCTTCCGTTATATCTTTTTATTGTGCCTCAAAAAAGGATGCCACTACAACCGCTAACACATGAGTAAACTTTACATAGTACCAACGCCTATTGGAAATTTAAAAGATATGACCTTTAGAGCTGTTGAAGTTTTAAAAGAAGTCGATTTAATACTTGCTGAGGATACGCGCACTTCGGGAAAACTATTAAAACATTATGAAATTTCAACCCATATGCAATCGCACCACATGCATAACGAGCACAAAACGGTTGAAAATTTAATTCAAAAGTTAAAAAGCGGCATCACTGTAGCATTAATTAGCGATGCAGGAACACCAGCAATTTCCGACCCCGGATTTCTGCTCACTCGTGCCTGTATTGAAAACGACATTGAAGTAGATTGTTTGCCTGGAGCTACCGCATTTGTCCCTGCTTTGGTAAATTCTGGGTTACCAAACGACAAGTTTGTTTTCGAAGGGTTTTTGCCAGTAAAAAAGGGAAGACAAACACGATTACTTACACTTGCTGAAGAAACACGTACCATTATTTTTTATGAAAGTCCTCACAAACTACTAAAAACACTTGGGCATTTTTGTGAATACTTTGGTGATGACAGACAAGTTTCGGTATCTAGAGAACTTACTAAACTGTACGAAGAAACCATTCGAGGAACAGTCAAAGAAGTATTAGAATATTATACGAATAAACCACCAAAAGGGGAAATTGTCATTGTGGTTGGTGGGAAAAACAAAATATAAAAATTATTCGTGTATTACTAGTAAAAAAACGAAACTAAACGAGATTCCTGCCTTCTCAGGAATTAAACATGTTTCCCTTTCTCCCAACCATGTTTTCCTAAATATTGATCTCCACTTTCAACAGCGCCTTCTTCAATTGAAGTTCCCATACTATCGTTCCACCTATTTAAATATCCAAAAAGCGAAATAACACCTAACATTTCAACAATTTCACCTTCATCCCAATACTGGTATAAGCGTTTTTTAATAATTTCATCAACCCCATTTGGAAATTGAGAAGCGAGTAACGAAAAATCTAAAGCAGCACGCTCTGCTTCATTAAATGCAGGGTGGGTACGATATTCCCAAATATTATCCAATTGTTCTTGTTCGGCACCATAACGTTCGGCAGCCCGTATAGCATGCGCTTGACAATATCTGCAACCTGTGGCGTTGCTACTAACCCATGCAATCATGCGTTTTAAAGCAGAAGTTACGCGTCCTTCATTAGCCATCACGGCTTTATTTAAATTAACAAAGGCTTTACTTATGGCAGGACGCCGTTGCATGGTTAATACCGAATTCGGACAAAAACCTAAGGTTTCGTTAAAGAATTCTGCAAGTTCTTTGGTTTCTGAATCGTAATTGGAAGCGAGTGGTGTTACTAAAGGCATAATTTTAGTTTTACATTGAAATCAAAGATATAATTTAATTAACTTTCATGAATCATATATAGATATTTATGGAAGTAATTCTAAGGACATTTAATTTAAAATTAAAACATACATTTTCGATTTCCAGAGAATCATACGATGTGCAACCTACATTGATCGTAGAATTGAAGGATGGTGATTTTTTAGGGTTTGGCGAAGCAACCTCCAACCCATATTATAAAATTACAGTTCAAAAAATAATCGATGCCATAGCAGAAATTAAACCTTTAATTGAAGCTGTTACAAATAGTTCGCCAGAAGAATTTTGGCAACACATGCACGCACATTTAAAGCATAATATGTTTGCGTTATGTGCTTTAGATTTAGCTTATAATGATTTGTATGCCAGAAAAAAAGGTAAAAAATTATATGAACTTTGGAATTACGATATTTCAAACAATCCATTAACCAACTACACTATTGGTATAGATTCCATTGATAAAATGATTTCTAAAATGAATGAATTGCCATGGCCTATTTATAAAATAAAGTTAGGCACTAAAGGGGATATTAAAATTGTAACAGAGTTACGAAAACATACAAATGCTATTTTTAGAATTGACGCTAATTGTGGATGGACAGTTGATGAAACCATTAAAAATGCCAGAGCCTTAAAAGAACTTGGAGTTGAATTTTTAGAACAACCCTTGAAAGCAGACGATTGGGATGGCCATAAAGAAGTATATCAAAAATCAGTGTTGCCCGTTATAGCAGATGAAAGTTGCCAGGTGGAAGCAGATGTTGCTAAATGTTATAATTATTTTCATGGGGTTAATGTGAAGCTTGTTAAATGTGGCGGACTAACATCGGCAAGACGCATGTTGGTACATGCCAAAGAATTAGATATGAAAACCATGGTAGGTTGTATGACGGAATCATCTGTAGGTATTTCGGCAATCGCCCATTTGTTACCGCTTTTAGATTATGTAGATATGGATGGTGCTTTGTTGCTAGAAAAGGATATAGCAAGAGGTGTTACGCTTAAAAATGGCGTTACAGAATACAGTGATTTAAACGGAACCGGCGTTTCTTTAATTTAGTTCTTTATGATTATAGATGGTTTTCCGGATAGAGAAATTATAGTAAATGGTAAACCCTTTTTGTATTTTGGCGGCACATCCTATTTAGGGTTGGCAACGCATCCTGTTTTTCAAAACAACCTAATTTCTGGTATTAAAAAATGGGGAACTGTTTATGGAAGCTCCCGAAATGCGAATGTTAAATTATCGATTTATAATAAAGCAGAACAACTATTTGCAGAATTAATTAAAGCTGAAGCGGCTGTTACTTGTTCTTCTGGAACTTTAGCTGGTAAATTGGTTTTAGAATACTTGTCAAAGTCTGAAAACAACTTTTATCACTACCCAAAAACACATCCTGCCATTTTGCACAGCAAAAGTTCACCTGTATTTATAGATGGCCATTTGCACCCAAACCTACTAAATAATACAGTTGAAAATATAGTTATAACAGCCGATGCGTTGTTGGGGTTGGAAGTGGAGCCAACAAGCTTTGATTTTTTAATTGGTATTTCTTCAAAGAAAAGACTAACGTTGGTAGTTGATGAATCGCATAGTTTCGGAATTGTTGGCAAACATATTGAAGGCATTTTTAATACCATTTCAAATAAAAACCTATATCGAAAAATCATGGTATCCTCTTTAGGAAAAGCCTTAAGTATTTCAGGAGGCATTATTGCAGCAGATACAGCGTTTATAGATGCACTAAAGAATGAACCTGACTTTATTTCTTCTTCAAGTATAAGTCCAGCATATTTAGAAGCCTTTTTGTTGTCTCAAGATGTAATCAAAACACAACGGCAAAAACTTGAAGCGCATTTAACTTTTTTGTTTGAAGACTTAGATTTGA
>JBNMNO010000154.1:0-5516 GCA_051275695.1 Mariniflexile sp.
TAGATTTGTGCTTTATGTTGTTGGTGTTGTTTATAATCTTAACAATTTCTTCTTTGGATAGAACCTCAGGTAATTGTTTTTCTTTTCTCGGTCTTTCAATAGAATAAAACCGATTGGGCCTACCGTGAACAATTTCATAAAAGAATTTAATACTATTAACAGCCAAATTCACATAAGAATTTGACTTGCCGTCCTGTATAAGTTTTTGCAAATATTTTCTAACGTCTATTTCATTTAAGTTTATGGGGTCTATACTTCCTTATCATTTTTTTGTCAATTAATTTCGCTATATAGTAATATTGGTCAGGATATTCGTTTTTAGAAGGCCAAGTGTTAAAGTATAAACTTATAGTTCGGATTAGAAACCAATTTTCTTGTTTCAGAAAATAAAGAAAGAATTTTAGCCACTTGTATCTTATATTTATTTAACATTAATAATAAAATATTCACCCATTTTTATTTCGGTTATAAGTCAATGATTTGTAGTAAGATATATCTTATTTAGCGTTTTTGAATAGGAGTTTAGTCCAACGCAATCACTTCGCTCTTTAAAACCCACTTGCCATCAACTTGTGCACTGCGCGTTACTGTAATTTTATTGGGGCCTGTTTTTTTAAAAACGTCAATAAAGTTGAGGTTTTTATGCACGGTGGTATTAATTACAATAGGCTCGCAAAGTAAAGTGCCAGTTAATGGGTTAAAAACATGGAGGCTCTTGGTCGTGGGTTTTATATCCCAAAAACCAATCTCATCTGCCCCGTCGCTATTAAGGTCCTTTAGATTTTCTAATTGCGATCGGTACGCACCTTTAATTGTGATTGCGTTTAGGTACTTACTACTAAAGTTAATTACGCTGTTGCATTCTCCATTGCATTCTACCGCATCGCTGCTTTGGGCATCCAAATTTGTAGCGGAATGTATCTCTGGAGAGATGACAGAAGCATAGTCTGATAGACCGTCGCCATTAAAATCACCAAACAGTTGCCGGTTATTAGAAATTACGGCATTAGTTTCGCGAGTACTGGGAAAAATAGGAGCATCAAGATTTTTAGCATGGTTCGCAACCCCTTCTCGTAGTATTTTATAAACACCATTTTTAGTCATCACTGAAAGAAACGAGATATAATTTGCATCTATTCCGTTGTAATTGACGTGTTTGGTGAACGTCACTAAATAGCCTCCGTCGTCTTTCTTGATATCAAGTTGGTCATTTAAAATACGCTGTGAATAATCTGGAAATTTTTGAAACAGCAAATTCTTATATTGCTGCACTTGGTTTTTGGTGCGCTCGATTCCGTAATAGGTTACCACATCCATATAGTCGCGTTCCAGGTCGGGTGCTTTTAGTTGTGTATGAGCTTCGTTCCATTGTTTCACAAACTTACGCACCTCTTTTTCCCCTTTAGGATTGACCTCATTGCAACCAAATAATAGTAAAACAAGCAGGCTGGATATAAGTGGGATATACTTCATAGATCGAATGTGATTTTAGCTTAAATAATGAATTTTAAATATACATGATTTTTTGATGGCTTTAGTTTCCATACGTGTATATTAAACTTCTAATTTAATTATTTCTTTATGAAATCATATAGGACAGAAGGTCTTTACATAATCTGTATGGGCAGTTGATTTATAAGCGCTGTGGCTCAAAACGATATCGATTTATCTGATGGAGCATCTGCCTTATTAGTAAAAGCAATGGGTTGCTAGTCTTGAAGTCTGGCTTCTATTAAACACGAGATATCATTAATTCCATCTTTTTTTCATTCTCATCTTTTAAGTCTACCTCAATTCTGGTAATATGAGATTCTAACCTTTGCAAGGCTTCGTTAATTTGTGACGTAAAAAATATTCACTTCTTTTTTCTCTAGAAATTATTTTGTTGGTATTAATTTGAATTGTTATATTTTTTGAATGCTTTCTTGCATAAGTTTCTAAAAAGGCTATTTAGGGAATCTAAATAGCCTTTTAATTCTTTTTGATATTTACTCCTTTTTCCGTTCTGGATAGGAAGTTATTCGTTATTTTGGTCATCTCCTGGTCTCGGGGATTTGAATACGTCCATTCCCTCTTTTCTATGCTCCACCACTTGTTCATTGATAAATATACGGAACTCCCTGTTGCTCTGACCGTCCTGTTTGGAGAATTCAGCTACTGTCTTAGTTATTCCTCTTGACTTGGTATTCAAATATGTTGTACTCATATATAATTGTTTTAATGGTTCATTGGCATGATACGGGTTTAATACTGAAACTTTATTAATATTATCTTAAAATCAAGAGATTACATGAACCATTGGCATATTCTTTTAAGGTTCATACTTAAAGATCCATTGCCTTAAAACTATTAAAGATGGCAAATGAGATACGTATGACATTAATCTTGTTTTCATAAACACCTCTCTAGCGTAAATTCTTTTTTATATTAAGTATGGGGTTAAATATAAGGTTGTCTTTGCATCTTATTATTATGGTAATCATAAAAGCAAAATAGACAGTGTTATCTAATGTTAAAATTTCTGGTGTATTTGCAATCCCATTTATAAAACGAGTTAAGAGTTCTCGTTCCCGTTTGGCAACATTTTTTGTACCAACGGCATTAATAAAATTAAAGTCACTATCTAAAACTAAAGTTGTAGGTGTATTTACCAGTACTATAATATTCGGATAAAATTTTTAATTTTAAAGATACACTGTAACGCCTGGTTACTTTGTCGTTTTTATCCATAACTGTTTAGAATTATATAGCCTTCATTTAGGACGGGTCAAAATGTTTTACAATGTTTATGTGTAAGGATAGCTGCGTGTGCGAGCAACTAACTTACTAAAAATGGAACGAACCAAAGGAAAATCCGCAGGATTTTCTGAGTAGGCGAGAACCAAGCAATTAATTATACAAGTTGTTGTATTTATGTTTTTTTTAAATCATTTATTAACAATTATATTTTCGATTTTTTCTCCGATATGATTTTCCGTTAACCACTCCGTAATTTTAAATTGTTTTAGGAAAATATTCCGGCGATAGATAGGTCGTTTTATCCTCTTACCATTTTTAATGTTTCCTCGCTACGACATGAAATATTTGCCAATGTTTTGGTTTTCTAAGCTCTTGTGGATCGTCGCGTTCTTCTTCCCTCATCATCTCTATCGAAAAGGCTTCCAACAACTTTAAAACTTCTTTACGAGAGTGGTGAGACCGATTCGGAAGTGTTGCCCAGGTATCTCTACTTCCAAAGAACTGACCTGCAAACCTGCCTCCGGGGCGGATTGATGCTACTATTTTATTCCAAAGGAATTCAAAATGTTGTGGCTCGCAAAACGGCAAGGCAAAACTAGCGTTCACCATGTCACAGTCGGGAAACTTCATATCACAGAAGTTCACCTCTGTGGTCGTCAATTGGGGTTTCAATATCTCTGGTACCCTCGGCCATAAATAAGAGAATGCTTCTGGGTGATTATCGGTTGCTAATACCCGCCAGTTTCTACTGAGCAATTCCAGTGAATCACGCCCTTCTCCAGCGGCTAAATCGACCGCAAATCCTTTATTAAATCCCTCCTGTTCAAAAGAATACAGGGCTGCAATGAGTGTATCTCGCGCTCCTTTTCCAAGAACAGCATTAAAATAGCCCGACCAATCTTCTATCTCCGAGAAGTCTTGTGCACCCATTGGTGGTAATCCGGGCTTTTTTAATTTGTTTTTTTCGCACATAAGGTTTCTATTTTGTATTACTATATTCTGTCAGTTGTTAAGATAATAAATAATACAATTTAAAAATGACCTTTTTCTATTTTGCTCTTTTTGAAAATGGTATAATCATTGGCACCTCATTTTGGTAGTCTTCATATTCTTTTCCAATAAATTCACGAAGGTCTTTTTCTTCTAAATATTTTACTGCCACAAGTATGTATACGGTTGTAGTAAAAGAGAATATTAAATGCCCAACAGTCATTAAAGGCGTTGCCCAAAATGCAATAATAAATCCTAACATAATAGGGTGTCGTACAATTTTGTAAAAGAAATTAGTTTGAAATTTAGGGTTTTCAGTCAGTTTATTCTTTAAATTATCAAAAATTTGTTTCAAGCCAAAGAGCTCAAAATGATTAATCATAAATGTCGAGAGAAATACAACTAACCATCCAAAGAAAAATACTCCAGTTATAATCAGGGCAATAGTTTCATTTTCAGCTTTCCACACAATTGTGGTTATTGGTTGCCATTGCCAATAAATTAAAAGCAGAGATAAACTAGACAATAGCACATAGGTGCTTCGCTCTATGCCAGGGCTAATAACACTTGTAATCCATTTCTTAAATGCAGGCCTCGCCATTACACTATGCTGTATTGCAAAAATGCTTAACAAAAGTGCGTTGACTAATAATGCTGTCCAAAAATTAGCTTCTGTACCAGAGTCGATTGATTTTGGAACAATAAGATTACCAACAAAGCCAATTGCATAAAGAAAAGCAATTAGAAAAATTAGGTATGCCATTATCCCATAAATAAAAGAAATGATTTTTCCCATGATTTTAAGTTTTAAATTAATGATTATTGTTAGTTGATTTTAAATAATTATAACTATTATCGCAGCTATGAGTAGTTACGTTGGTTAGCACTATACACTACAAGTACACACAAAGCTGAAAATTCTATAGAATTTTCAGAGTAAGTAAAAACAAGAAATTAATTAAAGCCATTGTTGTGCATTGTTGTTCTTTTTGTGTTCAATTGGCCTTAATCTTTTTTCCTGCAAATAATATATGAATCTCCGTGCTTTTGAATTTCTTCGTACTTATCCTTGACAAGGCCTTCATAATAATAAAGAATTTCAAAATCAAGGAAGCATTCACGAAGTCTGTTTTCCTCGATGTAGTATCTTATTTTACAACAGTCTTCCCTTTTTGTAAAAGTATTAGGTTCAATCATTGTTTCTGAGGAAACATAATCTTTAAATTCCGGATCTAGATAATTGCGTAAAGACATAATGATAACACCTCCTTTTTTGACGGTCGATTTAAGTGTTACAAGCAACTTTTCAAAATCACTACGACTCATGCAACATCCAACAAGTAGGCAGTTAATCACGTCATAATAATTTTGAGGATATTGAAAATTTAATATATTAGTATTCACTATCGAAGCATTTGTAATTGAGTTATCATTTATAAATGCTTGCAAACGGTCTAAATGTGTTTCGTTATTATCCAAAGCTGTAACCTGGAACCCTTTCTGTGCATAGAACACAGTATCCGCTCCTTCTCCACAACCAACATCAAGTAAGTGCTTCCCGGTAGTCAAATAAGGCAATGCTTTCTCTGCAAGGGGATCAGGTTTAAAAGGATTTTCAAATCCATACTTATTTTTGAGGATACTGTCTAAGTTACTCATAATATAATTATTCCCTTTTAAATTCATGAAATTGTATATCTGTCAACTTCAGGTCAGTAATATGTGCAAGCCATGACGCACAACGGTTGGTATATAGAAAGTAAGACTTTGTATGCTAGGATTTTCCG
>JBNMNO010000155.1:0-5482 GCA_051275695.1 Mariniflexile sp.
ACATAAAGACCATCACCTTTGATAATGGAAAGGAATTTAGCGAACATCAGGACATTGCAGAAACGTTCAATGTAAAAACCTATTTTACAACACCTTACACGTCACAGGAAAAAGGCACGGTGGAAAACAGGATAGGTGTCATCAGAAGGTTCTTTCCAAAGAAGACCGACTTGAGAGACATAACCGAAAAAAGAATCAAACAAGTAGAATTATCAATCAATAACAGACCCGTTAGAAAATTCAATTATCTTAGTCCGATTGAAAAACTAAATAATAAGTTTGTTGCACTTATGAGTTGAACACAGCATTGTAATATTAGAAGGTTTATTTATTTCATTAATAACCTGTTTTACAATCGTATTAATATTTATGTATTTATTTTTAAAAGTAGCAGACGTGATATTGTTGTAGTGTTCAAGTTTTTCTAATATTAAGTGCATTTCCCATATATTTTCTTCCATAAGTCGAAAGTTATTAATAGAATCTTCGGTATGGATACTTTTATCTATATCTTCTTTAAACCAAGTTAATTGATCTGAAACATTTCTTAGTGATGATTTTAATTCATGTGAAATTAAACGAGCATAATTATCTATTTCATCTTTTTTACTCATAAGAATAGTCGATAACACTGTTGTCTTATCGATAATTTTTTGATCTATAATTAATTTCTTTTTAATTTTATTTTCAATAGCATTCAACAGATCTTTCACAATTATCGGTTTCACTAAAAAATCTTCAGCTCCTAAATTCATTCCAGTTCTAATATTTTCTTTTTCTCCTTTTGCAGAAAGGAAAATTAATGGAATACTCGATGTTCTCTTATCCTTTCGTAGCATTTTAAACATTTCGAAACCGTTAAGCTTCGGCATAAGTATATCTGAAACGATAAGATCTGGCTGTTCTTTCAAAGTCATTTCAAGGCCAATTAATCCATTTTCAGCCTCAAAAACACAATAGCCATCCATAATGAGAATATCGGAAAGCTCTTCTCTTACAGCCATTGAATCTTCAATAATTAATATTTTCCACATACTATAGCCTTATTTTTTTTGGAATTTTAACAATAAAGGTTGTTTTCTTTCCAAGAGCACTATTAACAATTATTTCTCCTTTTATTACATTTATTGCTTCTTTTACAATAGATAAACCAAGTCCTGTTCCTGGAATTAAATCAACATTTTTTCCGCGTACAAAAGGGGTAAATATATTTTTAAATTCCGACTTTGGTATTCCAACTCCAAAATCGGTAATCGAAAAAATTATATATTTTTCTTCGGATGACAATTCAATAATAATTTTTTTGTTATTTGGGGAAAATTTTATTGCGTTACTTATTATATTGATAAAAATATTTCGTCCTAATTTTTCATCAATAAATATATCAGTGCTCATTAATTCTTCAGGATCAACTAGTACTATTTTGTGTGATTTTTTACGAGAAATATAAACCTCCTCAATTATGTTATAGATAAAGATTCCAAAATTTACATGTAAAGGGTTGTTCTTCATTTTACCTGCATCAGCTTCACCAACAAGTAAAATATCGTCCAATAAGTGTGTCATATACATAACCTGCTCTTCTATTTTATCTAGTTTTTTTTCGATCGTTATTGTCTCCATTTTAGCCCAGTGCTTTTTAATAGAGCCGGCTGCAAAATTAATTGCTGATAACGGAGTCCTAAATTCATGAGATGCTGTTGACACAAATCTCGATTTTAGCTTGTTTAATTCTTTTTGGTTTTCTAGTGCTTCATTTAACTTTATGGTGCTTGCAGCAAGTTCTTTGTTAGCGATTACTAATTCATCTGCCCGTTTATCTTTTTCTTTATTTTGTAAAGCAAGTTCTGTATTTGCAAGGGCTAATTCATGAGCTTGATTTAAAAGGATTTCTTTTTGAATAGTTTGGGTGTTGATGTCAAACATAATAGCGACATATTTAATTATTTTTCCATTTAAGTCTATAAAAGGCACAATGGTTATGTCCATCCAAAAGAATTTTTCGTCCCCTTTTACCTTATTCAAAATTTCACCTTTAAAAACTCTCCCAGAACTAATAGTTTTCATCATATCAGTAAAAAATGCGTTAGGTTGTTTTCCGCTCTTTAAAACTCTGTGATTTTTACCAATTAATTCTTCTTTTTTGTAGCCGTAAAGTTTACAGAAGTTGTCGTTAACAAATATAATGTTACAATTAGCATCAGTTTCAGAAACGATAGCTGCTTGATTTAAACAAATATTTTGTTGTTCTAGCTCAACTTTAATAAGAGCTAATTCATTTACGCGCTTATTTTTCTCTTTATTTTGAAGGGTCATTTTATTTTAACCGTATCTAGATTCTTAATAGTATGATATAACTCTACGCTCTTTTTTTTAAGTATAAGCTTCGTTTTAATCAGTGCTTTTTTTTTCTTTTTCAAGACTATTTTTTAGTTCAATTTTAGATTTTTCTGTTTTCGTAATATCTATAAAGGTAATACCAACTCTGTTTTCGGAAACTTTCCATGCTGTAACTAAATAATACTTTTCATATGTAGCACCATAACTTTTAAATCTAATTCCCTTTCCTGTTTTATCAACACTAGCAAAGGAAGTGAGCCAATGGTTTTCTATGATATTGACAACCGAGGAAACTCTTTTATTTAGTAATTGCTTCTGGGTTTTGCCTAAAAACTTTGCGAAAGCAATATTTATTGCACGGATATAGAAATCGACGGGTTGGTTATTCTCATCATAAATAAGCTCTATTACATCAACCATGTCTGCCATATTATCAAAGAACTCATGATCGTATTCTTTTTTTGAATACTCATCACTAATGGTTTTTAATGCAATGAGCCCCTTTTCCAATTCTTTATATGAACGTTTACTCATAATTTCATGATCTTTTAAATTAAACCTAATAAGGACTCTAATCCTATTATATTTCTAATTTTACGTGCTCATTTACTTACTGAATACTCTATTATAACTGGCTCAATTTTAATTGAACTTTCAATAAGACATTGACTTTGAAATGACAAAGATGACTTTGCTTTGACATACTGAAAATTAATATTTCTTTAAGATACAAAATTTAGTATAAAGTTTTTTTATTTCTGTTATTGTTTAATAATTGCAGGAGCGGCTAGGTATTTGCTTGTATGGAGGTACGGTAGAACCCGGTTTTGGTACATTACTCAATTTATTGGAGTCAGGGAAATACGATAAGGATATAAAAAACCAATAAGGTAATTGCACTTGTCAGTGTTACTTCCAACGGTCTCGGTTCGTATGTTTACAGTTTTTAATTTATTGGTTATAAATATAGTAGTTTTCTAGTAATTAATAAGAGCTAAAATAGAAGGGACAGAGAGGTCTCGGCTAGATACATTATTGTAATATCGTTTCATAGAAATCCCGCCCTTCTATAGTTCTCTTAGAATCTGGACAGTACCTAGATCCAAATTATAGAGATCGAATCAAATGCGAGCAAAGATGAAAAGGGGAATTATTGCTTTAAAAAACAATTATAATGCATATAGTATTAAAACGATGTCTTGGCATCGATGTTTCTAAATTAAGTTTGAGCTTATCCTTAGGTTATTTGACCAATGATCTAAGTAAGAAATTCGAGAGTCATATAGATGTTAGTAATGATCTTTCGGGCTATAATATTTTGCTTAAATGGTTGGGTAAATCCCTTGATACTAGGGTTAATTTCATAATAGTTATGGAAAGAAAAAGAGTTATAATTAGCAATCTGTATTTCATGATTTTAAGTTTTGTTTTAGCAGCTCCTTTTATTGCTAATTATTAATAGGATATATGATGAAGTTTTTATGAACTTCGTTAGTTGGTTTATTTCCCAATTTAGTAAGCGCAAGTTGAAGTGCTTTTAAATCCTCGACAGTTAAGGGCAGTTTGTGTTCTTGTGGATGGTAAGTAGACTCCATCGCATAGTCTATCCCATCAGTAGTTGACATCTCAATATGATTGCCTAGAATATAAGATATTTCATAATGTTTAGTAAAATCAACAAGCCTATTTATGCTCTTACCAAATGAATCCCAATCATCAACATACAGACGACCTGGATAAAAAGTATCTCCAGTTAGTAATAGCTTAGAAGAAGTGTCATAAACCGCTATAGAAGCTTTTTGATGGCCCGGAATAGGGATGATTTTTATTATTCTATTCCCAAGGTCGAGTTCAACAATATCTTCGGGCCAATTAAGAAACTGAAAAAAGTTCTTTACATATTCAATTCGTAGGGGTACGACAGTTGTATTTGGTTTCCCCATAAACTGTCTGTCTGCTGCATAGTGATCATTATGGCTATGTGTATGCGCTACGATCAATTCAAGCTCTCCGTTTTTTTTAGACCAATCGTTAAGTATTCCATTTACTGTTTCATATAGTGGGAAAACATCCTCTTCTTGTGTTGCTCCTGTATCCATTAGCAACGCCTTGTCATCCCCAATAAAAAGGAACATGAAAGGTGCTTCGAAATGGGTGCAAATGTTTTGACGCAGTATCCATGTATTGTTGTTGTATTGAACAACCTGAATAGGTGAGTTGGTGTTTTCTTTACAGTTTTCAGAACCGTGATACCAATGTTGTGCATTTAGGTCAACGGTATTTTCCACTTCTTGTGTAAAGGCTAAAGTATAAGTAAACAAGCAAATTATAACTAAATTTATCTTTTTAAACGTGAGCAAAGAGGTTTTTGTAATCATGGTGTTTATTTTCAATACTATTTTTTTGATAGGCTATCTGTTTTTTCACTTTGTGTCAACCAAGAAAGAATCCACCATCTGTTCCCATCGTGATATAATTGAACACTACTTATACCTTTCATTTTAAAAGCTCCATCTACTTTTTCTCTTATTCCAAAAGTGCTCCAAACGTTTGCGATGTTGCCATATTGATGTGTATCCCTTTCAATTTCATACTCCCAAATCCCTGGTTTAGTTTTTACGGAGTTTTTATGAAAATCAAATACGTTCTCTATATCATTATAGATTTTGTTTTTATCAGTACCAGAAAATAGGATCAAAGCATTTTCATAATGTAAAGACTTATCTCTTTGAAAATTTATTGGTTCGATAGCTGGACCCGACATAATTTCATAATATGCCTTAATAATACCATCAATGGTTGCTACATCTGCTTTTAGAGGGTAGTCCTTTTCATTTGACTCTTGCGCATTAGTTAGTAAGCATGAAAAAAGAAATACGGTCAGTAGTTTAACTCTTTTATTGTTCATGATAATTTTAAGTAGATATTAATATTCGTGTTTACATTATTTTTTTTTTGAAAGAAAAAATCATCTAATTCTTTTCATGTTTATGCTCTTTTTCTAAATGTGCTTTCAACAAATCCTTTCCATAATCATTGCCATTTGGTGTACGAACAACGGTGTGTACATGTGTTTTAACTGGCCCTGAAAAGGGTTTTGAATGATCATATAGGAATACAGGCGACTGATGGTCAAATTCAA
>JBNMNO010000156.1:0-5436 GCA_051275695.1 Mariniflexile sp.
GTGTTATCATGTCTCTTTGCTATCTGATAGTAAAGCCATACTAGAATACAAAAAAATAAAAGGCATCGATTTTTAATTAGGCGTTACCACAAGGGTCGGGCTTTCTGCTATATCTTTTTAAAAGGTCATAGCAAAGAGTAAGCGATGTGGTAATCTGTTGATTTTTAGTTCACCATAAAGCTTTTTATATCCAATTTTAAAAAGGATACCGCTTCAATCCCTAACGCAAACAGGGCTGTGATGTCTAGTTTGGATATTCAATTAAACACCATTAAAGTAATTCGTTAAACTTTCAACATCCAAACCAATAGTTTTTTGAAGTTCGTTAACGCTGCCATGTTCAATAAAAACATCGGGAATGCCTAAAACTTTAACAGTGTTTCTATAGTCATTAACCGAAGCAAACTCCAAAACGGCACTTCCAAAACCGCCTTTAACCGAATTATCTTCAATAGTTATAATAGTATCATATTTCTTTAAAATAGCATGTAATAATGTTTCGTCTAAAGGTTTTATAAAGCGCATATCATAATGTGCAACATTTTCAGGATAGTTGCAATTGGAAATAGCTGGCCCCACATTTTTAGCAATCGTTCCAATACTTAAAACAGCCAACGTGTTACCTTCTTTTAATTGAACACCTTTACCAATCTCTATGGTACTAAAAGGTTGTTTCCAATCAACAGTAACACCAGTGCCTCTTGGATAGCGAATAGCAATAGGTAGTTGCAAACCAAGTTGAGATGTGAACATAATATTGCGCAGTTCAATTTCGTTTCTGGGAGCAAAAATGATAAGATTTGGAATGCATCTTAAATATGATAAATCAAAAACGCCATGATGTGTAGCGCCATCTTCACCAACCAAACCGGCACGGTCTAAACAAAAAATTACAGGTAGTTTCTGAAGCGCCACGTCATGAATAACCTGGTCGTAAGCACGTTGTAAAAAGGTGGAATATATATTACAAAACGGAATTAATCCTTGCATAGCCATACCAGCTGCTAAGGTTACAGCATGTTGTTCGGCAATTCCAACATCAAAAGCACGTTCTGGCATTTCATCCATCATGTATTTTAATGAACTTCCAGTAGGCATGGCAGGCGTAATACCTACAATGTTATTGTTTTGTTTTGCAAGCTCTAAAATAGTATGCCCAAAAACATCTTGATACTTGGTGAATGCGGAGGGGGTTTTTGAAATGAGATCACCGGTAAATGCATTAAACTTCCCAGGAGCGTGGTATGTAACCTGGTTTTCTTCAGCTTGCTTTAATCCTTTGCCTTTGGTGGTTATAACATGTAAAAATTTAGGACCTTTTACGGTCTTTAAACGCTTTAACTCTGAAATAACCTTATCAATATCATGGCCATCTATGGGGCCAGAATAATTAATATTTAAAGCTTTAATAATATTATTTTTTCTTTGAATGCCTTTTTTAACATTGGTTAAATATTGTTTTAAGGCACCTACGCTTGGGTCGATACCAATGGCGTTATCATTTAAAATAATAAGTAAATTAGCATGGGTAACACCTGCATGATTTAAGCCTTCAAACGCCATACCACTGGCTATAGAAGCGTCGCCAATAACTGCAATATGCTGTTTTTCTATATCCCCTTTTAATTGCGAAGCAATAGCCATTCCTAAAGCCGCCGAAATAGAGGTTGAGGCATGCCCCACACCAAAAGCATCATAAACACTTTCCTCTCGTTTTGGGAAGCCACTAATTCCGCCCATTTGTCTATTGGTATGAAAATCATTTCGTCGCCCTGTTAATATTTTGTGTCCGTAAGCTTGATGTCCAACATCCCAAATAAGTTGGTCCTTGGGTGTGTTAAAGACATAATGCAAAGCAATAGTTAATTCTACAACACCAAGGCTAGCACCTAAATGTCCTTCTTTGGTGGCGACAATATTTATGATAAAGTCACGTAATTCTTTGGCAAGTTGAGGTAAGCAATCTTGCGAGAGTTTGCGCAAATCATTAGGTGAGTTTACGGTGTTTAAAATTTTGTTCATGAGTTTACAAATGTAATATTTGAAAATGATAAGATTGGTGTTATCATTTAAAATTGTGTTTTCAACAATTCCTTATTATATAGGACAACTTAAAATTTTACAATCATTTTATTATTCAATGTTTATTTAATTTAACTATTAGTTTATTTCAATTGGGCTGATTTTTTGTTAAAACTTCATTATATTGGCTGAAAACAGATTATTATGAAAAACTATTACCTTGTATGTTTAATTTTATTCAATGTATTCTTTATTGTTGAAAATGGATATTCTCAAAACCCATTGGCAAATTCTAAATATGCAACGCCAGTTCAGGATTTTATCAGCAGTAAAAAAGAAAATTTTAAATTAACAAGCAATGATGTTTCCGATCTATATGTTAATAAGGAAGTTTTTACAGAAAAAACTAAAACCACTCAAATATATGTTAATCAGAGATATCAGGGAATAGCGATTCATAATGCGATATCAACCATTTCAATTAAAGATAAGAAAGGGCTATATTATGCAAACAGATTCGTAAATAATATTAGTAAAAAAATAAACACATCGACTCCTTTTATAAATTCAGAACAAGCTATAAATAAAGCCGCGGCTTATTTTAATTTAGGCAGTATAAAAGGACTACAATTTATAGAAACTATTGACAAAAAGGATATTTACTCTAAAAGCAATGTTTCTCAGGAAAATATACCGGTAGAATTAGTCTATTTTCAAATGCCAGATGGTTCTTTAAAATTATCATGGAATTTAAGTATTTATACCCTAGACAGTAAGCACTGGTGGAGCGTTAGGGTAGATGCTATCACTGGAAGTATTTTGGATGTTAGCGATTGGGTAGTGAGTTGCAGTTTTGGTGGGAATCATGCTGAGCATGGTATTATCAAAAAAGCATCTGTAAGGAACAATGAAAAATTTACGCTATTTAAAAATTCTTCTATGGTGGCAGATGGCTCTCAATATAATATTTTACCATTGCCTGCAGAAACTCCTGATAGTGGAACGATTCAACTTATATCAGATCCTTCAAATTCAATAGCATCTCCTTTTGGTTGGCACGATGACAATGGTATTGCTGGTGCAGAATATACTATTACTAAAGGCAATAATGTTATTGCTCAATTAGATGATGATGGGAATGACGGCATAGGCTATTCTCCTGATGGAGGAGCTTCATTAAATTTTAATTTTCCAGTAGATTTTAGTACACAAGAACCCGTAGATTATAAAAATGCAGCGCTGACCAACTTGTTTTACATGAATAATATGATGCACGATATTTGGTTTCAGTATGGGTTTAATACTGCGAGTGGTAATTTTCAAAAAAAGCATTATTCTGGAGGTAGAGGAGCTGGTGACCCCGTTTTTGCAGATGGGCAAGATGCCAGTGCTTATAATAATGCGAATTTTGGCACACCACCAGACAGTACTAGCCCAAGAATGCAAATGTTTTTATGGGATACTTTTGGCACTATTACGCCTCCTATAGCCATTAATAATGGCCCTTTAAGTGGAGATTACGGAGGAAATCCGGCGACATTTGGTGCTGATTATCCTACAGATGCCGCTCCTATAACTGCTGATGTTGTATTGGTGGAAGACGATAATAGTGGCGGAACCTCTACAGACCCTAATGATGCTTGCGATGTGATTACCAATGCGTCTGCACTTGTAGGTAAAATAGCTATTTTAAGACGTGGAGACTGTGAGTTTGGATTTAAAGTTTTAGCGGCTGAAACAGCTGGCGCTATTGCTGTAATTGTTGTTAATAATGTTGTAGAAGATCCTATTAACATGGCCGCAGGGGCCGTTGGGGGTACGGTTACTATACCATCAATAATCGTGACTCAAGCCGATGGAGAGGCTATTATTACAGAATTAAATAGCTCAACTGTTAATGTTACTATGGGCTCTACTTCGTCAGGTTTACGTGATGGAGATTTTGCTAATGGTATTATTGCTCATGAGTATGGTCATGGTATTTCTAATAGACTTACCGGAGGTGCTGTTAATGTTGATTGTTTGCAAAATAACGAACAAATGGGAGAGGGCTGGTCTGACTGGATTGCTTTAATGCTGACCATGAAAGCTTCAGATTTACCAGAAACCCAACGTTTAATGTTCAACTATGTTTTACCTGGAGGGCAAGATGGAAGTCGCTTGTCGCCGTATAGTACTGATTTTGGAATAAATAATTACACCTATGCAGCCACTAACGACGATTCAGTTTGGTATACAGATGCAGCTGATAACCCAGTTTTAAGGAATGAAGGCGTTCACTATATTGGTTTTGTTTGGTGTACAGCACTTTGGGATTTATCTTGGGCCTATATTGAAAAATATGGTTTCGACCCCGATTTATTTAATGGTACTGGCGGTAATAATAAAGTCATGCAATTGGTTATGGATGGCATGAAATTACAACCTTGCAGCCCTGGTTATGTTGATGGCAGAGATGCCCTTTTAGCAGCCGATATAGCCTTAACAGGTGGAGAAAACCAGTGTATGATATGGGAAGTTTTCGCAAAACGAGGCTTGGGTTTTGGAGCGGCTCAAGGAGATGCTGTTTCTATGATAGATCAAACAGAAAGTTTTGTGATGCCTACAGAAGGCGATCTGGTTGCACCATTCACATTGGCTAACTGTACAACACTAAGTTCGAAGACTTTCAATTCTCAAGATTATAAGATATACCCTAACCCAGTTAATAGTGTGTTAACTATAAATACAAACAAAAGTTTAGGCGATGTTACTATTACTTTAGTCGATTTAAATGGTAGATTAGTCCTGTCTAAGAAAGCAACTTTATTAGGTGAAATCTCATTAAATATTAGCGCCTTACAATCGGGTCTTTATATTTTAAACATAAAAGGAGAATTTATTAACACAAACGAAAAAATTATTAAGAATTAAATATAATTAATATTTCGAGTAAAAAAGGTGACTGAATATTCAGCCGCCTTTTTTACTTTTACATCTATGGAAAACTTTTTTGACGACACTTATTTTATGAAAAAAGCCCTTCAGGAAGCTGAAGCTGCTTACGAGAAAGGTGAAATTCCTGTGGGAGCTGTTATTGTTATTGACAATAAAGTAATTGCCAGAGGACATAATTTAACCGAAACCTTAACGGATGTAACGGCACATGCCGAAATGCAGGCTATAACAGCTGCTGCCAACTTTTTAGGAGGTAAGTATTTAATAAATTGTACCCTATATGTGACTTTAGAACCTTGCCAAATGTGTGCGGGTGCTTTGTATTGGAGTCAGATTTCGAATATTGTTTATGGCGCGCGAGATTTGGAGCGAGGTTGTATTCATTTAAACACTAAGTTGCATCCAAAAACGATTATAAAAGGAGGTGTTATGGAAGCTGAAGCGTCTGAACTTATGAAACGGTTTTTTATAGAGAAA
>JBNMNO010000157.1:0-5325 GCA_051275695.1 Mariniflexile sp.
GAGTGTAATTCGCTTTTTACAACTCTTACATTCATAACTCAATCTGCTTTTAATCCAGAAAAAATCAGTGTTTTTACACTTACATGTTACACCAATTTTATCACGTTCAGCCTTAAAATGTGCAATACAATCCGCTTCACTACTAAATTCTACTCCAAAACTAAAAATATTCATCTCAATCAATTATATATCAAACAAATATACAAAATTATGAGTAGTTACGGATATACATTTATTTTTTAATTAATAATGCTTTATTTATTAATCAGCTTTACAATATCCTTCGCAAAATAACTAGCAATCACATCGGCTCCAGCGCGTTTAATGGCTGTAATTTGCTCCATCATTACCGCATCATGGTCTAACCAACCTTTTTCAGCGGCAGCTTTGAGCATCGCATATTCACCAGAAACTTGATACACCGCTACGGGAACATCAACAGCATTTTTTATCTCTCGAACAATGTCTAAGTAGCACAAACCCGGTTTTACCATAACGATATCAGCACCTTCATCAATATCCATTTCGGTTTCTTTAATAGCTTCAAAACGGTTGGCATAATCCATTTGATAGGTCTTTTTATCTTTTGGAATATCAATCATATTTACAGGAGCAGAATCTAAAGCATCTCTAAACGGCCCATAAAATGCTGAGGCATATTTAGCCGAATAACTCATAATTCCTGTGTTGAAGAACCCTTCATCTTCCAAAGCTTTTCGAATGGTTAAAATACGGCCATCCATCATATCGCTTGGTGCTACAAAATTGGCGCCTGCTTTGGCGTGTGAAATACTCATTTCTGCTAACACATCGGCGCTTTCATCATTTAAAATGATACCTTTTTCAATAATGCCATCGTGTCCGTAAGCCGAATAAGGGTCTAGAGCAACATCTGTCATGACCAACATATCTGGACATGCATTTTTAACCGTTTTAATAGCGCGTTGCATGAGTCCATTTGGGTTTAAGGCTTCTGTTCCTTTATTGTCTTTTAGGTTGTCAGGAACTTTAACAAACAACAACACAGATTTTAAACCTAATTTCCAAAGTTCTTTAACTTCTTTCTCCAATAAATCTAAACTGTATCGAAAGTAATTTGGCATGGATGGAATTTCATCTTTTATACCTTTTCCTTCCACGACAAAAAGAGGCACTAAAAAATCGTTTGGTGTTATAATGGTTTCTCTAACTAAAGAGCGAATAGATTCACCGGTTCTTAATCGTCTGTTTCTTCTAAGTGGGTACATTATTATATGTTTTATTTACTTAATCCTAAGTATGTCCAATGATTATTTTCTTTTAAAAAAGCTGATTTTTCATGAATAACATTTACTTCTCCATTTTCATAAAAAAACGCATTAAATTTAACTATTCCTTCGGTGTCGTCTTGCTTTCCTTGTGAAGTTTCTAATACCTCTAATTTAATCCATTCTACCGATTTTGCCCATTTAATAAGGTCTTTTTTTTCTTTTATCGGTCGTGTGGAAGCATGGTGACTCTGCATTAAATAGTCGCCATCAGCCAATACAAAAGCACTATATCTTGAACGCATTAATTGTTCTGCGGTTAAGGCTTTATTAATGTCTTTATGTACTTTTTCGCAACATTGTGAATATGGGATTGCATTCCCGCAGTAGCAATTCATACGTTTAGTTTTTTACCCAATCAACAGGATTTTTCAACACGTCCAATAGTTTTTCTTCCTCACTACCTACTTCAGGTTGATGGTTGTAAACCCATTGCACATGAGGCGGCAAACTCATTAAAATACTTTCTATGCGTCCGTTTGTTTTAAGTCCGAACAAGGTGCCTTTATCGTGTACGAGATTGAATTCTACATAGCGGCCCCGACGAATTTCTTGCCATTCTCTTTGTTCTTTTGAAAAGGTTAAATGTTTTCGTTTTTCAACAATTGGAACATAACCTTCTAGAAAACTATTTCCAACTTCGGTTACAAAATTATACCAGTTTTCCATGGACATAGTTTCGGTTGCTTTGCAATAATCGAAAAACAAACCTCCAATGCCACGCGCTTCATTTCTGTGGGTATTCCAAAAATAGTCGTCGCATTTAGCTTTATATGTTTTGTAGAAATCAGGCTTATGTTTATCGCAAGCGGTTTTGCAAGTTTGATGAAAATGAATAGCATCCGCTTCAAATAAATAGTAAGGCGTTAAATCTTGTCCGCCACCAAACCAGCTATCTACTAAATCACCATTTTTAGCATACATTTCAAAGTAACGCCAATTAGCATGAACCGCTGGTACCATGGGGTTTTTAGGATGTAAAACTAAACTTAAACCGCAAGCAAAAAAGTTGGCATCTTTGACTCCAAAATAACGTTGCATGGTTTCTGGCAGTTCCCCGTGTACCCCAGAAATATTAACACCACCTTTTTCAAAAACGTCACCATTTTCAATGACCTGGGTTCTTCCGCCACCGCCTTCTGGACGTTCCCAAATATCTTCTTTAAAAAGTGCTTTGCCATCAACCGCCTCTAATTTTGAAGTGATGGTATCTTGTAATTGTTGTATGTATTGATAGAATTTATTTTTCATGATAAAGTTCAAAGAGTTCCATATCTAATGGAGATTCATTTAATGGCTTAAATTCCTTTTTTAAGGTTTTTCGCCATATAAAATTACAATTTTCGGCAACTTTAACACTGCCTAAATTGGATTTATGAGTAATTATTTGAAGTGTGTCTATTTCTAGAACTTCAAAGGCATATTTTGATAAAGCTTTTACAGATTGACTTACCAACCCTTTCCCCTCAAATTGATACCCAATACAATAGGCAAGCTCCCCTTGTTTTTTTACCCAATCTAGATCCTTAATGTAAATTAATCCAATTATTTGTTGGGTTTGGTTTTCTTTTAAAGTGAATAAACATTCCTCTTTTAATTGGTATTGGTTAACTTTTTGTTGAACGAAATTTTTAGATAAACCGGGGGTTAAATTTTGTTCTAAAGTTTTTGGAAAATAGCGTTTTAAACGGGCTTCATTTGAAACTATAAAATCACATAAACCCCAGGCATCTTGGATTTTTACGGGTTCTATATAAAAAGTTTCAAAGTTAAGTTGCATCTGGTAAATTCGATTTTAATTTTAGAGCTTCAATAGTTTTTAATGAAGCTGCCGTTACCGAAAGTGGCAATACTAATATAACACCAATAACAGGGATTAATAAAAACAACATAAATTCGATGCCGTTTCCAATTGCTAAACCACGATGTTTTTTAACAAATTGCACACTTTCGGCGTATTTAAAATGACGCTCTAAAGTATAGTCCATATTACCAAATCCCGCATAATAGGCTTGTACTAAAAACAATAAAATGGTTGAAAACAACCCAATTATTGGAATAAAACCGAGCAACAGAATAGGTATGGTTAGTATTAATTCCATAGAAAGGTTTCTCATATTAATTATTATACCACGCCTCAATTGTTGTGAAAAGCTTGTGTTTCTATGATTATAACTGGAATTTCCTGTTAAATAATTTTCAATTTTTTCAGAAACGGGACTCATAAATGGTGCTGAAAGTGCCATAATGATGTGCTTGTAAAGAATGAGCCCGATGAGTATTATAAAAAATCCTCCAATTATATTTCCAATAGTTGTAAAGGTTTCTTTTCCCCATTCCCAAACCCATAATTTAGATATGTAAAAACCTATAGTATCTGAAAGCCCATAGGCTGAAACACCAATAAGAACGGCAATAACAACACTTATAAGCATTGGGATAGCAAAAAAATTCCAGAGTTTTAATTTTGAAATTAAACTAAAAGCTCCGAAATATGCTTTTATTGCTAAGGCTATATTTTTAATCATTAAGCTGGTTTTGCGTTAGCGATTGAAGCGGCATCCTTTTGTTTTGCTAAAAGCTGTTTAAAAACAACAAAACTTTACAAACAAAAGATATAGCTAAAAGCGCGACCCTTATGGTAACGCCCAAAATTTAACTTTTATATTCTTTTACAGCATCAATAAATGCCTTAGCATGGTCTACCGGAATGTTAGGTAAAATACCATGACCGAGGTTTACAATGTATTTGTCTTTACCAAATTCGTTAATCATTTGATGTACCATTTTCTTTATTTCTGCAGGGGGCGATAACAAACGGGCAGGGTCAAAATTACCTTGAAGCGTAATGTTTCCACCTGATAAATATCGGGCATTACGAGCGGAACAGGTCCAGTCAATACCTAGTGCAGATGCGTTACTTTTTGCCATGTCGCCAAGAGCAAACCAGCAGCCTTTACCAAATGCAATTACTGGGGCATCGTCTTTTAGGGCTTCAATGATTTGGTTGATATATTGCCACGAGAATTCTTGATAATCGATTGGCGATAACATACCTCCCCAAGAATCGAAAATTTGTACAGCATTAACGCCTGCTTTCACCTTTTCTTTTAAGTAAGCAATAGTGGTGTCGGTTATTTTTTGCAATAAAAGATGTGCTGCTACGGGATTAGTAAAACAAAATTCTTTGGCTTTATCGAATGTTTTACTGCCCTGCCCTTGCACGCAATAGCAAAGAATGGTCCATGGCGAACCTGCAAAACCAATTAAAGGAATATCATCATTCAATAATTCTTTTGTGGCTTTTATGGCTTGATATACGTAGTCTAAGGCCACGGTAACATCGGGCACAATAACATTGTCAACATCTTTTGACGTGCGAACAGGATTAGGAAGGTATGGACCAAAATTTGGTTTCATTTCAACCTCAATGTTCATGGCTTGCGGGATTACCAAAATATCGCTAAATAAAATAGCAGCGTCCATGCCAAAACGGCGGATGGGTTGTACTGTAATTTCGCTAGCTATTTCTGGTGTTTGGCATCTTGTAAAGAAATCATATTTTTCACGTAATGCAATAAATTCTGGTAAATAGCGCCCTGCTTGACGCATCATCCAAACGGGTGGCCGTTCAACAGTTTCTCCTTTTAATGCTCTTAAAAATAAATCGTTTTTTATCATATTAAAAATTCTTATTTCTTAAATCGTACTCTTCTTCACCCATGCAATATTTTTCAATATCTTTATTGTTGCCAAAAACTACTAAAATATCGTCCGGTTGAACTATTGTTTCTGGGGATGTACGTCCTAATGTTTCTTTTACTATTGTTTTTTTACCTATTAAATTCTTTTTTTCAATACTACGGATTATGGTAATTAATGTTAGTCGGTATTTATCAATTGAGTCTAATTCCTGCAATGTTTTACCAAAAAATTCTTTTTTAGCTTTTACTTCTGAAATGGTGAAATTATGATCTAACTGATAGTTTTCTAAAGTAGATTTGAAATTGATTTGTTT
>JBNMNO010000158.1:0-5290 GCA_051275695.1 Mariniflexile sp.
AAAGATAGGGCCAAATCTGCCAGTCTTCATAACAAAAAACTTCGCGATTGCAGAGTACATTTTGGGGATACTAAAAACGAACGTAACTTAGAGTCTACGCTTTTCATTACAGAGGGAGATTCGGCTTCAGGAAGTATTACAAAATCACGGGATGTAAATACTCAGGCCGTCTTCAGTTTAAAAGGAAAACCTTTAAATAGCTATGGATTATCAAAGAAGATTGTATATGAAAATGAAGAGTTTAACTTGTTGCAGGCGGCTCTTAATATTGAAGAATCTTTAGAAGATTTACGTTATAATAATGTGGTTATTGCCACAGATGCCGATGTTGATGGGATGCATATTCGATTGCTTTTAATAACGTTTTTTTTACAGTTCTTTCCTGAAGTGATTAAAGAAGGACATTTGTATATTTTACAAACACCTTTATTCCGTGTTCGAAACAAAAAGGAAACCATTTATTGTTATTCTAATGAAGAACGCCGAAATGCCATTGAAAAATTAAATCCAAAACCAGAAATTACACGATTTAAAGGTCTTGGTGAAATATCGCCTAATGAATTTGTACATTTTATTGGCGAGAACATTCGATTAGATCCTGTAATGCTTGATGATAATATGTCCATAGAGGATTTGTTGTCTTTTTATATGGGAAAAAACACACCAACACGTCAAGAATTTATCATAGATAATTTGAAAGTGGAGTTGGATATTTTAGAAGAAAATTAAATCACAGTAGTTATATGCTATTTAAAAAGAATAAAAAATCAGAAGTTAAGCGTAGTTACGATCATCTTTCGTTAGTTAATACTAAAATAGTAGTTTTAAGAAATGCCAGGAAATTAGGCAAAACTAAACTAAACGGAGACCCTAAAAACATTAAAAATTAATGATTGAAAATGGTGATGATTTAATTAACGATCAAGACGAACCAAAAGAAACGATTACTCGGGTTACGGGGATGTTTAAAGACTGGTTTTTGGATTATGCATCGTATGTTATATTAGAGCGTGCTGTACCAGCTATTGAAGATGGTTTAAAACCTGTTCAACGGCGCATTATGCATTCTATGAAAGATCTGGATGATGGACGCTATAATAAGGTTGCTAATATTGTGGGTCATACCATGCAATACCATCCACATGGTGACGCCAGTATAGCCGATGCCATGGTTCAAATTGGACAGAAAGATATATTAATTGATACCCAAGGAAACTGGGGCAATATCCTTACAGGTGATAGTGCAGCAGCATCCCGTTATATTGAGGCCCGTTTATCTAAGTTTGCCTTAGATGTTGTTTTTAATCCAAAAATAACCGAATGGCAGGGCTCCTATGATGGTCGACGTAAAGAGCCCGTAAATTTACCCGTTATGTTTCCTTTGCTATTGGCACAAGGTGGTGAAGGTATTGCTGTAGGGCTTTCAACTAAAATATTACCTCATAATTTTATAGAACTTATTGATGCTTCCATTAAGCATTTACAAGGAAAACGCTTTGTTATTTTACCAGATTTCCCAACGGCAGGAATTGCCGATTTTTCCAACTATAATGATGGTTTAAGAGGCGGGCGTGTGCGTATTCGTGCAAAAATTTCTCAATTAGATAAAAACACACTTGTTATTACTGAAATTCCTTTCGGAACCACCACTTCAACAGTTATAGATTCCATTCTAAAAGCGAATGAGAAGGGAAAAATTAAGATTAAAAAAATCGAAGATAATACAGCGGCTGAGGTTGAAATATTAATTCATCTTCCACCAGGTTTGTCACCAGATAAAACCATTGATGCCTTATTCGCTTTTACAAGTTGTGAATCGTCCATTTCACCATTGGGTTGCGTTATTGAAGATAATAAACCTTTGTTTGTGGGGGTAACAGAAATGTTACGTCGCTCGACCGATAACACCGTTGATCTTTTAAAGCAAGAATTAGAAATACGGTTAGACGAGTTTGAAGAACAATGGCATTTTGCATCCTTAGAACGCATTTTTATCGAAAACAGAATTTACCGCGATATAGAAGAAGAAGAAACTTGGGAAGGTGTTATTAGTGCGATTGATAAGGGGTTACAACCTCATATTCAACACTTAAAACGTGCCATTACAGTTGAAGATATTGAGCGTTTAACAGAAATAAGAATCAAACGTATTTCAAAATTCGATATTGACAAAGCACAACAAAAAATTGATACTTTAGAAGCGCAAATAGCCGAAGTAAAACACCATTTAGCAAACCTTATAGAGTATGCTATTGCATATTTCACAAGACTTAAAAAAGACTATGGAGCAGGACGGGAGCGTAAAACAGAAATACGCACTTTTGATGATGTAGATGCAACCAAAGTAGTAATTCGTAACACAAAACTTTATGTAAATAGGGAAGAAGGCTTTATTGGAACATCGTTGCGTAAAGACGAATATGTTTGCGATTGCAGCGATATTGATGATATTATTGTGTTTACCAAAGAAGGTAAAATGATGGTTACCAAAGTAGATTCAAAAACTTTTATTGGTAAAGATATTATTAACGCAGAAGTTTTCGATAAAAAAGATAGTCGTACCATTTACAATATGATTTATAGAGATGGAAAAAATGGGCCCTACTATATAAAACGTTTTGCTGTAACAGGCATTACACGCGATAAAGAGTACGATTTAACCAATGGAAATAAAGGATCTATTGTATCCTATTTTTCTGCAAATCCAAATGGGGAGGCTGAAGTTGTGAGTATTATTCTTCGACAAGCAGGAAGTATTAAAAAACTGAAGTGGGATATTGATTTTGCGGATATAATAATAAAAGGTAGAAACTCTAAGGGAAACCTAGTTACCAAATACACTATTAAGAAAATAGAGTTAAAAGAAAAAGGCATATCTACTTTAAAGCCTAGAAAAATTTGGTTTGATGACGCGGTGCAGCGACTCAATGTAGACGGAAGAGGCGAATTGGTTGGAGAATTTCGAGGTGAAGATCGCATTTTAATAATCAATCAAAAAGGTGTGGTAAAAACTATTGTACCAGAAGTAACTACCCATTTTGACAGCGATATGATTGTGATGGAAAAATGGATTCCTAAAAAGCCGATAGCTGCCATTTATTTTGATGGAGAAAAGGAACGATTCTTTGTGAAACGTTTTTTAATTGAAAATGAAAATAAAGAAGAATGCTTTATAACCAGTCATGAAAAATCGCATTTAGAAATTGTATCGACCGATTGGATACCTGTGGCTGAAATTGAATTCGCTAAAGAGCGCGGAATAGATAGAAAAGATAATTTGCTCGTAAATTTAGAAGAATTTATTTCTATAAAAGGAATAAACGCTCAGGGAAACCAGCTAACTAAAGATAAGGTTAATCAAATAAATTTATTAGACCCACTTCCATATGAGGCTCCCGAAGAAGTACATGCGGAAGATATAGAGGTTGTCGACGAAGAAAATGTTTCTTTAGAATCTGATGAAAACGTAATTATTGAAAAGGATAATCTAACAGATTCAGATTTAAAAGACGACAACGATGATGATGAATTAGATGAAAAAGGACAAATTAAATTGTTTTAACATCATATAAAAATAACAAAAGCCCTTATTTAAAGGGCTTTTTCAGTTAATTATAATTTATTCATATTTTAAAGCATCTACTGGATCAGAGTTTGCGGCCAAATAGGCCTGTGAACTAACTGTTATTAATGCTATTATGAGTGCTAAAAATGTAGCAAAAACATATGGTAGTATCGGCATGTCAATCTGATAGGAGAAATTGGACAACCAATCTTTTGCTAACAAATATGTTATTGGCCAGGCAAAAATATTTGAAATTAACACTAGCTTCATAAAATCTTTGGTTAACATGTTCATAATTTGCCCAACAGATGCCCCTAAAACTTTGCGTACTCCAATTTCTTTTGTTCGTTGTTCTGCAGTATAAGATGCCAAACCATATAAACCCATTGCAGAAATAATAATGGCTAAAATAGTTAAGAACAAAAACATAGTTCCAAAATTTTCTTGTTGTCTTAGCAATGCTCCAAACTTTTGATCCAAGAATGCATATCTAAATGGATGTGTTGGCTCTAGTTTATTCCATTCCCTTTCTATAAAAGCTATTGTTTCATTCATGTCATTCGCCGCAATTTTAAAAGAAGCAAACCAAATATTATTGCTTACGGATAAAATCATAGGTCTAATTGGTTGATTAAAACCTTCAATATGAAAATCTTTTACAATGCCAATAATAGTACCATATGTTATATCCCCTTGTTGATTGATAAACGTTCCCATACGTCTTCCAACAGCATTTTCAATGTTTAAATTTTTAACAGCGGTTTCATTTAGAATAAAACTTGGTATGGAGTCGGAGTCTTTTTCTCTGTCAAAGTTTCTGCCTTCTAATAATTCAATACCTAATGTTTTCAATAAATCAAAATCTACTTCCATATTCCATAATGGGAGTTGCTCTTCACTTCCTTCTAGTTTAAACATGTTTTGGTTTGGATTGTCTCCAGGAAAATAAGAAGCCCTTGAAAGATTTAATACATTGCTATTCTTAAGAAAAATAGAATTATAATTTCTGAAATTCTCAGCCATTTGATCTGTTTGAATCGGCACTATCAATACCTGATCACCTTTAAAACCAATATCTTTATTATGTAAAAAAGAAATTTGATAAAAAATTATAATCATACCTATTATTAAAATTGTTGAAGCAGCAAATTGAATAACCACCAATCCTTTTCTCAACAATAATCCTCCTTTTGTTTTTGTAAAATCTCCTTTTAAAACATCGGCTGGCTGAAAACTGGAAAGAAAGAATGCAGGATAACTACCAGCAAACAAACCATAAAATAAGGTTACTAATAATGAAAATAAGATTGTTTGTCCAAAATAATCATTCATCAAATTAAGATTTGTTTCCATAACATTATTAAAGCCCGGTAAAAACAACTCAACCAATACAAAAGCTAAAAACAATGCTATAAAACTCTGGATTACAGACTCCGTTAAAAACTGAAAAATCAGCATTTTTCTTGAGGCCCCAGTTACTTTCCGCACCCCAACTTCTTTAGCTCTTTTACCGGATCGCGCTGTAGAAAGGTTCATAAAGTTGATTCCTGCTATTAATATTACTAACAATGCAATACCTATAAAAACATAGATATACAGAATGTTTCCATTTTGCTGAATTTCCCAATCTTTGTGAGAATATAAATGAATCTCCTGTAAAGTTTGTAATTGATACTCAAAAGAATTGCCTTGTTTAAAGAACTCCTCGACAGTTATTTTCAGAAA
>JBNMNO010000159.1:0-5231 GCA_051275695.1 Mariniflexile sp.
ATTGCAAACGCCGCCAAGTAGGGGCGCTTATTGTAAAAGATAGAATGATAATTTCGGATGGATATAACGGGACACCTTCTGGCTTTGAAAATTTTTGTGAAGATGATGAAGGCTACACTAAATGGTACGTGTTACATGCCGAAGCCAATGCTATTTTAAAAGTAGCAGCATCTACACAATCTTGTAAAGGTGCCACACTTTATATTACCATGTCACCGTGTAAAGAATGTAGTAAATTAATCCATCAGGCAGGGTTTGTTGCGGTAGTGTATCATGAAGCTTATAAAGACGATTCTGGATTAAAGTTCTTGGAAAAAGCTGGAATAAAGCTAAAACTAATTGAAGATTTAAAAGAATAATGTCATATAAAAAGAAATATTTACCTCTAATTTTAGGCGTCGCCATTGCAGGGGGCATTTTTATTGGAGGGAAGCTGAATTTTAGCGATTCGTCTGATAGATTGTTTTCTAAAAACAGTAAAAAGGATAAGATTAATAGGCTTATTGATTATATTGATTATGATTATGTGGATGATATTAATACCGATAGTATTGTTGATGTTACAGTAAATGGTATTTTAGAAAACCTAGACCCACATTCGGTGTATATTCCTAAATCGGAGATGGAAAGTGTTTCCGAAAATATGAAAGGCGATTTTGTAGGTATTGGGATTAGTTTTTATCCGTATAAAGATTCTATTGCCGTCATAAGAGCTATGGAAGAAGGCCCCAGTGCTAAAGTAGGTATTAGAGGTGGCGACCGAATTATAATGGCAGATGGCGACACACTTTATGGAAACAGGTTGAATGATGGCGAACTGGTTAAAAAACTTAAAGGGCCGTTAAATAGTAAGGTGCGTTTAAAAGTATTTAGAAAAGGAGAGCCAAAACTGTTAAATTTCACAGTAAAGCGTTCTAATATTCCAATAAGAAGTATAGATGCCGCTTACATGCTAACTGAAGAATTGGGGTATATAAAAGTGAATCGGTTTGCCGAATCTACCTATAAAGAATTTAAAAAAGGTTTAGATAAACTTTTAGATTTAGGAGCTACCGAAATTGCACTCGATTTACGTGATAACCCAGGGGGTTTTTTAGGAATTGCTGAACAGATTGCAGACGAGTTTTTAGAAGAAGATAAATTGATTCTGTTTACCAAGAACAAACACGGTACTATTGAAAATAGTTATGCTACCAGTAAAGGTGACTTTGAAATAGGGAGACTGTTTGTGCTTATAAATGAAAATTCGGCTTCGGCAAGTGAAATTGTTGCTGGTGCTTTGCAAGATAATGATAAGGGAACCATTGTTGGGCGTCGTTCGTACGGAAAAGGTTTGGTTCAGCGCGAAATGGATTTAGGCGATGGGAGTGCTGTGCGCTTAACGGTATCGAGGTATTACACACCAACAGGGCGTTCTATACAGCGTCCGTATAAAAAAGGACATAAAGATTATTACGACGAGTATTTTGAAAGAATGGATAGCGGTGAACTTTTCGATCCTGAAAAAATGAAAATTGCGGATTCTTTAAAATACAAAACGCCAAAAGGGAAAATTGTTTATGGTGGTGGGGGCATTATCCCAGATGTTTTTGTGCCTATAGATAATAGCATGGAAAACGAAACCCTTACCTACCTGCAGCGTCGCGGTTTGATTGGGTATTTTGTTTTTGAATCCTTGGAATTAGACAGAAAGGCTTATAGTGGTATTTCGAGACAAGCGTTTATTGATACTTTTGAGGTGAAGGAAGAAATGGTTTATGCCTTTCAAGATTATTTGAATAAAAGAACCGAATCTAACATTACTTTTGTGGCGTATCACGACGAAGTAAAACAATATATCAAAGCCGCTTTGGCCGATCAACTTTATGGTAATGGTGCTTTTGAAGAGGTTTTCAATCAGCGTGATATTATGATTGAAGAGGTTATTGAGTTGAGTAAGGAAAAAAAATAGGAGTCTATCTTCGTTTGTAATACTCCGTATTCAGAAATACGGATGCATCTTAAATTTTAGAACTTTCACGTACTGAACTTAGTTTTTGATTTTTTAGAATTTTCAATCAAATCTTATCATGCACCTTAACATGTGTCCCGCCATTCCAAAGGGTTAAAATATCGGTAGCAACATGCGCTCCACTACCCGAAGCCATAGCGAACTGGCTGCGCCAACCTGCTAATGTACCAGCAACATATAAGTTTTCTTCAATTAAATGGTCGGTGTTTTTTAACCAAATCCGGTCTTTTTCAATGGCTGTTCTGGGATGTGGTTCAACGTATTGTTCTAAACCTTTTATAGTCATTAAATTAGTGTACCCAACCGCCACCACAACAATGCTTGCTTGAAAAGTATGTTTATTGGTTCTGATATTGAAAAATCCATCAAATTTAGAAAGTTCTAAAACTTTTTCGTTTTCAATTTGGTCTATATGAGGGTATAAAGTTTTTAATTGAATTTTACCTTCCTTTAATATAGAATCACCCGTGGTTCCAGGCGTTAAACCAAGTACATTATTAAATAAAGCAGTTTGTAAATGCGATGTTTTTTGGTGTGCAATAATACCAACGTGCTTGTTGCTGGCAAAAGGTTTTCCTTGGGCAGAACCTAAAACTAAAGCACATTGTAAACCAGCAGCACCTCCACCAATAATTAAGGCATCATACATTAACGACGTCCTTTTACTTTTTGTTCTATATTTTTAGAAACCATTAATATAAGCATCATAAGTACAACACAAAGTGATGCTAAAACGGTAATTAAAGCCGTCATGCTCTCACCTTCAAACGGTGCGTTAAAATTTACTTTTGTGAAATTAAAAATGGCAAGGCCAAAACCAAGGATACTAATTATTATGATAGATATTTTCATTTAAAATATTATTTAAGTTAATTCAAATAAAGCTTTAATATTATGAGCAAACAGTTTTACAGCAATAGCTAATAACACCACACCAAATACTTTACGTATAATATTTATACCGTTTTGTCCAATGATACGCTCTATTTTAGCTGATGTTTTAAGTACTATAAAAATAACAATAACATTTAATATAATAGCAATTATAATATTTTCTGTTCTAAATTCAGCTCTTAAAGATAGTAAAGTGGTTAAACTTCCAGGACCGGCAATTAGAGGAAATGCCAGTGGAAATACAGAGGCAGATACCGCAGTATGCTCTTCCTGTTTGTAAAGCGTGATACCTAAAATCATTTCTAAAGCAATAAAAAATAAAATAAAAGCACCAGCCACAGCGAACGAATTTACATCAATACCTATCAGGTTTAAAATACTTTTTCCCAAAAACAAGAATGCTATTAATATAACTCCGGCAATTACCGAAGCTTTTTCGCTTTGAATATGACCTACTTTTTTGCGTAAATCTATAATAATAGGGATATTACCAACAATGTCAATTACTGCGAAAAGTACCATAAAGGCGGTAAATATTTCTTTAAAATTAAGTTGCATTGTTTGGCTTTTTATATTTTGTTGCAAAAGTAGCGGATTATAGTCAATATCAATATTATATAAAGGTAAAGTTTAGTAGTTTTGCCTATAAATAGATAATTAAGATATATGTTTCAAATAGGAAAAACCATCGTTTCAGAAGATATTATAGAAAAAGATTTTATGTGCAATTTATCTGCATGTAAAGGGGCTTGTTGTATTGATGGCGATGCAGGTGCGCCACTGGAGCCTGAAGAAGCTAAAATACTTGAAGACATTTATCCTAAATTAAAGCCTTTTTTGCGTAAAGAAGGTATTGAAGCGATAGAAGCTCAGGGTGTTTATGTGACATCGGAAGATGGTGCGCTTGAAACCCCTTTAATTAATGGAGCCGATTGTGCCTATGTTATTTTCGACAAAAAGAAAGTGGCATTATGCGCGATTGAAGAAGCTTACAATCAAGGCGAAATTACTTGGAAAAAACCAGTATCGTGTCATTTATACCCGGTAAGGGTTCAAGAGTACAGCGAATTTTCAGCCTTAAATTACCATAAATGGGAAATATGTGATGATGCCTGCACGCTTGGGAAAGAGTTGCAAATCCCAGTTTATAAATTTGTAAAAGAAGCATTAATTAGAAAATTTGGCGAAGATTGGTATGCTGAACTGGAAGAAATCGCTAAAAATCATAAGTAAAAATAAATTCGAAAAACACAGTTTAATTTCTAATAATAAAATTCTTTTTTTTCTTCTCTCAGCCTTTAATAAGAACCCCTTGTTTTACAGTACTTAAGCGAGGTTTACTTTTTTAAACACGTGTAAAACAGTAAGTTGTAAATATTAAAAATATAGTAATAAAAGTAGGAAACGCCTTGTTTTGTTAAAAACTTGTTGACAATGTTTATAACTATCCCTTTCATTTTTAACATCATTTTTGAATCTTTGTTGTTCTCGTATCGAGAAAATTTTTCGTCAAACATTTATTAAAAATAAAAAACACTAATGACTCAGGCTATTGAACCCATTTTACAAGAAAACAAAAATCGTTTCGTTATTTTTCCAATTGAACATCACGATATTTGGGAATGGTATAAAAAATCGGAGGCAAGTTTTTGGACCGCAGAAGAAATTGATTTACATCAAGACCTTACCGACTGGAAAAACAAATTAAATGATGACGAGCGTTATTTCATAAAACATATTTTAGCATTTTTTGCTGCCAGTGATGGTATTGTAAACGAAAATTTAGCTGAAAACTTTGTAAGCGAAGTGCAATATAGTGAGGCGAAATTCTTTTACGGATTTCAAATTATGATGGAAAACATTCATAGTGAAACTTATTCGCTTTTAATTGATACCTACGTTAAAGACGAAAAAGAAAAAAACTTATTATTTAATGCGCTTGATAATTTTCCAGCTATTAAGAAAAAAGCAGATTGGGCTTTAAAATGGATTGATTCTCCAAGTTTTGCTGAACGTTTAATTGCGTTTGCTGCCGTGGAAGGTATTTTCTTTTCAGGGGCGTTTTGCTCTATTTTCTGGTTAAAGAAAAGAGGTTTAATGCCTGGATTAACATTTTCTAACGAGTTAATTTCACGGGATGAAGGCGTGCATTGCGATTTTGCTGTGCATTTGCATAATAAGCATTTGGTAAATAAAGTACCAAAAGACCGTATTAGAGACATATTAATTGACGCTTTAGATATTGAACGTGAATTTATTACGGAGTCATTACCAGCTAGTTTAATTGGTATGAATGCCAAATTAATGTCGCAATATTTAGAGTTTG
>JBNMNO010000160.1:0-5224 GCA_051275695.1 Mariniflexile sp.
GTGATCAGAGTAAGAAGTTAGAGCATATAAAAAATTATATCTTCGTTACAAAAGAAAGTTATGTTGGTATTACTGACTCTATCTTCTATAAAAACTGGCTCAATTATAAAGTGTGTACTTGTCTGTGGCTTGATAAATTTGTTAACATTTTTTTATTTTTAAAAGGAATACATCATTTCATTTAATCTTCAACGTTATATTAGTTTTTTATTAGCACTTATGATCTTTAATCAGATACCTACCGTTTTTGGGAAGATTATTGGTATTTCATCTATGTTTACCGCTATTTTTTTTATAGTATTATTGATTCCTTTGTTTTTTCATTTCTACCGTATTCAGTCACTAGGTGTCATTTATATTTCTGTATATGGTCTTCTACTTGTTTTTGGGGCAGTAATAGATCCAAGTAATGGTTTTGTTTCTAATACCTTAATCAATCAAGCTGTTATTTACATACTACCCGTTCTGTTTGTAATGTGTTTTTTTACCAGCCAGCTCTATATGCAAAAATATATCACTATATTTTGTTGTGTTAATTTATTACTTTTATCTTTTTTAGTTATTTTTAGGCAAGATATATATCTTGATAAAGACCTTATGAACTATATGACGTTTGGATATTGGCTGTTACCAAGTGCAATATTTTCATTTACCTTTTATTCAAAAGATAATTCCATGTTTATGCTGTTGATTTCAATAGTGAGCGCTATGCTTATTATTACATTTGGTAATAGGTTTCTTACTATTGTATTAGTTATATCGTTTATTATCTTATTTGTTTTTTATAGAAAAATAAATAGATTCAATGCCTTAGTTTTTTTTGTTGTTGTTGTTTTAGGGGGTGTGTTATACATGAACTTAAAATCGGTTTTAGTTTTCCTAATCGATTCATTAGGTAAAATGGGTTTCGACAACGTAATCGGTTTAAGTCGCTTATTAACTTCTATGGAAGATATAAATCAAGATATTACGAGTGGGAGGATGAATATTTATTACGAATCGTTTAATTTAATATTAGTAAATCCTATGGGTCTTGGTTTTATAGCTGGTAATAGTCATTTATACAGTGCAACAGGTGCTACATACCCCCATAATATCTTACTAGAATTTCTATTACATTTTGGCTTAATTGGGACTGCGCTTGTAATTATATCTATATTAATTTTAATATATAATAAATTTCAAGCAGAAGATAAAAATGACTCTTGGTTGTTTATATCACTATTATGTATGTGTATTCCTTTAATCTCTTCGGGTTCATATTTTTTGAGTAGCACTTTTATATTAATGACTTTTATTGGCTGTTCAAGAGCTGTAAAATAAACTTAACAATTAAGGTCATCTTGGTGCATGGAAAAAGAGAAAATGAAAATTCATATATTACAACCAGCAACTCCTCATTACCGCATTGATTTTTATGAAAAATTAGTCAAAGCTAATGTTTTCGATTTTGAAGTGTTTACAGGGAGCAAAGACCACTCCGGCGTTAAGTCAGTTCAAGCCCCTTCGCTTAACATTAAGTATTCTTATCCTGAGTTTAGTTTTTTATTTGATAAACTAATTTGGCAAAAAAAGGTGTTGAGTAGAAATGTTTTAAACTGTGATGCGATAATCGTATGTGGGAATCCGCGTATAATTTCAAATTACTTTTTACTTATAAGTGCCAAGTTGAAAGGCATTAAAATATATTGGTGGGGGCAAGGTTGGTCAGCTAAAACTACAATAATTTCATTTTTAATTAGAAAATTAATTATGAAATGTTATGACGGTATTATTCTGTATACTGAAAAAGAAATGGATTTGTTTGAAGGCTTTAACAATAAAACCTTTCTAAATAATGGCTTGGATTTAGGTAAAATAGACAGGGCAATACAATCTGTTGCCAGTAACAATTATCCTAACATTACCGAAATAGACAATACGTGTTTTCGGCTATTATTTATTGGAAGAATAACAAAAAAGTCCAAGTTTTCATATATTCTCCATGCAATTTCACTATTAAAAGGTAGAGTTCCCATTAAACTAGATGTAATAGGTACTGCTGATAACATGGAAGAATACTTAAAATTAGCAGAAGATTTAAAGGTTGAATCTCAGGTTGAATGGCATGGAGAAATTTTCGATGAAGATGAAATAGCAACTATTTATTTGAATGCAGACTTTTTTGTATATCCTGGAGACGTAGGTCTCAGTTTAATTCATGCTTTTTGTTATTCTAAGCCCGCTATTATTCATAACCAATTTAAAAACCATATGCCAGAAATAGCGGCTTTCAAAACTAATGAGAACGGGATCGTTTTTGAACGGGATTCTATTGATAGTCTAGCAAATACTTTAGAAGAAGCATTTGCTTTAAAAAAACAAGGTAAGATAGGGGAGTTGGGGAGTAATGCTAGAAAAATTGTTCAAGAGAGATTTAATACTAACTATATGTCTAATCAATTGGTAGCGTTTTTAGATAAGGGGGTCAAATAACATGGAAAAAAACGTAGTTGTTAATGCAACAGCAATGAAAATCGGAGGGGCATTAACTATCCTACATCAATTTTTAGAAACCGTGAATCAGCAAGGTGGTCGATATATCGTATTCGTCGATTATGCACTTAATATTGAAGATTCTTATAAAAATGTAACATTTATTAAAGTAAATACCAGAAGCTCTATAGCCAGAATTATATGGGATTTTATAGGCTTTCAAAAATTCTTAAAAAAAAATAGTATAACTCCTAGTGTTATAATTTCATTACAAAATACTACTATAAGGCATAATTATTCATGTCCTCAAATTATATACTTACATCAGCCACTCCCGTTTAGTTCTAAGAGTTGGAATGTTTTAAATAAAGAGGAACGTTCATTATTTTTTTATAAGCACTTTTACTCCTATTTTATATTTAAAAATTTGAACATAAATAAGGATCATTTTATTGTTCAGTCTAATTGGTTGAGGAACATGCTTGTGGAGGATCATAATATTTCAAGTGATTTTGTACATGTCCACCCTCCAACGGTCAAATTACCTAAGTCTTTTGTTGATCAAAAATCTAAAAGTTTAAGGATGGGAAAGTCGGATATTTTTCAATTTATATTTCCTGCATCAGCAATTTTTTATAAAAATCATATCGAAATTGTAGATGCTGTTATTTTTTTAAAAAAAGAAGGGAAGCTTAATAAAAAATTTAAGGTGATCTTCACCTTAAATGAATCAGATTTACCAAAAATTTATCAAAAACTACAAAAAGTAGGCATACAAGAGTATTTCGAGTTTGTAGGTCACTTAAATAAAAGTCAATTAACTGAATTATATAACAGTTCCAGTGTTATGTTGTTCCCAAGTTACATTGAGACATTTGGGTTACCTTTAATCGAAGCGGCGAGCTTTGGGTTACAAATCATAGCGTGTGATGAACCTTACGCACGAGAAGTCATTGGAACTTATCAAGGGGCTAGCTTTATTGGCAGACATTCTCCCAATCAATGGGGAGAAAAAATATATGAGATGGTTAATAAAAGTGATAAAGAAGCATCCCCTTTTTACTTTGATAATAAAAGTGATGGTATGAAATCTTTAATGGGATTGATAGAAAAGGTAGGAATATAGATGTTCAATAATAAAGTTTTATTGATTACAGGTGGTACAGGTTCATTCGGAAATGCCGTGTTACTTAGGTTTCTAGATACTGATATAAGAGAAATCCGTATTTTCTCTCGTGACGAGAAAAAGCAGGATGATATGCGTAAAGCATTTCACAACGACAAACTGAAATTTTATATTGGTGATGTACGTGACCCACAAAGTATTTCAACTGCGATGCGTGGTGTTGATTATGTATTCCATGCCGCAGCATTGAAGCAAGTGCCTTCTTGTGAATTTTATCCATTAGAAGCTGTTAAAACTAATGTGTTAGGTACTGAAAATGTATTAGAGTCTGCAATTTTTCATGGTGTTAGTCGTGTTGTTTGTTTAAGTACAGATAAAGCTGTTTACCCAATTAACGCTATGGGAATTTCAAAAGCGATGATGGAAAAAGTGATCGTTGCTAAAAGCCGTAATTTAGAAGGCACTAATACTGTTATCTGTGGCACACGTTATGGCAATGTTATGGCTTCACGTGGTTCAGTTATTCCATTATTTATTCGTCAAATTATTGAAGATACACCAATTACTTTGACCGACCCTTCTATGACTCGTTTTATGATGACATTAGATGATGCGGTTGATTTAGTTCTTCATGCTTTTGAGCATGGTCTGAACGGTGATATTTTTGTTCAGAAAGCACCAGCAGCAACGATTGAAGTGATGACACAGGCTATTCTTGAAATGATCGGTAAGCCTGAGCACAAAGTGAATGTGATCGGTACACGCCATGGTGAGAAATTGTTTGAAGCACTATGTAGTCGTGAAGAGATGTTCGTTGCGCAAGACCAAGGAGAATATTACCGAGTTCCTGCTGACAATCGTAATCTGAATTATGCACAATATAACGAGGAGGGTGAAAAAGATCTTTCTCTTATCGAAGATTATAACTCTCATAATACTGAACGTTTAGATGTTGAAGGTATGAAAAAATTGTTACGTAAACTTGACTTCATGCGTGAAATTGAATCTGGTAATTTGTTTGTTCCTGAAGGTGTGTAAATGAATATTTTAGTAACAGGTGCTGCAGGGTTTATTGGCAAAAATTTGTGTGTTTTCCTGCAAGAAGCAGGCTTTGACAATATTGAAAAAATCACGCGCGATGATAATGCAGAAAGTATAATTGAAAAGGTAAAGTCTGCCGACTTTATCTATCATCTTGCTGGGGTTAATCGCCCTAAAAATGATGATGAGTTTAAAGAGGGCAATACTGATTTAACGCAGCAAATTATTAATATATTAGTTGAGTCTGAACGTAAAACACCAATTCTATTAACCTCTTCAATTCAAGCCGAGCTAGATAATCCTTATGGGTCTAGTAAAGCAGGTGCTGAGCTAGCTGTTTCTGAATATCAGAATCAAACAGGTGCAGCTGCCTATATTTACCGTTTACCGAATGTATTTGGTAAATGGTGTCTTCCAAATTATAATTCTGCAGTTGCCACCTTCTGTCATAACATGATAAATAACTTGCCTATTACTATACATAATCCTGATTCAGTACTTAGTCTTGTATATATTGATGATGTTTGCCATTCGTTTGTAGACTTATTAACTAACACTTCACAAAATACAGAGCAATATAGC
>JBNMNO010000161.1:0-5145 GCA_051275695.1 Mariniflexile sp.
TTGATAATTCTTTTTTATTTGATTTAAATGAATTGTAATCAACATGTCCTTTTATTGAAACATGGTTTTTGAGTAAAATATCCCAAGAATCATGGTTAAATATTTCAATGGATTTGGTGTTAGAACTAATTTTATCAACCTCTTTTATTGAAATGGTATCATTTATTATTTCTGCTTCAATTTTATTATTTTTTTGTATAGAATCTTTAGTTTTTAAAATGACAGGTGATGCATTTTCAACTATAAAATTAGGTTCTTTTTTATTGCTAGAACTAGTCGATCCACAACCAACCAATAAAAAACATACAATAAGAAATAGAAATTTTTTCATCTGTTTATATTTATTTGATTTTCATCTGTCAGATGTAACACCTATAATCATTTCCCGGTTTGTCAAGGAGATAGTGTCATAGGTGTTTCATTAAAAATTTGTTTTCAAAAAACGATTAACAGCACCCGCCACCATCATAATGAAAGGTAGATTCGCTGATAAAAATATCATCTCGATGAAGTGAAGCCAAAGCACCTGCTGTTTTATCGCAAATGGCTAATGGCTGGTTTTTAAGTAACACATGCCCTAATTTATCATCAAAATAAGCTTGGTCGCCATAATAAATAGCAGCTTTACCAGTAAATATGCATGGACCATCTGTAGGCATTGGGTCTTTAATAGCAGCAACTTCAATGGATTCTATATAAATAAGATCTTCTGTTGGGTAATGCTTAGAGTCTAAGATTCTGTATGGTTTTCTGGCTCTAATTTCAATGGTTCCAAAACCTGCATCGGTAAGTGCTTTAATGTATTCGGCTATTGGTAAGCTACCACTTAAGCACAAAGCCCTAAGGCGGTCATCATTTCGTAAGGCCTCATTCATGTCTTGTTCACAAGTTGGGTCGCTCATTACCAATTTGCCATGTGGTTTTAAAACACGATACATTTCTGCAATGGCTTGTTTTAAATCGTCTGCTTTAAAAATATTAAACAAACAATTTTGAGCTGCTACGTCGATACTATTATCTTCTACAGGAAGATTCATGGCATCACCTTTTTTTAAATCTATAAAATCACTTTTAAACCAGGGGTTTTGAGCTTCTGCTTCAATAAAATTTTTACGAGACGCTTCGAGCATTTCGTCAACCACATCAATACCAACTACACCCCCTTTTTGGCGATTGAAATAAGCGAATTGCAATAATTCCATACCACCTCCAACGCCAACATAAAGCATTTTTGGGTTGTTGGTTAAATCGCGCGCATGAACCGTGCTACCACAGCCATAATTCATTTCTTGCATGATTTTTGGAATTTTTAATCCGGGTAATTCCCAAATTGGGTTTGTGGTACAGCATAAGCCAACATCGGGTGTTAGTGCTGCTTTTTTATATACATTGTGTGTGGTTTCTAAATAGCTCATTTACTAGTGTTTTAGTGCGTTAAGGATTAAGGCGGTATCCTTTTGTTTTTACAAAAGATATAGCCGAAAGCCTGACCCTTTGGGTAACGCCGAAATTATTTACAGGGTTTTAATTAATTCTTTAAAAAGGGTAATCATATCAGGTTCTGCTTTCATGGCCATTGCTATAATCTCTGAAATATCAACGTGTTCTAGATTGTTTGGGTCGCATTCATCTGTTAAAACTGACACGGCAGCTACTTTTAATTTTAAGTGATTGGCAACAATAACTTCTGGAACCGTACTCATGCCTACGGCGTCGGCACCTATAATTTTTAGCATTTTGTATTCGGCTCTTGTTTCTAATTGCGGGCCTACTACGCTGGCATAAACACCTTTGTGTAATTTTACATTATTTGCTTTTGCAATGGTTTCGAACTTTGAATTTATTTCGGCATCATAAGGAGCGCTCATATCTGTAAAGCGTTCGCCTAAAAGCTCAACCCCTTTAAAAGCTAATGGCGAGCTGCCTTGCAAATTAATATGATCTTCAATGAGCATTAATTCGCCTTTTTTAAAGTTTAAATTTATAGCGCCTGCAGCGTTGGAAACTAGCAGGGTTTTGATGCCTAATTTCTCCATGACGCGAACGGGGTAGGTAACATCTTGCAGAGAGTAACCTTCATAAATATGGAAGCGACCTTGCATTACGATTACTTTTTTGCCTTCTAAAATGCCATAAATCAATTTTCCTTTATGAAACTCAACCGTTGCCGTTGGGAAGTTAGGAATGTGGTTGTAACTTACTTCTTTAAGTATGTCGATATGGGCGGTTAGTTGGCCAAGGCCTGTTCCTAAAATGATTCCTATTTCGGGGTTTTCAAACCCTTTTTTTTTCAAGTATTCGGTGGTGAATTCTACTTCTTTAATCATTTAATTGTTTAATTTTTAATTGAAGAGCCTCATTGTTTTTATAAAAAGAAGACGCTTTTAAATCTTCAAAAGTGTCAATATCATTTAATACATCTAAGGTAGTAAATGCTATCTCATTTTCTTGTAATTCGTTAAGTGTTTCTTGAAGTAAATTTGACTGACTCCAAGGTTTGTTTTCAAAAATAAAAGCATGCATCTTCGAGAGTCCTACTAAATAATAGCCGCCATCTTCTGCCGGTCCAAAAACTATATCATGAGCTTTTAATCCTTCTAATCCATTTTCAATATGGCTGGAGTTTATGTCAGGTAAATCAGAACCAATTAAAACAATACGGTCATAACCATCTTCAAATCCTTTTAGGAACGCATTTTTCATACGTTCACCCAAATTATGTCCGTTCTGCACAGTTTTGTAATCATTTATCCATTTGGAGTCAACCACAGCATCAGAAAAATATATGCGTTTATCCGACTTGACCTTTTCAGTAGCATTTTCAGTAATTTTTACTAAGGCGCTATAGACTTCAGAAGCACCTTGATCGCCTATAGTTTTAGCAAGACGGGTTTTTACTTTACCCAATTTTATGTTTTTTACAAAAACAATAACAAGTTCTTTAGTCATATATTTTTACACCTTTTTTCAGCCATTTTCCCCATTCTTTTGAAAACGCATGAATGTTTTCAGTTTTCTTTTCTTCTGAATTATATATTGGAAAATCATTATTTTTCCATTCAAAAATGCCTCCATAAAGGTTGTAAACATTTGTGAAACCAGCTTTTTTGAGCTTTTCGGCAACTATTTCTGATCGTATTCCTAAAGAACAATACACTACAATTTTTTTGTTTTTATCCGTGATTCTATTTTGAATGGAATCCATTTTAAAATGGTCATAACCAACATAAATGGCATTTTTAATATGACTCACATGGTATTCAGAAAACTCTCTGGCATCTAAAAGTATAGATTGGTTTGTTTGACGGGATAAGGCTTCAACAGAAATATAGGGAATGTGCTTGGTGTTGTATTTTTTTAATAATTTAGAAAGCGATTGCTGCGCATTACTAAATTGTACCACAGAAAACACGGCGATTATGTAGATGCATTTAATTTTCATCGCTATTACATTTTGTCGTTTATAAATAATTACGCTACAACACCTTGGCAACTACTTCCCTCACCTGCAGTACAGCCGTAGCAATGTTGTGACATCACAATAGGTCTGCCTTCAAGCAGATCTTCATTATATTCTGAAATATGCTTTACTTTACTACTTACAGGAAGTTGCAGCATTTGGTTAAAATCGCAATCATATAAAAACCCATCCCAACTTACTGAAAGTGTATTGGTGCACATCACACTGGCAAGTGCTTTGGGATTGTAAGCTTCGACTAAAGCGTACATATAATCTTCATAATTATCGGATGCAATTAAATAGTCTAAAAATCTACTGATGGGTAAATTAGTAATAGCAAATAAATTATGAAAGTGAATATTGAATTCTTCCTTTAAAGCTTTTTTAAAGTCTTTTTCCATTGATGCTTGATTTCCAGGTAAAAAGGCACCCGATGGATTGTAAACCAAGTCCAATCGTAGATTACTTTCTGGCATTCCGTAACCAACAGAATTTAGCATTTTTAAAGCCTCAATAGAGGCATTAAAAACACCATCACCACGTTGTTTGTCCGTTTTTCCTTTAGTCCAATGTGGCATTGATGATGCCACATGAACATTATGCGATTTGAAAAATTCGGGTAAATCGTGATATTTTTTATTTGATGTTATGATGGTTAAATTAGAGCGAACAATGAAGTCTTTAATTCCAGCCTTTGAAGCTTCATCAACAAACCAACGAAAATCTGGATTCATTTCTGGTGCGCCTCCTGTTAAATCTAAAGTATGTGCCCCTGTTTTTTTTATAACTTCCAAACATTGCAGCATGGTTTCCCGCGTCATAATTTCTTTACGGTCTGGACCAGCATCTACATGACAATGTTCGCAAACCTGGTTGCACATATAGCCTATGTTTATTTGTAAAATCTCAAGTTTTTTTGCTTTTATAGGAAATTGACTGGTTTCAGAAATCTTTTCTTTAAAGGTTGGTAATTCACCTTGCCGGAAAATACCATTTGATAAAATTTCTAATTGCCTTTTGCTGTTTGCTAATTCGCTTTCGCGTTTATGAAGGGATTTAATCATATTTCGATTTAAGAATTACAATTTACGATTTCCGATTTCAAATTGCGTATAAATTCAAAAATCTAACATCGTAAATTATTTACATTTCTAACTTATTCACTTTGTTCATCATTTGCACGCCATGAACTAAGGATGCGCCCCCGCGAATTGCTGCTGCAACATGCAGGGCTTCTATCATTTCTTCTTTGGTAATACCGCGTTGTAAACCATCACCCGTGTAAGCATCAATGCAATAAGGGCATTGAATGGTATGTGCCACAGCTAATGCTATTAAGGATTTTTCTCTGGCTGTAAGAGCCCCTTCTTCAAAAACTTTTCCGTAGTAATCGAAAAATTTATCACCTAACTCTTTATTCCATTCGCTTATTTTTCCAAATTTTTTTAAATCAGCTGGATCATAATATGTTTTTTGCATGAATTTTTTTTGCTAAAGATAAAAATCTATTCAGGTTATGTCGAAGAATTTACTAATACTTAACAAAATTTTGGTTTAAAAATTCACTATTTAATTTTATATTTTATAAAATCTAACTAGAAGCTCTATTTTAGCGATTCAAAGGTTTAGCTTATGAATGATTATTTTTTCATTATTACAATATTAGTAGTGCTTTCGGCTCTTTT
>JBNMNO010000162.1:0-5097 GCA_051275695.1 Mariniflexile sp.
CCCACCAAAAGGTGACTTCCATTTATTTAAATCACCATTAAGTAAAATTTCTTTTCTAGCTGAATCTATAGCCCAATCTATCATTGATTGCATATTAGAAGCTTGAGAGCCATATAAACAATCTAGTAATTCAGATCTTATTGCTTGGATTATTCTACAATCAGATTTGCCACCTGTTGCGGCTACGGCTATAGCAATCTGTTCACCGGAACCAACAATAGGTTCAAGATAAATTGCTTGCCAATGACCTCTATAGGAAGGTTCTGCTGGAAATAATGATTCTAAAGTATTCATATCACTAACTCTTGTTGTTTTAACTTAAGTCTTTTCTTAAAAAAAACGCCTAAGTTTTCAATTCTTTTTTCTAAAAATGTAATAACACTTAGTATTTCTTCATCTGCAAGGTACAAACTTGCAAAGGTTTTATCTGAAAGAATTGATAGTGGTAAATTTTCATACTGAGGTAATATTGATGATTGAACTTCTCGGTTTATTCTGTATTTATCAAATTCACTCTGCACTGCATATATAACATCTACAATTTGGTTATCTTTAGCAGAAGCTTCCGGACTTAATGAGGGGGATATGGCATTCTCATGATCTATAAATGAAAAATTATTACCACCATCATATAAGATATTACCTACATTCCTATCCCAATTTGAGATCCATTCATCAAACACAGCAATATCAAGAGTCTTAGCAAATTTCTTAAGCTTTTGCATTGCTTCCTTACTTTCTGCATATCGTCTAAAGCTCGGATAGTTGGCATCTTCAGAGCCAAAAGCTAAATGGAATTTATCTTTTGGAATATCAGGAAAATTATCCGAAGTTACTTTAACAATAATAGGCTTAGGTATAGGAAGACCAATATAACGGCCAAGAACAGCACATACGCATTCAATATATAGCTTTTGTGGTGAGAGTTGTTTGACAAATGCTGTAATAACATTGTCATGTGTCTTCACATGAGCTTTCCATGTTGGGTTCACATTTAAATCGTTAAATAATTGTGCACCAGGTAGCATTACACCGATTTCAACTTGTTCCATATATTAAGTATATCCCTAAACCAAATTATTAAATTGACTCCGTATTTTATCATTATAAAATACGGTTCTATAACTTTACACTTTTCTATAGGAATATCAATTAGTTGTTCTTTCTAAATTTATTCATTGTCATAGATGAATACTTTAATAATTTATCTACACTATTTTGCTTAATCCAGTACTCATAATTATCATCAACTCCGTTAACATTTATTGTCTTAGATGCTAATTTAAGACCAAACTGCTCACTCAAAAAATTACGTATTACAGTCTTCAGGTATGTTTTATTCATCGAAGTATACTTGAGTGTATTTTTTAATTCTTTAGCAACACTAAGGTGAAGGCCATTTATTTTAAAAGAGCCATGCTGGTAGTACCGTTGCAGTTCTCTTATATTGCTTTTTCTAAATGTTCCTTCCAATGTTATGTTGTTAACACCAAGAATTTCAAATGTTTTAACATATATGTGATTTTTGATATATTCTCTACTATCTAAGTAATATCTTTCCATATTATTAAGTAAAAATAAATTCTTAATATAAGTTCTTCCCTTTCCTAACCTATCAAATTGATCGCATTTCATAATTTCTTCCTCACCTACATTATATAAATTATAAAAGCCGATAAAATCTGACGCATTTTCAATATGGTACTGATGTTCACTTTGAAAATTTGAATTACTAGTTTCAATATATTTTCTTTCAAAACCGTTACTCGCATTAATGTAGCTTTCTATCCTTTTTATATTGTTTTTTATATACCCTTCTTTTAATAGAGTATTATTAGATAATTCAAAGTCGATATTTACTTCATACCCGATAGCCTTAAACATATTTAATGTTGTAGCCACATAGTTTTCACGCATTTTATTATTATGACAAATTCGGTTAATTACTTTTTTTGTCGATTCTGATTCTTTCAATTGTCCTTTAAATCTTGCTAAGTCACTTCTATCTAATTTATAAGTAACTTCTTGGTTAAAAACATCATCAAAGCGTGTTGGTGAGTTTTGATGATGAGAATATTGTTTGCTTATCTCTTCATCAAAGGAAATATTTACAATCAGTGCAAGACGAAACCTTGCGGATACTTGAAGCAGTGCTATTGGTAATATTGTTGAATATGAGAATATATTTATTTGTTTTATTAATTCAGTTAAAAAGTTTATGCCAGCCGTTAGCACTGGGCTAAATTGAACATATTTATACTTTTTTAAAAAATCATCAACCGATGATAATAATTCCTTAGCTTCTTCTTCCTTCATAAACTCCTTCTCAACTGCGCATACCTTTTCTTTACATTTTTCTTTAACAACTTCCAATAAAACAAAGTAATCATTTTTGATTTGTTGAGAGCCATCGTTAAAAGTAACTACAGTATCTAGCTCATCTAACATATTGATAATATAATCAACATGGTTGTCTCGCTGCATTACATTAACAACTCTTTTAGTTTCAATGACAGGATCTGAATTATGAATAACATTCAACTTACGGCCCGTAGCTTCAACGATACTTAATGCACTAAACTCTGAAAAAAAAGCGTCCGCGATTAATACTGTCTTTTCCTTTATTAAGTTGTAAAAGTTACTCATTGCTTTACTTCTTTCTATTAAGCTCCCCTTTTGAATAACTTGCCTTTGTGTTAGTAAACTTTCACATAGCTCATACTCTTCAATGATTATGAATCGAGATTTTTTAGCGTAACTAAGAAGATCTTTATTCGTCACTAAAGACACAACACAGGTTACTAATCCATCAATCTCGTTTAATGACTTATTTTTTTTTACCGTTAAATAGTTTCTTTCATCTGTACACAACTGATTAGCTAGAGCAATATCAGGCGTTATTAATACAGGATTTAATCCAAGCCTATAAGCTATTTCAAAAACCCTTTTAGTACCTAGAATTGTTTTTCCAGACCCCGTTATTTGATTTAATAAATAAATACTTTTAGAGTTCGTTAATAGAAATCTAGGTAACTCTTTTTTAAAACTTAATTTTATTAAATTAAATAATCTTTTATCAGTTACTGATATAAACTTTAACGATTCATTGAATTGCTCTGTAAAGTAATTTTCTAGATATAACCTTACATATTCTTTACTACTGCGACTATAGACAGGAAATGTATTGGTAACATCAACAATTGAATCAATAAAACCTTTTTGAGATACCTTGAGCGGTACTTCATTATCAATGAATTGTGTAAGACCGCACAATGATGCATCAAGCAGATGTATCTCTCTTGATGCATATATCAGTTCACGTGCTACTTGTGAGCTGCTTTTCTTTTTTTTAGTTTTAACAAATGAATAATCGACATTATTTATTTTAAATTTTACGCCAAATTTACAGCACAGAGGAGCAGCATATACAGCATCTTCTTCATTACTCACAACAACAATGTTATCAAACTTCTCTTCAAGCAATAAAGCTTGCTCTAACTCAAACGTTGAGATATTTTCAATTATATCTCCTTCATTAAATGACAATTGGCCAGGGCTAACGCATATATATTTATATTTTAGTTTCATTTTACACCTCTTAATTAATTTCAGAGGAATTTTCACACATTAAAATGCTTAATAAAATTAATAGCTTAGTATAAAACAGTAAGTATTTAATAAAACATAAAATATATTTTTATTTATTTTTTTCCTTCACACTGACGTGTGATAATCACTCTATTCTTTCTTCTATTGATACTGGTAAAACCTACTATATTTATATATATAAATAGTTAAGTTCTACCAGTGTAATAAATTAGTAATGGTTCATTGAATCGCGTTCTAAGCGTATTTTTTTTCCTTTTTTCAGAACATCATTATGTTGAAGTAATAAACAATCATGTTTTCTTAATTGTATTTTATTGTTTTTTTCACTTAAAAACGAAGCAATTGAAATATGATCGATATTTATATCTTTCATATATGAAAAACCAGCATTTATTTTCTCCATTTTAAACTTTTTCTTGTTATCCCTATCATTTAGCCAATGAAAATACACCATTAATAAAGTTCTGAGTAGTTGTAGTTGCTGAATGTCGCTCTCGATCTGTTGCTTAGTTTTACCAACGATGTTCAAAGGAAACCATAACTTATAAACTCCAACATAATTCCCTCGTTTTGATCGAATTCCCTCGGTTTTACTCGGAATAAGTAGTAAATAGTTCGACTTACTTTTATCTTCACAATTATCACTAATAAAACCATTTTCGATTGTAGCGGTAAGTTTTTTCTCTATGTTATTCATTAATTCAACATCATCAAAATGCTTTTCCTCATTATAAAAAACACCTTTTTCTTGAATATTGCTTAACGTATAGCCGATACCCAATTTTGAAGATGGGAATTTATGCATTCCTATAGAGTAACTCAGCCCTATTGGTTTTTTATCTCTCAATTGGACATAGCAACCAACACCAACAAACGATAGTTCTCTCATAAATGAAGGTAAATCCAAATGCTCAAACTTGTCTAATTTTCTATCAATTGAGTATCGAATCGATTGCTTAAAAGTATTTACATTGGCATTGCTAATAGATTTTCCTGAACCATCAATAAATGGGTTATGATCATGTTCTAGATTAAATTTTTCTTCTAATGATTGCCTTATAGAAGCTGATTTTTCATAACTATTTCCTAGAACTAAACGGTTGTATGGCGGTGCAATATTAATAGCACTAGCAACGATATGAACATGATCGTTTTTACTATCCGTGTGTAAAACTGATAACCAATGGTGGTTAGTAAATCCCATTCTGTTCATATATTCTTTTACTAACTTTTGCCATTGTCCTTTTGATAGTTTCTCTCCCTCTTGTAAAGAAATAACTATGTGCTCAATTGGTTTTTGAGTCCTTAAATTTTTTTCTTCTAAGTCATTAAACTCATCAATAAAGTGATTTACATCTAATTGTTCACCAAATGTTTTAACTACTTTTCCTTGAAAAATTTTGTACATAGGATCAGGGGAAGATAATGACTCACTACTACTTACGTAATGAATACATTTTTTAGTTAAATATTCATTTTGTTTAAGAT
>JBNMNO010000163.1:0-5065 GCA_051275695.1 Mariniflexile sp.
AATCACAAATATCGTATTTTTAAATAAAAAAGCATCCTCTAAAGGATGCTTAATTATAATATTTAAAAAAAATATATTAAAAATTCATTGGCACTTCAATAAATAATAAACTAGAATCTTCATTTGGGGCAATTACAAAAGAATCAGTTTCTGAAACTCCTGCAGCATCACGAGTCTCTAAAATCTGATTATCAACAACCACATTTCCTTGAATTGTCATTACATAAACTCCATGGTTTTTACTTTTAAGTGTATATTCAAATGTATGCGCTTTATCTAAATCAATTCTAGATATCAACGCATCCTGATGAATCTTTAAACTCCCAACGTGATTTTCATCAATAGAACTCACTAAGGTTTGAAGTTTATTCTTTCGTTCATTAAAATCAAAGTTTTTTTGATCGTAACGAGGTTCAACATTTTGTTTGTTTGGAAACACCCAAATTTGAAACAAACTTAAATACTCATCTCCCGACCCATTTATTTCTGAATGTTGTACACCTGTACCCGCACTCATAACCTGTACTTCGCCTGACAATACAGATAACCAATCCCCCGACATATTATCTTTATGTTTTAAAACACCTTTTAATGGTATGGTTATAATCTCCATATTATCATGTGGATGGGTTCCAAAACCCATTTTTGGAGCAATAATGTCGTCATTAAGCACACGCAATGCTCCAAAATGTACTTTTTCAGGATTATGATAATTTGCAAAACTAAACGAATGATTTGCCTGTAACCAACCATGGCTTGCAAACCCTCTACTATCTGCTTTATGAATTATTGTTTTCATCTTTGTCTTTATTCTCTTTAATCCCGATAGCTATCGGGAGGATGTCTTTTTCTAATTAATTATTATTTTTCTTTAAGAGATTTCTGCCTACTCATGAACTTTTATCTCATTTTATCAAGCAGATTACTCAATTGTTCTGCTTCTTCTTCATTTAAATTTTTCAATAAATAGCTATTAAAATTATCCGGAATGGCATCTAAAAGTGCATTTCCTTCTTTAGTTAGCGCTATTTTAACTACGCGTCTGTCATGCACACAAGGTAAACGTTCAATATAGGTTTTAGCACATAATTTATCCATCAACCGTGTGGCATTTGGCGAACGTTCAATCATTCTGTCTTTAATAATTTGAACATTTACAGGCTCTCCTCCAGAGCCTTTTAATATTCTAAGAATATTGAATTGTTGCGGCGAAATTCCATAAGGTTTAAAAAACTCATTCTGGAAACCTGTAATCCAGTTTGCCGTATATAAAATATTCAATAAGGCTTTAATTCTATAATTGGCAAACTTTGAGTTGATATCATTTGATAAATCTCCCATTTCCTTAGTAAACTGTTAGCTGCCCTTTATTAAAGTGATTTTTGGAAAACTTCCACTTTATGCTTTAATTCCGTATTTAGATCCTCATTAACCACTTTGCCGTCTTTAAAATTTTCACCAAAACTTGGTAAAGAAAATTCAGAAACTATATGACCACCCATAAAAGGAAATCTGTTTTTTGCGATTTCCAACACACTTGAGCCTCCTCTTCCTCCAGGTGAGGTAGCCATTAATAACATGGGTTTATCGCTCCAAAGATTTCCATCAATTCTAGACATCCAGTCAAATAAGTTTTTAAAGGCTGTTGAATAAGCACCATTGTGTTCGGCAAGCGACAAAACGATTCCATCTGATGACTTAATCAAATCCAAGAATTTGTTAGCATTATCTGGAATCCCTCGTTCGTTTTCTAAATCAATGCCATATACAGGTAATTCAAAATCGTTTAAATCTAAAATTACAGGTTCAATATTTTCAACTAAACTTGCAGCATAAGTTGCTAATTTCTTGTTTATGGATTCTTTGCTATTTGTGCCTGCAAAGGCTATAATTTTCTTCATTTATATTTATTTACAATGCAAATATAACACAAATTATTTTATATTCCAAGGAAACTATTTCCATGTAATATGATTTAATAAAACATTAACATTCGTAATATATTAAATTGAAACTTTTGTATTTTAGCTTCAAACTAAATATCAATGGATTTGAACTTCAATAAAAACGAAGATTGCAATAAACTATTAATTTCAGAACTTAACAAACGCCTGACTAAAGTACATCTTGGCGGTGGAAAAAAGAGTATTGAAAAACAACACGCTAAAGGCAAAATGACTGCCCATGAAAGGGTGAATTATTTATTAGATGCCCATACTAAATCTATTGAAATTGCCGCTTTTGCTGGAGAAGACATGTATGAAGAACACGGTGGTTGCCCTTCAGCAGGGGTGGTTGTAAAAATAGGGTATATTAAAGGCAAGCAATGCATTGTTGTTGCAAATGATGCAACGGTTAAAGCAGGTGCCTGGTTTCCTATTACCGCAAAAAAGAATTTAAGAGCTCAAGAAATAGCAATTGAAAACAGGTTACCTATTGTCTATTTAGTAGATAGTGCTGGTGTCTATTTACCTTTACAAGATGAAATTTTCCCTGATAAAGAACATTTCGGTCGCATTTTTAGAAACAATGCTATTATGAGTAGTATGGGTATTACTCAAATTTCTGCGGTTATGGGAAGTTGTGTTGCCGGTGGCGCCTACTTACCTATTATGAGTGATGAAGCTTTAATAGTTGATAAAACAGGAAGTATTTTTTTAGCAGGTAGCTATTTAGTTAAAGCTGCCATTGGAGAATCTATTGATAATGAAACCCTTGGAGGGGCTACAACACACTGTGAAATTAGCGGTGTGACCGATTATAAAGCCAAAAACGATAAAGATGCTTTAGATACTATTAAAAATATTATTGATAAAATTGGTGATTACGACAAAGCTGGTTATAACCGAATTGAAGCTGCAAAACCAAAAGAAAAACCTGAAGATATTTATGGGATTCTTCCAAAATCAAGAACAGATCAATACGATATGTACGACATTATTAAACGATTAGTTGACAATTCTGAGTTTGACGAATATAAAGCCGGTTATGGCAAAACTATTATAACCTGTTATGCCAGAATCGATGGTTGGGCTGTTGGTATTGTTGCTAACCAGCGCAAATTGGTAAAAACAGCAAGTGGAGAAATGCAGTTTGGTGGTGTTATTTACAATGATAGTGCAGATAAATCAACCCGCTTTATTGCCAATTGTAATCAGAAAAAAATACCTCTTGTGTTTTTACAAGATGTCACTGGTTTTATGGTGGGCAGCAAAAGTGAACATGGTGGAATTATTAAAGATGGCGCTAAAATGGTAAATGCCGTAAGCAATTCGGTGGTTCCAAAATTCACAATTATTATAGGCAATAGTTATGGTGCAGGCAATTATGCGATGTGTGGTAAAGCTTATGACCCCCGATTAATTGTTTCGTGGCCTAGCGCTCAACTTGCGGTGATGAGCGGAAACTCGGCTGCTAAAGTGTTGCTACAAATTGAGAAAGCTTCCTTAGAGAAAAAAGGAGAAAAAATCACCAAAGAAAAAGAAGATGAACTTTATAATAAAATAAAAGAGCGTTACGACACTCAAATATCTCCATATTATGCAGCGTCTCGAATTTGGATTGATGCCATCATAAACCCATTAGATACGCGTAAATGGATAAGCATGGGCATTGAAGCGGCTAACCATGCTCCTATTGAAAAGAAATTTAATTTAGGGGTTTTACAGGTTTAATTTTAAATTATATTCAAATTCGTATTTTAGAATGGAATTATAATTAAAAATTTAATTTAGAGCTTTATTAATTCCAATGTTTTTTTACGTTGAATTTTTCCTGAAGACGTTTGAATAAATTGCTTCACAGTGTAAATTTCTTTAGGCTTTTCATACTTTTCTAAATCTGAATACGTTGATGCTGCCAAATTATTTGTATCACTCTCTAAAACTAGAATAAGTTGGTCTCCCAATGTTTCATCTGGTTTTGAAGCAATAAAAAAGCGTTGCGGAATTTTATTTTGAAGTTTTGCCTCTATTTGCTCTGGGTATAGTTTTATTCCTCCTGAATTTATCACATTATCAAAGCGTCCCAGCCATTCAAATTCAGTTTCAGAATAAATTTTAACCATATCATTTGTTATTATTTCATCTTCTGAAAGCTTTGGAGCGTTAATAACTAAACAATCTCTTTTGTCTTTTGAAATCGCAATATTTGGGAGTAATTTGAAGTGAGATTGAATAGATTGCTGCGCCATGCCTCCTAGTAATGGTGCTAAATTATTTAGTTTTTTAAGTGCAATATGAGTAACCGTTTCTGTCATTCCATAGGTTTCATAAACATTAGAATTCATACCCTGAATGGTGTTTTTTAATGTAGTTGAAACCGAAGCTCCACCAATAATGATCGTTTTAATAGTATGGCAATTTTGGTAGGTATTTTGAAGTTGCATGGGAATCATGGCGCAAAAATGATAATTCTTGTTTGGGTGAAATTTTGGATGAGAAGTTGGTTCAACTAAATCTATTTCTAAACCAAGAATAATCGCTCTTACTAACATCATTTTACCAGCAATAAATTGAGTTGGTAAACAGTGTAAAGCTTTATCGCCAGGTTTTAAATTAAAGAATGCACCTGTGGCTAGAGCAGAATTAACCATTGCTTGCTTTTCAATCTTAATAACCTTGGGTATTCCTGTAGAACCTGATGTTTTTACTTCAAGAGTATCTTTGTAATCCAACCAATACAACAAAAAATTACCAATTTCTTGTTCATATAGCTCACCTTCTTTAATAAAATTATAGGCAACTTGTAAGAGGTCATCCTCAGTATAATGAACCCCATTAAGTTTAAACTTTTCGTTAATAGTAAACAAATTAGTTTTCACCTGTATTAATTTCTTCTAAAACTTCGAAATCTTCTTTTAGAGGTTCCACCACTTTTCCAAATAACTTTTCTTTCCAATTTGTCCATTTATACATTCTTGATAAAATGAAAAGAAGTATAGGAAATACGACAAATACGGGCATAAAAATTTCAGTAAAACCCATTTCAGTCGGGTCGGACATATCTTTTAATATAGAATGTGTTTGAAAAGCAGTCCAATCGGCAGTAACCAACAGCGCAGTAA
>JBNMNO010000164.1:0-5030 GCA_051275695.1 Mariniflexile sp.
TACCTCGGGAAGGTTTTCAACAGTTTGATAAATGCGAAATGATTTCAATATTTAAAATAAAAAGACCGAAGTTAAAACACCTCGGTCTTTATTTATACTAATTAATTACAACATATTATTTCCAACCACAAATAATAGCTCCCATAACACCCAATGTTACTATCCAGAAGCCGCTATTAATAAAGATATATTTAGCACTTTTTCCCTCGATTAAGGCATTAATACCTATTATTGGTAATCCTATAAAAACACCAGTTAAACTACCGTGAAGCGCCCCGTGTTTATAGGTTCTGAAAGCATCTCCGTAATCTGCTAAAAACACAAAATAAGAAGGCAACGCATTACCTTCATCGCCTCCCATTAAGCTATATACTCCCATTTGATGAATAACAATTCCTGGAAGAGCTGTAGCTAATAAAAAGGCACATACTAAAGCTAAACCAAAAATTTTAATCAAGTTACGCCCTTTTATTTGTTCGTCGGTTATACCTGCCACCTGCATCCAAGCCTTACCAAATACTTTAGGGTGATACCAAATAAATCCGACAACTAATGCAGAAACGGCTGCAACAAGAATTGCAATTGGGTTTAATAAATCCATAGTAATTTTAGTTATAGTTAGAAGTTAAATATAATTAAAAAAATGTTATGCGCCTCTTTTCAAATGGTTTGACAGCTTCTTTAAGCGAGAACAGTTGCTTCTGCAACTAAAATAGCGTTAGAATCATTCAACGCATTAGCTATAAAATCATTTACCTCATCAGTTCGTTCTAAACCGTTTTTAAGTAATACGCCTAGTGTTATCATGGTGGCAATTCGTGTTCCTGCCTTTTTTGCGGCTGTATTAAATAAAGGGTGTAATTCATCATAACTAACCTGTTCAGCCAGTTTTTGAATGTCTTCTTTTACCTTTAATTGTTTCGCCTCTGGTAGATTCGTGTATTTTTTTCCTAATTGCTGAATCACATCAATCGGTTTACGTTGCTGTTGCGAATTCTTATTCGTTTGTTGAACAGGTTTATGCGCTGCTTGATTCGTCGATTCTTGTTTTGCCCAAGAATCTCGTAAACCAACAGTTTTATTAAATACTAAGTTATTCTGCGCTGAATCTTTATCCACATTAAAATACCCTAATCGTTGAAACTGAAACCTGTCGCCTATTTTCGCGTCTTTTATACTTGGTTCTACAAAGGCTTCAATAATTTTTAAAGATTCCGGGTTTAAAAATTCCATAAAATCTTTGTCTGGATGACTGTCTGGAGATGCATCCCTAAACAATCTATCGTATTCTCTAACTTCAGCTTTAACAGCGTGCTTAATAGATACCCAATGCAAAGTCCCTTTTACTTTTTTTGAAGTATCTTCTGAGTAGGTACAGTGAATTTCCATAATATGTCCACTAACATCTTTTACTACCCTTTCTCCTTTAATAATATACCCATTTTTAAGACGCACTTCTTTACCCAAGCTCAATCGGAAATACTTGTTATTTGCCACTTCTTTAAAGTCTTCTTTTTCAATATATAATTCACGTGAAAAAGGCACTTTTCTAAAACCTGCACTATCGTCTTCTTGATTGTTCTCAGCTTCCAACCATTCTTCTTTGCCTTCCGGATAATTAGTAATAACTAATTTAACAGGATCTAAAACCGCCATAACACGTGGAGCTGTTTTGTTTAAATCTTCGCGAATACAAAATTCTAAAAGTGACACATCAATAATATTATCCCGTTTGGCCACGCCAACGGTTTCTACAAACTTTCTAATGGCGTTTGGGGTGTACCCTCTACGTCGCAATCCAGAAATTGTTGGCATGCGTGGGTCGTCCCAGCCACTCACACAACCATCTTCAACCAATTTAAGCAACTTTCGTTTGCTCATAATGGTATAACTTAGGTTTAAACGCGCAAATTCACGTTGCTTAGGCCTAACTAAGTCTGGATCTGTAACCTGGTCTAAAAACCAATCATAAAGCTCTCTGTGCGATTTAAATTCCAACGAACACAACGAATGTGATATTTGTTCCATATAATCACTTTCGCCATGGGTCCAATCGTACATGGGGTAAATACACCAATCGTATCCCGTTCTATGATGATGCTTCTTTAAAATACGATACATGATAGGATCGCGCATCAACATATTAGGGTGTTGCATATCAATTTTAGCGCGTAAAATATGAGACCCTTCTTCAAATTCACCCGCTTTCATGCGTTCAAACAAATCTAAATTTTCGGCGACGCTTCTGTTTCTATAAGGCCCATCAACTCCTGGCTGTGTAGGGGTTCCCTTTTGTTCAGCCATAGCTTCACTCATTTGGGAATCCACATAGGCCTTTCCTTTCTTTATAAAACCAATGGCCCAGTCGTATAGTTGTTGAAAATAATCTGATGAAAATAATTCTTTATCCCACTTATAACCTAACCAAGCAATATCTTCCTTTATAGCATCCACATATTCTTGCTCTTCTTTTGTTGGATTGGTATCATCAAACCTAAGGTTTACAGGGGCTTGATACTTTTCGCCTAAGCCAAAACTAATACCAATAGCTTTTGTATGCCCTATGTGTAAATAGCCATTAGGTTCTGGCGGAAAACGAAAACGCAACTTGTTTTTTGGCATGCCATTTGCCAAATCTTCTTCAATAATTTGCTCTAAAAAGTTAAGTGATTTTCTTTCTTCAGACATAAAAATATATCGCAATAGGGAATTAAACAAAAAATATTGAGCAAAATTAGGTAATTTTACCGACTTAAAACCGCATATAATGGGAATTATAAAAGTTGAAAACATCAGAGTATTTGCCTACCATGGATGCTTAAAAGAAGAAACAAAAATAGGCAGTGACTATCGTGTAGATTTACACGTTACAGCTAATTTACAAACTTCGGCTAAAACAGACAAACTAACTGATACTGTGGATTATGTGTTTTTAAACCGGATAATAAAAGAAGAAATGGCTGTGGCATCGCATCTACTTGAGACTGTTGCTAAACGTATTCTAAACAGAATCTTTAAAGAAGATGTAAAAGTTAAAAAAGGCACGGTTTCTATTAGTAAATTAAACCCCCCAATTGGAGGTGATGTTGAAAGCGTAACGATAAAAATGACCGAAAAGCGTAAAAAGTAGTTTTTATTAGTGAAAAGTCCTATTTTTATTTAAATTTGCAGCATAATTAGGGCGTTGTGGCCGAGTGGCTAGGCACAGCTCTGCAAAAGCTGCTACAGCGGTTCGAATCCGCTCGACGCCTCAAAGAACCTTCAAGTTTACTTGGAGGTTTTTTTATTGTAAATTTTTATAAAAAATTAATTAAAGTAGTGCAAAAGCCGCTAAGTTGGGTACAATCTGCTCAAAGACTCAAATAAACTTAAAATTCAGTTGGGAGTTTTTATATTATAAATTTTTATAAAAATTAATTAAAGAAGCGCAAAAGCTACTAAGTCAAGTACAATCTGCTCTACCTCTCAAATAGATTTAAATTCAATTGATGGTTTTTTTATTCCAAGTATTTCATAAAAATTAATTGAACCTCAGCAAAAGTTCCCAAAACGGTTATAATTTGTTAGACCCCTCAAATAGACTCTAATTCAGTTAATGCTTTTTTTTAATAGGACTCATTTGTTCTAGTTTTTCTTTAATAAGTTCTTTTTCTGTTGGGAAAAAAGCTTGTACTAATAGTAATATTCCAAAACCCAGAATAACCAAAGCTATAATTTTTTTAGTTTTAAAAATGAGGCGCGGAGTTAATTTGTTTCTTAACTTTTTAGCCACTACTATTTTAACTAGGTCTACTAAAAAATAAACAACTAAAATAGCACTTAAAAATACGATAACGCCATCTTTTGATGTTGTTAAGCTATTGCCAACAACTACAAACGCCACCCAACCCAAAAGCACCCCTATGTTTATAAAGTTTAGTAAAAATCCTTTTAAAAAAAGTTTTCCATAGCCTTTTTTAATTTGAACCTTGTGGTATTCTTTAACAATGTCTCTAAAAGATTTTGATGTTTTAAGAAAAGAAATAAAACCATAAACTACTAACAATACCCCTCCAAAAATTAGAAAGTTAGGGTCGTCCTTAATTTTTTCTAAAAGCCTATTGGTACTAAAAAAAGCCACCAGAATAAAAACAATATCGGCAAGCATAACGCCACAATCAAAAATTAAGGCACTTTTAAAGCCTTTTGTAGCACTGGTTTCAAGCAGCACAAAAAACACCGGGCCTATTGTAAAGGCTAGTATAATACCAAAAGGAATGGCTGCTAAAATATCGTCGAACATAACATTGCAAAGCTTTACACAAAGTAAAGCAATATTTTAAAACTTTGGGTTTGCCTGCTAAGAAGAATTACTTTAATACACATAACACATAAAAAAAGAGTGTGATATTGCTACCACACTCTATTACTATTTGAATTATGTCTTTTACAGACTTCCTAATTCTTAATTAGTTTTAAACTACTAGAACCATTAAGTGTATTAATTCTTGCAAAATATAACCCAGCTTTTAAACTAGAACCATTAATTGTTGCCTCACTAGTATTCGGTTTTAATGATAATACATTTTTACCTAAAACATCAAACACTTGAATAGAAGACATGTTTATGTTTTGTGTTTTTACCGTCCAGCTATCTCTTGCTGGGTTTGGGTATACATTAAGACCTGCGATTTCAAAATTTTTATTACCTAAAGTAAAAGATGTTTTAGAAAAATAAACATTATCAAAATAATAATCTTTAGACCCAGCAGAACCAATCGTAAGTTGAAACACACCAGATCTATTAAGGCCACTAAAAGTAGCATCTAAATCAATTTCTATGCTGTTCCATTGATTTGGAACAATATTAATTCCTGTGTTTGCTTGATTTCCAGGGCCAGCTCCTACCAACTGTAAATTAAAAGATGTTGATTCGTCAGACCAAACATCTAAATGAAAATATTTATATGCAGAGAAATCTGTTTCATCAAAATTCATGAATAGGAGAGTGGCATCAGTTATGTACCTAACATTATCTGTTGTTTCAAAAA
>JBNMNO010000165.1:0-5001 GCA_051275695.1 Mariniflexile sp.
CGACACCCGTTTGGTTTGCTAAACACAAAACAACAAATAACACATCGGCAAGTTCTTCGCCCAGATCCTTGTCTTTATCGCTTTCCTTTTCACTTTGCTCTCCATAACGGCGTGCTATAATACGGGCTACCTCACCTACTTCTTCAGTAAGTTGCGCCATATTAGTAAGCTCGTTAAAATAACGAACACCATGGTCTTTTATCCAGTGGTCTACTATTAGTTGTGCGTTTTTTATGTCCATTACATTTTTGATAAAACTATTTGTTCTGCTTCTTTTTCTATAAATTTATTAAAATATTCTTTTAAAGTATCATAATATAAAGCCGAAATAATCGGTTCGTTAATTTGTGTTGATACTGATATCTGAATAGATTTTCCATTTCCAGCAATTTTATACTTAAAAGATCCTAAATTATCCGGCAATGCAATTGCAGCAGATTCTGGCATACTTTCTATTTTATATCCTTCTGGAACATTAATTATTACTCTATAATCTGTGGAAGAAGGATAACCAAAATCAACTGGGAATTCTCTTTTTTCAAGCTTAAAAGGATTTTCGTTTCTTTTCAAGAAGAATAAAGGTGAAAAATAAAGTTTATCCCCTATGACATCTGCTTGACTTTCTTTTACAAATTTATAAGAATCAATTATTGGTTGTGATAAATCAGTGTCATTTTTGACTTGGTAATCTGAAATTTCTATGCCATTATACTTGTTTTCTAATTTTTCTAAAAAATCATCCTTATTAGATTCACTATATTGTTCTCTAAATGAAAGTGCGTCATGATTTGTTTTAATACTTCTGTACTTACCTTCTACATCTCCATTTTCATCAATAGTAACCATCATTGAGATTGAATTCTTTGAATCTTCTTTAGGGTATAGATCTATTAATTCTGATCCTCCATGTTCTGCAATAACTCTACCCTGCCAGTTTAGGTCTCTAAACGGTAATATATTTGGTACACTATATTTATTTGTGGCATCCAGTAAAATAGTTCCCTGTGCTAGCTTAACATAAGTAATCACATAATTATAACCTTCTCGTGTTGGAAATAACGGAATACCATTTTTCCTGGTACTCACCAAAACGGGGTGCGCCTTTAAACCTGCATAACGCAACATAGAGGTGAGCATTAAGTTTATTTCAGCGACATTACCTACGTGATCTTTAAAAGCTTTTTTAACACCCTCATTAGTGTATTTACTGTTGTATCCATTCCACTTTACCCTGGCTTTTACAAAATCAAAAATTAAAGCTACCCGTTCCATTGGGTCTGAAATGGAAGTAATAAGCGCATCAATGTCGTCTTCATAATAACCCGTTTTATCTAATTCTGACCCAAAATTCGGAGAATCATAAATAGTTTTCACCACATCTTCCCATGTCGTGGAATAATATTCTAAAGTAGAATTAGGAAACTTGGTATAAGACAATTCGTACTTAATAGCTGATCTATAATTATTAATATTATTTACATAAGGTTCTTCTTTGAGTGCTGGTATATCCGATAAATCATAAGATGTTATATGATTTTTGAATTCTAAATCTGATGAATTATATGTTGTACCAGTTACTAAACCTTCGGACCTCGTTTTACTACGAAATGTTATTTTATCCCTCTTCAATTCATTTTTTGGGATAACACTTAAAAAGCCTTTTACATTTAGTTTAAAATTAAAATACTCTGGAGCTTCAAACTGAGCTTCTATTTTTTTTATGGGAATAGCATGCTGAAATTCAAAATCATCGACGTTCCAATAAAATGGAGAATGAATTTCATATTTATATTCGATAACCGACCCTTCTTTAATATTTGGCATTGTGAATTTAGTTTCGTCAAAATACTCCGATTGTTCTGTTTTAAAAACACCTTCTTTTTGAAGTTTTGTTTCTTCAATTTTATTATTAACTAAATTATAAATATAAGCTTTAAGACTGTTCATCTCTTCATGTTCAGAATTGTTTTTATATAGACTTACTGCTTTTGTTGCATAATTAAAGCCTTCTTGATTATAGATTTTAATACGTTCATGAATTTCTGTTACTTGGTAAAAACCCTTTTCTTGTTGATATTCAAAAAAGGTTCTTCTGTATTTATATAAATAAGTGGCATTTGCCGATGAGTCTAATGGATTAAATTTTTCTTCCAATTCTTCTTTTGATATGTTTCCAAATTTATAGTCTTGTGAAAATGTTGTTATTGTAAAACATAGGCATAGTAAAATTGCTGCTATTCTCATTTATTTCTATTTTTTAATTAATGCTACTTTTGCGTTATCTTGGTTTGATACCTCTTTATAAAAATCTCTAAATGCTTCATAATCTTCCTTAGGAAATTCTCCGTCTTTTACAACAAACTCTCTTTTATAAATAAGCGTGTTGTCATCTTTTGAAATTATCTCCATTTTATAATTTCCAAATTTGTTTTCTACAGTTACGTTTTTTGGCAACGATTCTATTTTATAATCTGAAGGCAACCTAATTTCTACTTCATCTACATCTTTAAAACCTCTATTAATTTTTAGAGGTAATTTTCTGTCTCTGTAACGGTCTGGAATTTCTGTATTCCTATTTAAAGCATTTAATGTAAGTAAGATTCTATCGCCTGCTTTTTTTGTGTAATTTGTAGCTTGAAAATTTATATCTTCAATAAACTCTATAACTGCTTTATCATTATTAATAATCATATTACTGATGGTCATCCCATTAATATAGTTCCATAGTTTTTTGTAATGCGTATCTAAATCCCTTTCTGTTTCGGTTTCTAGCCAATATTTATTATCGTACTGGATTCCTTTAGAACTTACGTGTACTATTACATCTATATCTCCTTCATTCGATACGCTATAACTTCCTTTTATTATTTGTAAATTTTCATCAGTGGCATATTTTTTTGTATGCTGGATTTTCCCGCCTTCGGGTGTTATTACTAACACATCTCTATCATCTGTGAAGTCTCCTATAAAGCCAAAGGGTAGTTTTTGGCTTGTGCATTCTAACCAAATATTTTCTTGGTTTGCTGTTGGAATATTTAATATAACATGATTCCCCTGCATTGCCGCAAAATCGTTTTCTAAACTTCTTTGAGATTTTCCTGCATAAACAACAGTATAATTAGATTGTACTCCAGCCGCTTTTAAAAGTGACATGGTGTAATTTGTTAATGCTTTACAATCCCCATAACCTAGTTTATCTACCTGCGAGGCATTAAATGGTTTCCACCCACCAATACCTACCTGAACACTTATGTAGCGGACTTTATCTTGAACGTATTCATATATTTTTTCAGCTTTATCAATGTCATTAGTTTCATCTTTAACTATATTTTGAATCATACTAACTGTGCTTGCCGGCAAATCATAAGTATCCTTTATTAAATCGTGATACATCCATTTTCCAAATTCATCCCAATCTTCAACTTGGGCCTGCACACCTTCTAACATAAATTGCTTGGAAGCAACCAAAGCCTTTGGAGCTACATCTACAAATGAAGGGCTAAAATCTTCTGGTTTAATAGCTTCAATATTTTTTGCCTGGTAATAAATTTCACCTGCTAGATCTTCCTTTTCAATATCAAAAGCCTCAAAGTTTTTTTCCTTTTTTCTAATTGAAATATCATCAGGAAAATTTAGTGTGTAATCACTTTTTTCAACACTAACAAAATAATCGTCTATTGGCATAAACGGCTGAATAAATGCTGTGTTATTTGTATTTATTTCATATGTAAATTCTATTGTATATGGGTAAGCAATTGGCGTATACTCTAAATATTTAATTCTTGAATCTGAGTATAATGTGCCACCATCAACAGCACTAACATCTTTAAAGTCGTTTTTCTTTATTTTTTTAATTTCACTACCCAAGTTATTAAAAACAAGTACCTCTAGCTCTTTAATTTTTACATTATTATCATAATGTACATAGGCATTAATATTATCATTACCCTCTTTATTTAGAACTGTCATTATGCGCTTTACAACTATAATCATCTCGCTAGAAGATTTTAATGAAATCTCTACTTGCTGAGACCTTATTACAGCATTTGCGTTTTGCTTAAGATTTTCAGGGATTGTAAAACCTGTATATAAACGCTCTTGGGAAAAAATAGATGTGGTTGTGAACAACAGAAAAATACTCACAAGACTTTTAATATTCATGTAATTGATGTCAAAAATGCTTAAAACTTTAAATGTATTGTTTTTAACTTAAAAGTATATGAGAAAAATTGTTATTCGTTGTTATTCGTATCAATTAGTGTATATACTAAAAATCTTATAATTAAAATAAACAAACAAGGAAGCATTATATACTTAATTTCACTAAAAATTACTTGTAAACCCCATTCTGAAAAAAATTTACTAACACCTAATGGTGATACTTTTATTTCCCTGAAAGGAAAGAAGAACCGATTATTATTAAAAGGGATAAGAAACCCAACTCCTTTGCCTCCCGATGTCATAGCATCTAAAACGCCATGCGAAACGGTTGATAAAAAAATAACCAAAAACCAAATGAGTTTGCTTTTTCTACCTAAAGTAAACATTAAAATAAGTGCCCATAATATTGCGAACAGGATAGAATGTGTAAACCCTCGATGACCCAAAGGGTGTGAATAAGGAATACCCATTCGAAAGGTTACAACATCAAAATCTGGTAATATGGTTGAAAAAATCGCAGCTATTAAAAGCCATTTTGTGTGTTTATTATCAATAACTTTTGTTAATGTAAACCCAACTATGCTATGCCCAAAAACGGATGCCATTATTCTTTGTTTTTAGAATCTATTATAATGGTTACGGGACCATCGTTTATTAATTCTACTTTCATATCAGCTCCAAATTGACCCGTATGTATTTTTTTGTCTAAATCATTTTCTAGTTGTTTAACAAATGCTTCATACAACGGAATGGCAATATCCGGTTTGGCCGCCTTTATATAACTAGGCCTATTGCCTTTTTTTGTAGAAGCATGCAGCGTAAACTGGCTTACCACAATAA
>JBNMNO010000166.1:0-4990 GCA_051275695.1 Mariniflexile sp.
GAATAATCAATGTAAGCTGTTTTCATCTCATCTTCAATGTTAATAGGGATCAATTTTTCTCCTTCTGCCATAAATAATTTAATTAAGTTTTATGTATATTTCAAAACACGCTAATATACGTATTTCACTAGTCAAGATGCTCCTAAAAAAAGCATATTTTCGTGTTTTTTATTAACAATTTTGATTGCTTTTTTCGTTAATAAGTATCGATTGAAAAATTTTGATTTTATAAAGATTTTTTCGTCAATTAGCAACTTTCACACATTTTAAGGTATAGTTTTTGCCAGTAGTAAAATGTTTTAGTATTTTTAATGCAGAAAGGAAATTAATATGGATGATAATTTTTCACCAAGAGTAAAAGACGTAATAGCTTATAGCAAAGAAGAAGCGTTGCGGTTAGGTCACGATTTTATTGGGACTGAACACTTAATGCTTGGACTATTGCGTGACGGCGATGGTAAAGCTATAAATATTTTAAACGCGTTGGAGGTTGATCTTAATCATTTAAGACGAAAGGTCGAAATATTAAGTCCGGCAAACCCAAATATTACCGCAGCTGCGAATCAAAAAAAGAATTTACATCTTACACGGCAGGCAGAACGCGCTTTAAAAACAACATTTTTGGAAGCTAAACTATTTCAAAGTACTTCAATAAACACAGCGCATTTATTGCTTTGTATTTTAAGAAATGAAAACGACCCCACTACGAAGCTTTTAAATAAGCTTAAAGTTGATTACGACAATGTTAAAGAACAATTTAAATTTATGATTACAAACGATAGTGAATATATAGAACCAAAAGCAGAATCGTTTCAAGATGATGATTCAAATGCCGAAGATGACACTTCAAAAGACAATATTTTTAACACGCCAGCGGGAAAGGCGAACAAAAAATCTAAAACACCAGTTTTAGATAATTTTGGACGCGATTTAACCGTTTTAGCTGAAGAAGGTAAATTAGACCCCGTAGTTGGTAGAGAAAAAGAAATTGAACGTGTATCTCAAATTTTAAGCAGAAGAAAGAAAAATAATCCGCTTTTAATTGGGGAACCTGGTGTGGGGAAATCTGCCATTGCAGAAGGGTTAGCACTTAGAATTGTAAAACGAAAAGTATCCCGTATTCTTTTTGGGAAGCGCGTAGTAACTTTGGATTTGGCGAGTTTAGTGGCTGGAACTAAATATCGAGGTCAGTTTGAAGAGCGTATGAAAGCGGTTATGAACGAACTTGAAAAAAATGATGATGTTATTTTATTCATAGACGAAATTCACACCATTGTTGGTGCTGGTGGTGCTACCGGAAGTTTAGATGCTTCCAATATGTTTAAACCCGCTTTAGCAAGAGGCGAAATTCAATGTATTGGTGCTACAACTTTAGACGAATACAGACAGTATATTGAAAAAGATGGCGCTTTAGAACGTCGTTTTCAAAAAGTAATTGTGGAGCCTACTACGGTTGAAGAAACCATAGAAATTCTTAATAATATTAAAGGAAAATATGAAGAACATCATAATGTTGATTATACACCAGAAGCCATTGAGGCCTGTGTTAAATTAACAAATAGATATATGACCGAGCGCTTTTTACCAGACAAAGCCATTGATGCTTTAGATGAAGCGGGCTCTCGTGTTCACATAATTAATATTGAAGTGCCGAAACAAATATTAGAGCTTGAGAAACAATTAGAAAGTGTAAAAGAAACTAAAAATTCGGTTGTTAAAAAACAAAAATATGAGGAAGCAGCTAAACTAAGAGATGATGAAAAACGGATCGAAAAAGAATTAGCGATTGCTCAAGAAAAATGGGAAGAAGATACTAAACAACATCGTGAAGTTGTTACAGAAGATAATGTTGCCGACGTTGTTTCGATGATGACTGGAATCCCTGTAAACAGAATTGCTCAAACAGAAATTCACAAACTTGCCGATCTTCCAAACCTTATCAAAGGAAAAGTTATTGGTCAAGATGAAGCAGTAGCTAAAGTCGTCAAAGCCATACAACGGAACCGTGCAGGCCTTAAAGATCCTAACAAACCCATTGGGTCGTTTATTTTTTTAGGACAAACAGGGGTTGGTAAAACACAATTAGCAAAAGTGTTATCTAGAGAATTATTTGACAGTGAGGATTCTCTTGTTAGAATAGACATGAGTGAATACATGGAAAAATTTTCGATTTCCAGATTAGTTGGTGCTCCTCCCGGATATGTTGGATATGAAGAAGGCGGACAATTAACCGAAAAAATAAGACGTAAACCTTATGCTGTTATTTTATTGGATGAAATTGAAAAAGCACATCCAGATGTATTTAACATGTTGTTACAAGTACTTGACGATGGGTATTTAACAGATAGTTTAGGAAGGAAAATTGATTTTAGAAATACTATCATTATCATGACTTCTAACATAGGAGCTCGTAAACTTAAAGATTTTGGAACCGGTATTGGGTTTGGAACCGCTTCTCAAAAAGCACAGGAAGATTCGAACGCTAGAGGTGTTATTGAAAATGCACTAAAAAAATCGTTTGCCCCTGAATTTTTAAATAGAATTGATGATGTGGTTATGTTTAATGCTTTAGAAAAAGAAGACATTAACAAAATTATCGATATTGAATTAAACACCCTTTTATTAAGAATTAAAGATTTAGGATATAATTTAAAACTTACAGATAAGGCAAAAGATTATATTGCAGACAAAGGTTTTGATAGACAATTTGGAGCTAGACCCCTTAAACGTGCTATTCAAAAATATGTTGAAGATGCTTTAGCAGAAGAAATTATTACTTCGCATATACAAAGTGGTGATAGTATTAGTATTGATCTAGATGAAAAAACTCAAGAATTAAATATTAGTATTGAAAGAGCAGAAAAGCCTACTGAATCTTAATTTTATAATAGTTTTTCTATAAATTAAAATCCTACACTAATTAATGTAGGATTTTTTTTTGCTAAACTGTAACAAACTTAAAACGGCTTCATCTTTATAATAACAATAAGCTTTAGTGACACTAACCAAACTAAATACTGAACAACTTATAGACCTCTGTTTGTCAGATAACCAATCTGCGCAGTTGGAAGTCTACAACAGATATTATAAGGCCATGTATAATACGTCTTTAAGGATCGTTAAAAATAGTTTTGAAGCCGAAGATATCATGCAAGATTCGTTTTTGCAAGCGTTCACAAAACTGAATAAACTTAAAGATGCCAAAATGTTTGGCCCATGGTTAAAGCGTATTGTAATTAATAATAGTATTTATCATTTCAAGAAAAATAGTAAGTACAACAACGTTCCTTTGGATGATGTCATTTATAAAGTTGAAGATAAAGCAGAAGGTGTTGATCGTTCAGATTTTACAAATCTTAAAGTAAAACAAGTTTTAGAAACTATAAAATTGCTTAAAGAAAACTATCAAGCTTGCTTAACACTTCATCTTATTGAAGGTTATGATTATGAGGAAATTGGAGAGATTTTAAATATTTCACAAGCTAACTGCAGAACGATGATATCTCGGGCTAAAGATAGTTTAAGACAAAAATTAGTATTAGCACTTTAAAAATAGAAACATGAAAAAGGATACTATTGACAACCTATTTGAAGGTTTGCGTTCGGAATTTGATTTTGAAAATCCAAATATTGGACATCAGGAACGATTTTTATCAAAATTGAAAAATCAAAATTCCGGATCAATTAAAAAGGCACCAGGAAAGTTAAATTTCTGGAAACCATTCTTAAGTATTGCAGCGTCTATTTTACTTTGTATAAGCGTTATTACTATACTAAAACCAACTCAAGAAATTAAAGGTTTAGCTAATGTGTCGCCTGAAATGTTACAAACGGAAAATTTCTTTGCTACAACAATTTCAAAAGAATTATTAAACATTAACGAAGCAAGAACACCAGATACGGAAGCACTTATTAATGATGCCCTGAATCAAATGAAAATTTTAGAAAAAGAGTACAAATCTCTTAAAATTGACTTAACTGAAAGCGGCGATGATAAACGCGTAATTTTCGCAATGATTTCAAACTTTCAGACAAGAATAGACATTTTAAAAAATGTTATGGAAACTATAGAAAATGTAAAACAACTTAAAAAAAATAACCATGAAAACTCAATTACTATATAAGGCAGTTTACGTACTGTTTTTAATACCTACTATTGCTTTTAGCAACAATGATTTAACAGGTAAATACGAAAAAGAAAAAACGATAAAAAAAGAATACACTGTTAATAACAATGCGCTTTTAAAAATTGACAACAGCTACGGAAACTTAGATATTGTAACCTATAATGGAAACAAAATAATCATTGAAGTCACTATTAAGGTTAGTGGAAATGACCAGGACAAAGTACAGAAAAAGCTTAATGATATTACTGTAACCTTTAATGCCAGCGAAAGTTTAGTGGATGCTAAAACCATATTTAATAACGATAAAAAATCATGGTGGAATTGGGGAAGCGATAATAACAATATAAATATGGAAATTAATTATTTGGTAAAACTTCCTATTACAAACAGTGTCGATTTAAACAATGATTACGGAAGTATTAACTTAGACAAATTAGAAGGAAAAGCGACAATACACTGTGATTATGGTAAAATAACAACTAAAGAACTTATGGCAGAGAACAATGTGCTGTCTTTTGATTACACTAGTAGTTGTTATTTTGAATTCATTAATACAGGAAAAATCAATGCAGATTATAGTGGATTCACTGTGGCGAAAACTAAAAAATTAGATATTACCGCTGATTATACCAAATCAATTATTGAAATCGCCGAAAACGTTAATTTTAATTGCGATTATGGTTCAATCAATATTAATAAACTAAATAATGTTACCGGAAATGGCGATTATTTAACAATGCGTTTTGGTGAAGTCTATAAAAATATAGATATTAAAGGTGATTATGGATCTATTAAAATTGATAAAATGACTGCCAATGCAGGAACTATAAATATTGATTCTAATTACTTAGGTATAACCATTG
>JBNMNO010000167.1:0-4987 GCA_051275695.1 Mariniflexile sp.
TATCACTGTTTTTAAATACGCGTGTTGCTTTTTGGGTGGCGTTTGGACTGCCAATTTCGTTTTTAGGCATGTTCATTTTTGCAGGTTTTTTTGGTGTTACTATAAATGTTTTGTCTCTTTTTGGAATGATTATCGTTATCGGTATTTTGGTTGATGATGGTATTGTTATTGGTGAGAATATTTATCAGCATTATGAAAAAGGTAAAACACCCATACAAGCCGCTATTGATGGAACTTTGGAAGTGCTTCCTCCGGTGGTTTCGGCAATCATCACTACACTTTTAGCGTTTTCTTTGTTTTTGTTTTTAGATAGTAGAATAGGGGAGTTTTTTAGTGAGGTAGCTGTCATTGTTATTTTAACATTAACGGTTTCATTAGTTGAAGCTCTTATAATACTTCCAGCTCACTTGGCACATTCAAAGGCATTACGCAAAACTGTTGTAGAGGAGAATCCTTCAAAAATCAAGCAATTTTTTGCTAAAATGAGGGAGATCAACAAATTTGGCGATAAATTCATGAGCTTTTTAAGGGATAAAATATATAGCCCAACTCTAAATTTTGTATTGAATTTTAAAATACTATCTCTTGGTATTTTTGTTGCGCTTCTGGTTTTAACTTTTGGTTCTATTGGTGGTGGTATTATTGGTGTAACCTTATTCCCTTCTATTGCTAGCGATACGGTTTCTATTGAGATAGACATGCCTAACGGTACAAATGTTAAGGTTACAGATTCCATCATTTCAATGATTGAGGAAAAATCCTTTATTGTGAATAAAGAGTTTACAGAAAAATATTTAAAAGGAACTGGTAAAGAACTTTTTGAGAATACTATTTTAACTTTGAATAGTTCATCAAGTGCGCGACTTCAAATTAATTTATTACCAGGGGAAGAGCGTCCGGATGTTATAAGTTCTATTATGATTGCTAATAGATTGAGAGAGTTGGTAGGGCCTATTATTGGAATGGAGCGTTTAATATTTGGTTCTGGCGGAAATTTTGGAGGAAATCCAGTTTCAGTTTCCTTATTAAGTAATAATATTTCAGAATTAAAAGCCGCAAAATTAGAGCTTAAATTAGCTTTAGAAAGTAATCCACTATTAAAAGATGTAGCCGATAACGACCCAGCAGGTATTAAAGAAATTCGTTTAGAACTTAAAGAGAATGCGTATTTGCTTGGTTTAGATTTAAGAGCCGTTATGAATCAAGTACGTGCAGGTTTTTTTGGGACACAAGCACAGCGTTTCCAGAGAGGTCAAGATGAAATTAGAGTTTGGGTGCGATATGATAGAAGCAATAGAGAATCTATTAATGATTTGGATGATATGCGTATTGTAACGCCATCTGGTGAACGCGTTACTTTAAAAGACATTGCTACGTATACCATAGAAAGAGGAGACGTCGCTATCAATCACTTGGAAGGGCAGAGAGAAATTCAAGTGTCTGCCGATTTAAAAAATCCAAGTAATAGTGCTACCGATATTTTAGATGATATAAAAGCAACTATACTTCCACAAATTCAATCAAAATACCCAACAATTTCGGCTTCTTTTGAAGGGCAAAACAGAGAAGCAACCAAATTATCAAGATCTTTAAAAAATGCAGGAATACCTATTTTATTGCTAATTTACATAACAATTGCATTTACGTTTAGAAGTTACAGTCAACCTATTTTGTTAATATTGTTAGTGCCTTTTAGTTTTACATCTGTTGCTTGGGGGCATTGGTTATTAGGGTTTCCGGTAAATATATTGTCTTTATTAGGAATTATTGCCTTAATAGGAATTATGGTAAATGATGGTTTAGTATTAATCGGTAAATTTAATACAAACTTAAGAGAAGGGATGAAGTTTGATGCGGCACTTATGGATGCTGGCAAATCACGTTTTAGGGCCATCTTTTTAACCTCTCTAACAACTATTGCAGGTTTAGCACCATTGCTATTGGAAAAGAGCCGTCAAGCACAATTTTTAAAGCCTATGGCTATCTCTATTTCTTTTGGTATAGCTTATGCTACTATTTTAACTTTGTTGCTATTGCCTTTATTCTTGTCGTTTAGCAATAGTATTAAGAAAAACACAAAATGGCTGGTTACAGGAAATAAAGTCACTAAAGAAGAAGTTGAACGTGCCATTAAAGAACAAAACGAAGCGCATGAAGTATAGAAGTATTCTTTTAATAGTAGTGTTTGTTGTTACAAATGCATTCGCACAACAAAAAACCATAACGCCAGATGAGGCTGTTTCATTGGCTTTAGAAAATAATTACGGAATTAAATTAGCCAATAATCAATTAAAAGTTGCAGAAAATAATACTAGTATTTTAAACTCAGGTTATTTACCAACTTTAACTGGAAATGCAGGTGCAACTTTTAATTTAGATGATTCCGAAGCGGATTTTTCTGATGGTAGAAATCCTGTGATTTTAAGGGGCGCAGAAAGTTCACGCTATAATGCCTCCGTTAATTTAAACTATACGCTGTTTGATGGTTTAGGTAGAAGTTATGATTATAAACAACTTAAGGAGCAGTATCAATTATCAGAACTAGAAGCTAGAGAAACCATAGAGAATACTATGTTTCAATTATTTACCGTTTATTACAATGTGGCGCAATTAACCGAAAACACTTCCGCTTTAAAGCAAACTCTAGCAATTTCAAAAGACCGATTGGTGCGCGCTCAATACCAGTTTGATTATGGACAAAGCACAAAATTAGGTGTGCTTAACGCTGAAGTTGATATAAATAATGATAGTATTAGTGTAATCAATACAAAACAGCAGTTAATAAATTTTAAACGCGATTTAAATGTTGTGTTGGGGAATGTTTTATTACATGATTTTAGCGTAGATACCAAGGTTAATTTTGATGTATTGTTTGATAAAGAAGCGCTTTTTCAAAAAGCAAAAACAAGAAACACTTCACTTTTACAAATTGATAAAAATATTGCAATAAGTGGTTTTGATATAAAATCAGGAAAATCGGCCTATCTTCCTATTATAGGTTTAACTGGAAGTTATGGATGGAATAAAAATAATAATAATGCCGCTTCATTTGTTGCCGTGTCTACCAATACGGGGCTGTCAGGTGGATTAAATGTATCATGGAATTTATTTGATGGAGGTAGTACTATTACAAGAGTAAAAAATGCTAAAATTAATGTAGAAAACCAGCAATTACAAAAAGAGCAAGTGCTAATCACATTAGAGCGCGATTTTAATAATGCATGGGATGATTATCAAAATAAATTAAACATTTACGAAATTCAAGAAAGCAACATCATAACCTCAAAAAATAACTTTTATCGTACAGAAGAAAAATTTAAGATAGGCCAAGTAAATTCTATCGAATTTAGACAAGCTCAACTAAACCTTCTAAATGCTGAATTGAGCAGAAATCAGGTAAAATATGAAGCAAAATTAGCAGAATTGCAATTGCTACAATTAAGCGGAGAACTTTTAAACGTTAAGTTTTAGTTTTTCGATTGTGATTAAGGTACGTTGTAAATAGTTGTGTTTAAAATGTTGTTGGTCGATTCGTATTTGTTAAAATATTGTGTATTTCATCGAATAAAATAGTTTTTAATCGGTTTATGCTTTATATTCGTACTAGAATTAATCCCAAATTTATTCAACCATGAAGACTTTAAAAATTTTACTTATATGTTTTTTTACAACAGCCTACTCCTTCGCGAATGTTTCTTTAAATGAAAAAGATGCTTTAATAGCACTTTATAACGCTACCAATGGTAGTGAGTGGAATTCGACATGGGATTTAAATACGTCTATAGATTCTTGGTATGGTATTAAGGTAGAAAACGATAAAATTGTTGAAATCAATCTTCAGTTTAATAATCTACAAGGTACAATACCTCAAGAATTAGGAAATCTTATTTACTTAAAAAAAATCAATTTAGGTTTTAATAAATTAACTGGAACACTTCCATCTTCTATTAAAAACTTAAAAGAATTAATTTCTTTAGAGTTATTTATGAATCAATTAGAAGGAAATATTCCTTCTGAATTGGGAGCATTAAAAAAACTTGAATCATTAAAACTTTATAGTAATAAATTTGAGGGAAACATTCCTCAAGCTATAATGGGTTTAACTAATTTAAAAGAACTTTTATTAGGAAGTAATTATTTAACAGGTTCAATTCCTAATAATATTTATGCTTTGTCTAAATTAGAAAAGCTAAGTCTTATGGATAATGAAATGGATGGTGAGATTCCTACAGAAATAGCTCAATTAACTAATTTAGAAGAGTTGATATTATCTACTAATCACTTTACTGGCGATTTGCCATTGGAATTTATGAACTTAACAAAATTAAACACCATTATGGTTAGTGATAATAATTTAAATAAAGAATATATAAGTGTTTCTAGTAAAAATCCACCGAGTATGTTACATTTAGAAACGCAAAATTCTACAGCTGTACTAGATATTGAAAAAGATTAATTAGTAAAGTTTTGTAAATAATAGTTTAAAAAATAGCCAGCAATTAATTGCTGGTTTTTTTTATCTTTACACCTATGTTGGAGCATCATTTCACATGTCCATATTGCTGGGAACCTATATCTATGTTATTAGATAATTCGGTGTATCAGCAAACATATATAGAAGATTGTGAGGTATGTTGCCACCCAATTCAACTTTCAGTAAAGTTTGTCGACATGGAATTAATAGAGTTTCAAGCAGATAGCATTTAGTAGTAATATTTTTTATTTTTATTCTTGTAGAAATAAAAAAGGATTGTATCTTTGCAGACCTCAATGAGTTTGTCGGTATTATGGGCCGAGAGTTAAAAGCTAAGTAAGTCATTTGGAATTAAATCGCGGGATAGAGCAGTAGGTAGCTCGTCGGGCTCATAACCCGAAGGTCACTGGTTCGAGTCCAGTTCCCGCTACAAGGCCTTAGGCCAATGAAATCAACGGATTGTGTCTCACAATCCGTTTTTTTTATGTCTTCAATTTACTTACTTTTACATCG
>JBNMNO010000168.1:0-4904 GCA_051275695.1 Mariniflexile sp.
TTTATTTGATATACAACATCACTTGGAAGTCCTTCTTTTTTTGTGTAATGTTTAAAATTTAATGTGTTATTTGAAATTTCAATTTGATTCAAACCTCCACCAAATGTACCTACATATAAAAGACCATCACTTGCTTGAAAAACATCCAAAACATAATTATTACTTAAACTATTTTTATTTTCAGGGTCATTTAGATAACCTGTAAAAGCAATATTATCGGCAGCATCTTGTTTTAATTTATTTAAACCTCTAATAGTTCCTACCCAAATATCTCCATTAGAATCTTCAAGTATATCTCGAACTAAATTATTGGATAAGCTATTTGTATTGTTAAATTCATTTTGATAATTAACAGATGTGTACGTTTCACTTTGTGTATTAAAAGTAATTTTAGCGATGCCTTTCCTCCAATATCCAACCCAAATATTTCCCTTTCTATCTTCTTCAATAGCAAAGACTGAATTTTTAATAAGCGTACCTTGTTTATCTTTGATATCATTGAATTTTTGAATATCAAATGTTTCTGAATTATTTTTAAAGGTTATTTTACTTAACCCTGTTTTTGCGCCTACCCAAATATTGTTTTTGCTATCATTCATTAATCTTTTAATCTCAAAGAAATCTTCATCATCAAATTGTGTATTGGTTTTTGCAAGATAATTATAGTCCCAAACCTTATTTGATTTATTTAAGAAACTCCTTTCAATTTCCTTACCCTTTAGTATTGCTAAACCACCTCTACCTTGAGTACCCAACCAGATATCACCTTTAGAGTCTTCGCACATTGTAAGAATGGGATACTCATGAAAAACGGGAGATTGCTTTTCAGAATTGTTTAAAAATTCGTTCGAATTCAAAAATGTATTGTTTTCTAAATCCATTTTATACAATCCATGGTTTAGGGTTCCCAACCATAAAATATTGGTGTTATCAATCATTAATTGTTGTGCTTGTTGAATAGCAATCTCTTTTCTATGACTTGAGTTTAAATTTAGTTTTTCACCTGTCTGAGTATCGTAATTTAGTAATATGCCATTCCCAGCAACCCAAATATGCTGTTTTTGATCAACTGCGATCGCTAATTTTTTGAAATTTTTATCGGAAAACCCTAAACTATTATCTGAAAGGGGTATTAATTCTCTATCAATAACCTGAAGCTGATTGTTTAGTTTAATTTTAAGGAGTTGAAGTCTATTACTTATCACCCAAATTGTATTTTTTGGGTATTCAATAAAATTTACAGGATAACTCGAGTCAAATTCAAATGCTTTAATGTCTGTGCTTTGCACTTTAATATCTGGCACATTTGTGATTTCATTTATCGCTACTTGATGCAGTTTTATTTTTCTTTTAGGAGTAAAAAACCAATGCTTACCGTTGAGTGCAGGAACAATATTTTTAGCAAGAAGACTAAAGTTGTTTGCGACATTCATTACTTTTTCAAAGACTAAACTCCCATCAATAGCAACTTTAAAAAATTTAAAACCGTTCGGGGTTTTGATAAAAAGAACTCCAGAAGATGATTGATAAATATGATCTATTTCACTTACATAATCAGGCGCATTTGGATTGTCAAAATACACCTCTATTTTCCCTGTGCTCGGGTCAATTCTATTTAATCCAGCATCTGTAGTCCCTGCCCATATATAGCCATCTTTATCCTCAAAAAGACTGATGATAATATTACTACTAAGACTATTAACATCATTTGAAAAATTATAATGGACCATAGAATAGCCATCATATTTATTAATTCCGTTGTAAGTTCCTACCCAAATAAAACCATTACTATCTTGAATAATACTTTTTATAGTATTTTGTGAAAGGCCTTCAGTTTCAGATATTTCGTTTAATTGTGATTGAGCGTGCAGAGAAAGACAGCTATATAAGCTGATTACAAAAATAATTTGTTTAAATAAATTAGACATGATGCGCGCTCAAATTATATAATTATGCTTTAATCAAAGATAAGTAAATACCTAGGTTTATTAACTCTTTACAAAAACACCGTTTACTAGTATCTCGAGACAACAATCTTTTTGTAACCTAAAACTATATTTTCACTTGTTGTAATTTGTATTAAATAGATACCATTCTCCAAATTATTTGTATTTAATTTTATACGATTAGTATACTCAGGCGTATATTCAGTAATAATTTTACCATTTATATCAATTATTCTTATATTTTTTATCTTTTCATCTGAAGAAGATAGCTTAACATTCAAGAAACCTTTACTTGGATTCGGATATAAGACCATCTTAGTATCCAATTCGTTATCTGCTATTGACAAACTTTCACTGTCTGTAATTGTTGTTTCGAAATCATCAAAATAATAGGCACCTGATTGCTTTCCACATAAAATTTTTACTTGTATTGAGGTGGTTGGTTCCAATAAGTCAAAATTATATTCATAAGCACTATATACTTCTTGAAGGCTTAAAACTGGTGATGTAAAATAACTGGTGGTACCACTTGTATAAATAGTCTTAATTTGAAATCTAAAACTAGTAGCAGCGTCAGATTTTGCAAAACATCTTACCGCAATATTTTTTCCATTTAAATCCTTAGTAAATACATTATTTTCGAGTAGTACTTTGTTATAGCCCAAATCTGTTTCAACAACTATTTTTGCCGCAGCATCTCCATTGTAGGCTTCTGTAGCGCCAGAATCTGATATACTTGCAGTTGAGCCTGTAATTACCTTTAAATTCCATCCAGAACTATACCCACACTCAAAATTAGGATTAAAAATAATAGGATCTGTGCTAGGACCATAACATAGCGGCCATGTTCCTGAATTTAATAAAGCATCCTTTACATCTTCTACCCAAATAGAGGTATCTACAATGGTACTTATATTTGTATTTTTTGGATTATAACTTATTACTGAAAAGTCATCAATATTAAAATTTTCCGTTTCAGAATTATCTGTTCTCTTATGGATTGTTTTATTAGACTTTGGCCCAGAATCCCAAGCTGCAAATGAAAATCCTCTATTGATAGCTTGCTCTGCAACATATCTATGATATGCAACTCTTGAGGCATTATCTGGTCCTCCATCAGCAAAACCAGTAGTATTATTTGAAATAGTATTTAAATCTCCTGTACTGTATTTATATCCGCCAGTATTGTCAGCACTAAATTCACCTAAAAAAACAGGTATATTGTTATTTGTAGCCCATGAAGCAACTACATCAAATCTACCTGTTAATTCAATTTTTTCTGCATCTGTTCCCCAAGATTCAGCATTTCTTGCATCTGCACTAGAACTTGTAAAATCAAATGGCTGGTAATAATGAAAGGTTGCTATTACATAACTATCGGCTAACATAATTGAAGGGTCAATTTGCAAAGGCGCTTCGTGTGAAGTTTCTGTTCCTCCTGTAATAATCACATTTCTAGTACCATTAATTTCTCCAGAAGCTCTTATAATTGCTAAGACATCCGTGTTAAGTGTATTCATATCTTCCGCACTCATATGAAAATAAGGCTCGTTAATGACTTCAAACAATAAATTATTAGAATGATTTTTAAAACGATCTGCTATCTGAGTCCAGATAGCTCTAAATTTTTGATTATCTGCAACTCTTTTTTCGGAAGTTGGGTCTGTGTATTCTGATTCCCCAATGTCGAATGTATAGATAAACTCAGATTTTAAATTCGATCCATGAAAATCAATTATGGTCACAAGACCTTGATTTAATGACCATTCAATGACCTGCTCTATTCTATCTAAATAGGAGGAGGACACTATATAATCATTAGAGGTACCAGTATAATTTCCTGCAGTTCCAGCGGCACTAGAATAACCAGAAGTATCTCCTGTAGTTCGAGCCCCAAAAAAGTCCATTGGAATTCGAACATTGGTAAAACCAGCGGCAGCGACATCAATAAAATATGGCGCCATTACTTCAGGCGACCAGTTTCCTTCTACAGGAGCACTAAGAACGTTACCTAAGTTTATACCTCTTCCCATTTGTTTAACCATCTCATATGACGAGATTTGAGCAAACAACATAAAAGGCACCAGACTGACTACTAGACACAATAAGACTTTATTTTTGAACATAATACTATTTTTGTGCAATGAAAAAGATTATCCCAGTGCAAAGAACACCACCCCAATTGGGGTGGTGTTTCTTAAATTCTCTTTCTCACTATTCTTCTATTATAACCATTCCTCGCAGTTGCTGTTTCGCGCATGTCTCTTTACTCTTAGATACTTGTATGTAGCAATCAAACAAAGTGGTATACCTCACTAAAAACCAGTCCCAGGAGCCGATGGACTCATTGCCTGTGCTTTTTGAGGATTTAATATCATATAGGTTCCTAATGCTGTTAGCGCTGCATATTTACCGTACTTACCTATTTTTTTTAAAGCGGATTTACGTGAAATCTCTTGAGCTGTATCTTTCGTATTTTTAATATCTTCTATCATCATTTGTTGTCTTTAAATCCGCGTTAATTATTCTAATATTATTTTCTTATTCAACTTACCTTGTGCATTTTGTAATTGTAGGAGGTAAAATCCTTTCGCTAAATTTGGTAGCGCAATGTTTATAGAATAAGCAGCATCAAACGAAGTCTGAAAAACTTGTTTTCCTAAAATATTAAATATTGAGATTGATGCATTTCCTTCTTGAAGCCCTTGAACTCTTAAATTAGAATTACTTGTAGTATACATACTAACAGTGCTTAAGATATTTGTATCTGTGCTTAAAACGGAAGAAGTTCTAGCATGAAGATAAAAACGACCGTTTGTACTTCCACTTTTAACAGAAACTTTATATTCCGCATTCACTTCATCTAAACGTGTAACCGTATTATTAGCTCTGTCCTCTAAATACACATTGTATTTTGCAGGAACATTTAAAGCATCTGCTGTAAAAGTAATCTCTGAT
>JBNMNO010000169.1:0-4900 GCA_051275695.1 Mariniflexile sp.
AAATGAATATTTCACACAATATTAATTTATGAAAAAAATAAAGTTCTTATTCTCCTTAACAATCGCTTTATTGGCAATGTCAGTAAATGCGCAAGATTTAGTTTATAAACCACGAAATCCAGCTTTCGGCGGGGATACATTTAATTATCAATGGTTAGCTAGTTCCGCTGAATCTCAAAATAAATTCAAGGAACCTACATCTGCATCAGCTAAACAAACTGATTTAGAAAAGTTCGCTGATCAATTGAATTCGCAATTATTAAGCCAAATTTCAAGATCATTATATACGCAGCAGTTTGGTTCACAAGGGCTCTCGGAAGGGAGCTATATTTTTGGTAGTTTATCTGTTGAAATATATCCTTCCTCAGGAGGATTGACAGTTGATATTTTAGATACCAATACAGGTGAACAAACACAAGTTATTATTCCAAATTAACATTATGCAATTCAAGTACTATTTAGTTTTTCCAATTATTCTATTATTCATCAGCTGTGGTTCCTTTTATAACCAACCCACAGGTATTCAAAAAGCAGTATTAGGAGAGAGTACACCAGCGACCTCTCTTTTAAAGGAGCTTCCCAAAGCAAAAGAGCCTATAGTTGTAGGAATCTATAAATTTAGAGACCAAACTGGGCAATACAAAGCCGCCGAAAACGGAAGTACATTTAGCACTGCTGTAACTCAAGGAGCGACTTCTATTTTAATAAAAGCTTTAGAAGACTCAAAATGGTTTATTCCTATAGAGCGTGAGAATATAGGAAACTTACTTCAAGAAAGAAATCTTATTCGTTCAACTAGACAAGAATACACCTCAAATTCTGATTCTAAGGCACCTCAAATCACACCTTTATTGTACGCAGGAGTATTGCTTGAAGGAGGTATTGTCTCTTACGACTCTAATATCATTACAGGTGGTTTCGGTGCTCGATATTTTGGAACAGGCGGGTCAGTAAAGTATAGACAGGACAGAGTTACTATTTACCTTCGTATGGTTTCTACTGCAAATGGAAAAATACTTAAGTCGGTTTATATTTCTAAAACGATCTTATCGCAAGCTATCGATCAAAGTCTATTTAAATATGTGAACTTTAAAAGACTTTTAGAAGTCGAAACAGGATATACTGTAAATGAGCCTATTCAAATGGCCGTTACTGAAGCGATAGAAAAAGCAGTAGCTTCACTTGTCATGGAAGGGATTAAAGATGGTATATGGGAAGCAGATGCAACTAAGGAAGCTATCGAATCCATAATGGTTAAATATAAAGAAGAAAATGTTGAAGCAGATGCCACAGCTATCTATGGCAGGGAATTAAAGGATAGAAGGTCGAAATTTGCAGTCGAATTTTCAAGTGGAGTTACTTTGATGGATGGTGATTATTTAAACCCGTTATTGCGTCCAATGGGACGAGGGGCTTTCAAATATTTTTTGAAACCAAGTTTTAACTTGAGTGTTTCAGCAAATGCTATAAACCTGGCCAATAAAGACGAGTTTGATAAATGGTACACCACAGTAGATGCTAATGCTGAATTTATTTTATTGCCTAAAGATAAATTGAGCCCCTATGTTTTTGCAGGAGGAGGTCTTGGTATTGGTAAGCAATCTGATAAATTACATACAAAAGTACAATATGGTGTAGGGCTTGAATACCTAGTTTCAGACAGAGTAGGAATAAAACTGTATGGCGAGCACAACTTAAACTTTACTGATAAAATTGATAATTTAGAAAGAGGAGTTCGGGACGATTATTATTACCGTTTTGGTTTAGGGTTTACATATTATTTTTTAGATAATAAAAGTAATGTTTTAAAAAAATAAGTGTAAATAAAAGCTTTCGAAAAAATAACTGTTTCAATAAATCTTAATTTAAAAATAATAATGAAAAATATATATCTTATAATTAGCTGCTTTTTTTTAATAATATTGTCTTCTTGTAGCGAAGAAAAAGCTGCAGCTGAGGAATATGGTACTCTTGAAGGTATGGTAGTTAGTTCTTTGGACTTTACACCTCTTGCTAATGTTAAAGTGTTTTCAAGCCCAAATTCTAGTATTGTTTTTACAGATGAGGAAGGGAAGTTTAGTATTCCAAGTGTAAAAACAGGGGACTATTCGTTTGAGGCACAAAAAGAGTCTTACGTGACAAAATTTGAAGCGGTAACAGTTAATGCTGGTGAGACTACAAATATTGTTTTTGAGTTGAAACTATCAACAACTAATAATAAACCACCTGTGGCTCCAGCTTTAGTTTCTCCTGCAGACAATGCTATTAACCAAGCTGTGAATTTAAATGTGGAATGGACAGCTACTGACCCTGACAAGGATAGTTTAAAGTATGAAATTACATTAAGGAAAGATAGTAGTAATGATGTTATTGTGTATTCTGACATTTCTAAAACGGATTATACTTTAGCAGAATTGACTTATAGTACAAAATATTATTGGCAAGTGTCGGCCTCTGATGGTATTAATCCACCAGTATTAAGTAAAGTTAGGACATTTACAACTTTAGCTTTTCCTAATGCTCGATTTTTATTTGTTAAAAAAGAAAATGATAATAATGTGATTTACTCTGGTAATGAAGCAGGGGATCAATTGGAAATCACTAATTCAGCTACAAATAGTTGGAGGCCAAGAAAAAATACGCAATCCAAAAAAATTGCTTTTATAAGATCAAGCGGGTCACAGAATCATATTTACACTATGAATCCGGATGGATCAGGTGTTTCTAAAGTAACAAATGCGGTTCCTATTGCTGGCTTTAATTCAGAGTATATAAATTTCTCTTGGAATACTTCGGGAAGCCAGATTATCTATCCTTATTTTGATAAACTATATAAAATAAATAGAGATGGTAGTGGTTTGACTAAAATTTATCAAACTCCTGACGGAAGATTTATTTCTGAATGTGACTGGAGTAATGACGGTACAAAAATAGCTTTAAAAATAAATAACGCAAGCGGTTATAATGCTGAAATATTGGTAATTAATACGTCTGGGGTAGTAATAAATCAGGTTTTGTCCGGAGTTGATGGAGCTTTAGGAGGGTTAAATTTTTCAATAACGGGAAGTAAATTAATCTTTACTAGAGATATATCAGGATATGAAAATGCGAATTACAGACAACTGGATACCAGAATTTATCAGTATGTTTTTAGTACCGCTACAACTACAGATATTGGATTAGATAAGCCTGCAGGCACTTTAGATTTAGATGTCAGATTTTCTCCTAACGAATCAAAATTGATTTTTGTTAATACATCTAATGATGGTTTATCAGTAAAAGATATTGTAATACTAGTTCCCTCCGTTGATAACGAAACTACTGCGAGATCAGTACTATTCTCAAACGCTAGTATGCCAGATTGGGAATAGAAGTAAAGAGGCTCTATTATATAAATGCCTATCTGATTCAGATAGGCATTTTATTTTGTCTTTATTATATCAAAGAAAGGCGAGTTTTTTTCTCTTAAGTACCGTTTCGGGCTTATTATTTCATAGAATGAAATGCCACTTTGTTTCCTTCGGTGTCCCTAAACTGGGCCATAAAGCCATTAGGCCCTATTGACGTTTTAGGCAAAATAATTTTTCCTCCTGCTTTTTCTGCCTTAGCAAGTGGAATACTCAAATCATCACCTCCATTAAGATACACTATTGTAACTTTGTCAGACGGTTGGTAGTCTTTACTTTCTACTATACTACCTCCAATTCCTTGTTTCATATCCGCCGGGAAGAAAGCTGATTTCATGCCCAGTGCTTCCGTTGGGCTCATTTTTGCTCCTAAAATTGTTTCGTAAAATTTTGTGCTCTGTTTAAGTTTTGCATCGGAATTTCCAACCAATTAATTGCATTTTTCATATCAGTTGTTTCAATGTTAAAGAATCTAATTTGGTTTTTCGATTTGGGCGCTTTGCTATTAAATTTCAAACATAGATTTTTCAAACTATTTTTTTTCTTGGTGTATATTTTAAGTTTCTTAAATTAAGAAGGTGGGGTTTACTAAAACATTTTTATTCCGCTGTCGTAGGATCAATGGTCGCAAATACTTGACGTATAGAATTAGCTGGAAACCCACCTAATTTAGCATGTTCGCGGATCAAGTGCTCGCTGGGAGCGATGTATGTGCAGTAGATTTTATTGTCAGTAACTTGACTGTCTACCCATTGAACTTGCGCTCCAAGTTTACTAAGTGCGCCCATTGAATTTTGTGCAATGTCTTTTAACTGATTAGTAGTTAGTTGTGCTGCACCTGGCATTTCTCTTTCAATTACATATTTTGGCATAATGTCTTGTTTTTAATTTCCTACTCATATGGCTTTTCGGTAAGGCCCCGTTTTTTTTAGTGGTAGCTGGTTTCCACTTTTTTATTACTAATTACAAGAATAAAATTAGTTATGTAGGTAAATCGGTTTTTCTTATCGACTTTAGCTAAAAAGGCTAATTGAGATATAAAATTTATTCACCGTAACTTATGGCTTTGACCCTTTCGTTTGTTTAATTAAAATACTGATATTTAATTGGTTATAATAAATTTACTAAAATAAAATGATATTATAAAGAGTTTTTATGAATTTAACTAAACACCTAAAACCCCAAGGCAAAAGCCAAAAAAAATATTTATCTTTGCCACACAACATAGTTGCCTAAAAACAACCTATACAACTACACCACATGAGTTCAGATACTAGTAAACGATATGCACAACGCGGAGTTTCAGCAGGAAAAGAAGACGTGCATAACGCTATAAAAAATATTGACAAAGGATTGTTTCCTCAAGCATTTTGCAAAATAGTACCAGATTATTTAACCCAAGACGAAGACTATTGCCTGATCATGCATGCAGACGGGGCAGGAACTAAATCGTCATTAGCCTATATGTATTGGAAAGAAACTGGCGATATTTC
>JBNMNO010000170.1:0-4833 GCA_051275695.1 Mariniflexile sp.
GTCGAAATGAAATTGAAACCAACTTTGGGAATTCAGGAATTGGAATAGGGATTATTCATTATATTAACTTTGCTTACCGTGCAGACTGTAATTGTTATACGACCGATACCTATTTTAACGACCATTTTAAATTAAGAAATGAAATTTCATGGAATAAAACCAACCTAGAACATCATGGTTTTTGGGTTGAGCCGGACAAAGTAAGTTTACAAGCTGACCAATTGCGAGGGCACCACGGTGTAGCTGAAAATTTCGACATAGGAACACAATTAGAATATTTCCCTCTAAGCATTAGATCTTTTCAATCGTTTGGTTATAGAATTGCCCCTTTTGTTAGTTTAGGAGTTCATTACACGTCGTTTAACCCAAAGGCTAGTACCGATTTTGCAAATCCTGACCCTGCTGCATACGGTGATGTTTTTAATCGATCTAATATCTATTCGTATTGGTTTGATAATTTTCCTGTTGGTGGTGATGCTTATCCCATAAATATAGATGGAGGAAGCACATGGTCTACAGTAGCTAGTGTTGGTTTTAGATATAAGCTTGACAAACTATCAGATTTAATGCTTGATTTAAGATGGCAATACTTTTTTAGTGACCGGATAGATGGATTAGACCACAACTGGAGAGATTATGATAGAAAAAATGATTGGCTCCTTTGGCTTAATGTTGGTTATATTTATTATTTAAACTAAAATAAATTAACACAAATACTTCTTTTTATTCGGTGTTTTCAAATGCAATAATTACCTTTAAAAAAGGTTAATAAATTTCACATGCAATCTTATAAACACATTGCTATTCTATGTTTAGTTTTTTTTAATTTCACGTGTAATGAAGAATTAAAAACAACATTTACAGAAACGAAAATCACCACTAGCACCAACAAGTTAGTTGAAATAAACATTCCAAATGCTATTGATAATAATTTAGTTTCAAATGAAATTAATACTGAAATAAGTTACAGCATTATTGCCGCTTTACAAATTGGCGAAAGCAATACTATAACAACGAAGACCATTGAGGAAAGTATTGATGCTTTTAACGAAGAATACAATGCTTTTAATGCAGATTTCCCAAATAGCGTACTAGTATGGGAAGCCCAAATTGATGGCGAGGTCATGTTTCAATCTCCTAAAATTATAAGTATTGCAATTACCTCTTATGTAAATACCGGTGGTGCACATGGCAACACAACTATTTCTTTTTTGAATTTTGATGCGGTTACCGGAAAACGCCTTCTTAATAAAAATTTAATTAAAAATGAGGCAGCTTTTAAAGAAGCAGCAAAACCGTATTTTGAAGCTACTATAAAAGAGGAAGACATTCTATTTGACTCTGATAATTTTCAATTACCAGCTAATATTGGTTATAATGAAGAAGGTATTGTTTTACTTTATAACACCTATGAAATTGCCCCTTATTCAACAGGAATAATAGAATTTACTATTCCTATGAATGAAGTAAGTTCTTATTTAACTTTTGAGGGCTCTTGACAGTGCCATAATATAGCCCAAATGCATCCCTTCATGAAACAATATAAACTGTAACGCATCATCAATATTGGTCAAGGTGTTTCCTGTAGTAGAAACGGTATATTCGTTAAAATTAATAAAGATTTTATTATTGTAATCTTCTTTGGTTTTTTCAAGAGTAGTAAATAGCAACTCTTTAATGTCGTTAACTTCTTCCTGGGTTCTGGAACCTTCGGGTTTAGAATCTTTTTTATATTTACCAACAAGCTCATCACTTACTAGCATGGGTAAACCCGATAATTTATACGCTAATAATTGCTGAGTAACTACGATATGACCAATATTCCAAATAATGTTATTATTAAATCCTTGGGGTATTTTATTTAAATCTTCTAAAGAGGTATTCTCTAAAAACTTCTTAAAAAATCTCCTTATATTAGCTTGTACTTCTATTGAAAAATGCATATAAATAATTTTTTGATAAATATAAAGGTTTAGATACATAATTCATCTTATTTTGCATCAGAAATTATTTAGATTTCCTTCGGGTAGCTATTGCGATTCAAGGAAACAAAAAATTAATGTCATACTATGAAAAAGGTTTACTATTTAAAAACATGTAGCACATGCATAAGGATTTTAAAAGAATTAAATCTTTCTTCTGAATATGTTTTACAGGATATTAAAACAGAAGAAATTACCGCGAAGCAACTGGAACACATGAAAGAACTAGCTGGCAGCTACGAAGCCCTTTTTAGCAAACGTTCTAAACTTTACAAGGAAAGGGGTTTAAAAAATCAAAAACTGGAGGAGCGCGATTATAAACATTATATATTAGAGCATTATACGTTTTTAAGTAGACCCGTAATTATAGTTGATGATACTATATTTATTGGAAATTCTAAAAACTCTGTTGAAGCTGCTAAATCAGCTATTCATTCAAATTAAAAAATTTAAGTTAGAGAGTTTATAAACCTTTTATTCTAATCTTGCATTAACTTTTTCATTAAAGGCAGCTGTTCCTTTTCGCTAACTAATTGCCCATCGTGATAAAATAAAACCAGTTCTAACGGGAGCTTATTCCATGCTAATTTTGCTACATTATCCGGACTAATATTATACCTACCAAGCGTCTTTTCAGTAGGCCAATCTATACTTGGAAAAGAGACATATGCCAACTCTGAGCAAACAATTTTATCAGTTGTATTTACATCAAAATTGAAATCGTACTTTTTCCCTAATTGCCTGAAGGCCATTTCAAGTGCTTCCGTTATTAATTCTTCTTTTTGTGGCTCGTTAAAAATTGGTCTTAAAATAGCAAAATCATCAATATTCATAAATTCATCTAAAGTACTTAACTTAACTCCTGAACGTAAAGCTTCAATAATTTGATGTTCATTTTTTGATTCCGCATTTAAATCAGAGCTAATATCATTCGCATATTTCTTTATATATGGGTTGCCCCAAAGGCCTAAATCTATAAGTTCTGCCTTATTCCCCGTCCAAATTGCAACATGCCCAAAATGTCCTGGAATAAATTTATCTGTTAGCCTAAAAGGTGTTTTTTCTAGCAAAATATCTAATGGTTGAAGCATAGACATAATATTTTCTTTAGCTTGAACATCTCCGTAAAGCTTTCCTTTTCTAGATTCAAATAATCCCATAGTGTTTCCAAATAAACCACTAAGCATATCAAAACCCTCATCGCTTGATTCAGAAACCATATCACTAGTAATTCTTTCAAAAGCAACAAACTTTTTGGAAGCCACCTCTTTTATTCTTATTTTTTTAATGTAATTGTAAGACGGACTAGATTCTATTAACAGGCTTAAATAAGATAAATCTGAATCCTCATGAACTGAGTTTAATGACGCTCTAGCTTCTTCATAAAATGTAATAACGCGTCTTATCCTATGCCGTGTTTCAATAGAATTTGCGTTTAATGTCATTTCACTAAGTTTGTTTTCAATAAGTCCAAAACCCATATCTGGGTCATTCACAATCTTTCTAAGTCTTTCATCTTGTTCAAACAAGACTATTCCTAAAAAATAATTATCATATAATGTTAGTGCGGCACTTAAAGAAAGCATTAAGCCCTTTAATTGTAATTTACTATCTATATTATATCTTGCAAGGGTAGATTTTTCAACATCAATACCACATTCATAAGCATTTGCAATAGCATATAAATCCTCCCTGATACTAAGATAATCCTCAGTACCTTTTTTAAGAATTAATAAGTCTCTGCTAGTTAATGGCAAATCTTTATTTAACCTTAATCTGTTAGATACTTCAAGCATGGTAGTCCTTGCTACTAAACTATACTCTACTAACATTTGAAGATTATCAAAATCCTCCTGAAATATTGAATCAGGAGGTACTCCGTTCTCTAATTTAACTTGCAAACTATCAAAACATTTAAGGTCTCTATCTTCACTGTTAGATTTAATTTTAAAATAGGTAAATACTGTTGTGCTAAGTACAATTATAAGAAGTCCTAATAATAGTTTTTTGATAGTGCTTTTTTTCATTTATTTAAAAAATCAATTTAAATATGAAGGGACTACGGCCAAATAAAACACTTTATTTATTTAACTACTTTATAAAAAAAGCGCAAATGCTTTTTCAACTCCCTCAATGCTAAGTTACTAATATAAATGACATGTGTTTTAAAAGGGTGAAAAAAGTGACTCCACCAAGATTCGAACTTGGATCTAAAGTTTAGGAAACTTTTGTTCTATCCCTTGAACTATGGAGCCATTTCATATTTTCATATTTTCAATTCAAACATTTTTAGAAGATTCCAGATTTTTAGGTTTTTAAAAATAAACACTTCGTTTGAAAGTTAATGGACTATATTTAACACTAATATAGCCCGATTCCCATAGATAAGGAACAATATGAAGACATTTTTAAAAATTTTATTACTAATCGTTGGCGTGTATTTCTTGTTATTAATTCCGGCACCAAATTTTCAAGATAAACCCGAAAAAGCCTCTAAGACACCATTTATTTGGAATCAGGATGAACTTTGGGAACAATTGGAAATTACTTTTCAAAAAGCTAAAGACATCCCTTCTGAAACATTGGACTCTATAGTGATTAAAATGACGGACGATGTGGAAAGCGCATTAGTGACTTTTGAAGACACAGTTCATAGTCCAGAAGACAGCGTTTTTCAATTTATTGAAACTAAATTTTATCAAATTGCGCCATATATTGCTGCTCAAAAAAATAAAACAGCATGGTATATTGGTTTTTATAACCGGGTTAGAAAAAAAGTGAAACTCGATTCTCGGTATTGGGATATGAGTACTCCAGCTACCCGAAACACAACCTATCGTATACTCTATGG
>JBNMNO010000171.1:0-4691 GCA_051275695.1 Mariniflexile sp.
GCAAACATTACATCAGCTACATGGGGTGATTTGTCTGCGGCTTATGTGGTAAAAGATTCCGATTCGTTTGTGCCCTGGTTTAACTCAGGAAATGTCGATTTATCTTGTGCTACAGGAACTATACATATAGCATTTAAATATACAGGTAGCGGACAAGAAGCGTTTGATGGGGTTTATGAATTGGATGAAGTGAGTATTGATTATACGCCTTAGTATTTTTAATTTTAATTTTAAAAAAGTACTATTAATTCCTATTATCCCAAAATATTTAGGTGATATGAAGTATATTTATCCACACATAAATATCCAGCAATTTAAGACCAATAGGAACATTTGAATTTATGCAGAACAAAAGACTTATTATAATCCTGCTCATTACAGCGATGTTATTGCTCATACCAATAATAGCGATGCAAATCACAGATGAAGTAAATTGGACTCTAATCGATTTTGTAGTCGCCGGAGGTCTATTGCTCGGAACTGGTCTATTGTGTGAGCTTGCAATAAGGAAGATAAAAAAAATCAAGTACCGAGTCGCTGTCTGCGTAGCTCTTTTGGTTCTGCTTCTGCTCATTTGGGCAGAATTAGCAGTCGGAATAATCGAGACACTGCTCAGTGGAAAGTAGATAGTAAATTGAAAAAACAAAACACTGTTGGCAACATAGAACCGACTAAAAACACCCAAATATGAACACATTCGATATTCTATTCTATAATATATTCTCCTTTTTTAAACCCAAATACAAGCAAAAATCTAATAGCATTGCTATGATTTATCTGTCTGTGTTACAATGTGCCTTGTTATTGCTTTTAGGAGTTTTCTTTGCTAAATTTTTTAATCAAATGAATATGAGTGCCATGTCTAAAGAAAAAGCGTGGACTTTATTTATTTTGATTTCAGGATTTATATTTTTTAAAAATTGGCTGCAATACACAGGAAAAAGGCGCATGATGATAAATGCTAAAATGAATAAAAGAACAAACCAGCTTTATAACATATGGTTACTTTTGCTTTTGCCAATTATTATTTTAGGCTTATCAGTTGTTCTTTATCAGGCGGCATAAAACGTCATACCGTTTTAAGTCATCACTACGAGTTTTGTTTTTTCGTAAAACGTGGCAGTCTTATACTAATTGGCAGATTACTAAAGCGGTGCCTCCTCCGCAATCATGTAATCATTACTTCTTAAAAATTGCATATACCGGGAAGTGGTCGCTATAACCACCTTGATATGTTTTTCCTATATAGGTCCTAAACGGAGACCCTTTAAACTTTCCACTAAAAAATTTCAAAAAATCTTCATCAAAAATATTAGCAGAAAAGTATTCAAATTGGTCAGTGGTGCTTTCAAAAAAATTGGTAGAAATTAATATTTGGTCAAATAAATTCCATTGTCTATTATGGTAGGTGGTACCTCTATTATAAGAGCGTATGGTTTCCATGGGGTTAAATAAATTATAATTTTCTGTCAATTGTTTTATGCTTAAATTGGAGGGGTCGTCATTAAAATCGCCAATTACAATAATTTTTGCATCAGGATTTTCATGCCTTAATGATGTTATAACCGCTCCAACCTTATCTGACGAGGCGATGCGTTTAGGCTCTGTTTCCTTTTCGCCTTCACGTCTGGACGACCAATGGTTTACAAGCACATGAATAAATTCACCATCAAGTAAACCGGAAACCAAAAGAATATCTCGAGTATAATCGGGTTCGCCTCTTTCATTCTGTAACTGAATTGTGAAGGTTTCAGAATGTGTCACTTCAAAAGCAGTCGTGTCATACAATAGCGCCACATCAATACCTCGCTCATCTAAAGAATCGTAATGCACGTAACTGTAATTGCAAGCTTCTAATGGGATGGATGCAATTAAATCTTCAATGGCTTTCGCATTTTCAACTTCTGCTAGCCCGACTAAAGCAGGATGTTTACCCGTTTCGTTTCTTCCAATATTAGAAATAGCAAAACCTAACTTACTAAGTTTATTTTCATAGCGTTTAGGCGTCCATTTTTTAACTGAAGTAGGTAAGAAATCGTTGTCGTTGGTGCGCGAATCTCTATATATATCAAATAAATTTTCAAGATTGTAAAATGCTATCGTTTGTAAATCGTGACGCACTAAAATATTCTCAGAAGAATCGGTCATAAATCAAAATTATGACTAAAAATATAAAAATTAAAATGGTTGCAATTACGTAACTTTGCATATTAATTTTTTTTATGTTAGAAAAGAAAGATGTTACTTTAGAAAGAGCCATTTTAATAGGCGTAATTACTAAAAATCAAGATGAAGTTAAATCTAAAGAGTATTTAGATGAGCTAGAGTTTTTAACCTTTACCGCCGGGGGAGACGTTACAAAACGATTCACGCAAAAAATGGAAATGCCAAATCCTAAAACATTTTTAGGAACTGGTAAAATGGAAGAGGTGCGTAAATATATTGAAGAAAACGAGATTGGAACTGCCATTTTTGATGACGAATTATCGTCGTCTCAAGAACGTAACATTAGTAAAATATTAAATTGTAAAGTATTAGATAGAACGAATTTAATACTCGATATTTTTGCCCAACGCGCCCAAACAAGTTATGCAAGAACCCAGGTAGAATTGGCACAATGCGAATATCTATTACCGCGATTAAGAGGTATGTGGACACATCTTGAGCGTCAAAAAGGAGGTATAGGGATGCGTGGTCCTGGGGAAACCGAAATTGAAACAGATAGACGTATTGTTCGCGATAAAATAGCTTTGCTTAAAGAAAAAATAAAAACGATTGACCGACAAATGTCTGTACAACGCGGTAACCGTGGTGCTATGGTACGTGTTGCTTTAGTTGGATATACCAATGTGGGTAAATCTACCTTAATGAATGTAATAAGCAAGAGTGATGTTTTTGCCGAAAACAAGTTGTTTGCTACCTTAGACACAACTGTTAGAAAGGTGGTAATTCAAAACCTGCCCTTTTTATTAAGTGATACCGTTGGGTTTATACGAAAGCTACCAACCCAATTGGTAGACAGTTTTAAAAGTACACTTGATGAGGTTCGAGAAGCCGATTTGCTTTTACACGTGGTTGATATTTCACATCCCAATTTTGAGGATCATATAGAATCTGTAAATAAGATTTTGGGTGAAATAAAAAGTTCGGACAAACCAACTATTATGGTGTTTAATAAGATTGATGCTTATAAAGCAGAGCCTTTAGATAATGATGATTTAGAAACAGTACGAACTTCTATGCATTATTCTTTAGACGAATGGAAAAGTACCTGGATGGGTAAGGTTGGGAAAGATAATGCATTGTTTATTTCGGCCATCAATAAAGAGAATTTAGAAGATTTTAAAAAGCGTGTTTATGATGAGGTTCGCGAAATTCACATCACTCGTTTCCCGTATAATAAGTTCTTGTACCCCGATTACGAAGAAATGAATTAGACAGTGCCAAATATGGAGCTTATTAAAAGCATACTGAAAAAGAAATGGCTAAAATGGGGATTAATTGCTTTTACTTCAATTTTAATTTTCTTTGTAGCGCTTTATATTAGTATTTATTTAGGGGTTTTTGGAAAAGTTCCAACCACAAAAGAGCTAAGTTCCATAAAACAAGAAGAAGCGACCCAGGTTCTAGATAAAGAAGGGCAATTAATAGGGAAGTATTATATTTTTGATAGGCAGCCTTTACACTATAATGAATTCCCAAAACACCTTATTGATGCTTTAGTCGCTACCGAAGATGTGCGCTTTTTTGAACATGATGGCATTGACAATGTTAGTCTGTTACGAGTATTTGTAAAAAGTATCATACTTCGAGACAAGTCTGCAGGTGGAGGAAGTACCATTACTTTGCAACTGGCAAAGAATTTATATGGCAGAAATAATTACAGGTTATTTAGCATGGTCATTAATAAATTCAGAGAATCTATTATTGCAAAACGGATGGAGGCTATTTATTCAAAAGAAGAGATTCTTACCATGTATCTTAACACGGTTCCTTTTTCCGATAACACTTATGGTATTGAAAGTGCTGCGCGTAAATTTTTTAACAAACCTGCATTGCAACTTACCAAAGCAGAAGCAGCAACCTTGGTAGGCACCTTAAAAGCTAACAATTATTACAACCCAAGATTGTATCCAGAAAGAAGTTTAGAACGACGCAATGTGGTACTCAATCAAATAGTGAAATATGGTGACATGCCTCAAGATTCCGCCAATTTTTATGCTAATACAACCTTGGGATTAGACTATAAATCGTTTAACCATGATGTAGGTGTTGCACCTTATTTTAGAGAACAGGTAAAAAAGGAGCTGTCAGCTTTATTAGACACTATAAAAAAGCCTAATGGTCAGCCTTATGATTTATATCGGGACGGACTCATAGTTTATACCACCCTAGATACAGGTATGCAACAATTGGCTGAAACAGCCATGAAAGAGCATCTTACCGTTTTACAAAATGATTTTGAAACATCGTATGGGAACCAAGCACCCTGGCGTACTAATAAAAAATTAATAGAGCCCTCTTTTAAAGCGCTGCCACAATATAAATTGTTTAAAAAAGAAGGGTTGTCAGATGCTCAAATTCATGATTCACTTTCAGTAAAGCGTAACACAGAATTGTTTAGATGGGAAGGAGACACCATTCAGAAAATGAGTGTTTTAGATAGTTTACAGCATTATTTAAAGTTTTTA
>JBNMNO010000172.1:0-4626 GCA_051275695.1 Mariniflexile sp.
TCTGTAAGTGGTCCATTTACCACCGGTAATGGTAATTAATCCAGATTTAGAAACAATAATTTTATGACTTCTAGAAATCTCCTTTGTTTTTTCTGAATTATTTTTTGATATAGCCAAGGGTCTTAAACCAGCAAAAATGCTCAATACGTCTTCTTTAATAACTGTTTTATTTAAATATCTGTTCACCGTAGAAATAATAAAATCCACCTCCTCTTTTAAAGCTTTAGGCTCTAAACTATGACTATCCAACAAAGTATCTGTAGTGCCAACAAGCACTTTATTATGCCACGGCACCAAAAACAAAACCCTGCCATCTTCTGTTTTTGGAATCAAAATAGCATCTTCTCCAGGCAAAAAAGATTTATCTAAAACTAAATGAATTCCTTGACTTGGGCGCACAATATTTCTAGCCTCTTTAACATCCATTTGCAGAATATTATCAGCAAAAACACCCGTAGCATTAATTACAACTTTAGCATTTAAAGAATAACTACTATTTGATTCCATGTCTTCTGCAACAACCCCATTTACTAAGCCATTATCATTTTTAAGTAACTGTTTGACTTTAAAATGGTTTAAAACAGTAGCACCATGTTCTATACAAGATTGTGAAATATTTACAGCTAATCTGGCATCATCAAATTGTCCGTCATGATAAACTACTCCTCCTATAAGGTGCTCCTTTTTAATAGTACTTAACCTTGAAAGCGTTTCTTTTTTATTGATATGAGTAGATTTTCCCAAACTTAATTTTCCTGATAATAGGTCGTAAATTTTAAGTCCGATGGTATATCTCAAATGGTTCCACCACTTGTAATTTGGAATAATGAAACGCTGATTACTAACTAAATGTGAAGCGTTTTTTAACAACAAACCTCTTTCATATAAGGCTTCTTTTACCAAATCTATATTACCTTGAGCCAAATATCGAACGCCCCCATGAATCAGTTTAGTGCTACGACTAGAAGTTCCTTTAGCAAAATCAACCTGTTCTAACAAAAGTGTCTTAAATCCTCTCGTGGCACTATCTAATGCAACACCCAAACCTGTTGCTCCTCCTCCAATAACAATAACATCCCAATTAGATTCCTTTTGTATTTGACTAAGTAATGTTTCTCTACTAAACGAGTTTATTTCTTTCAATAATTTGTGTGTTTTTCTGTAGTTTGAAGGATTCAATTATGCTAAAACTAATTATAAATTTAAAACAAAAACCATACTGTTTTCAATAAAACCCATCTTTCTTAAAATAAATGGTTTTTATTTTGGCAAGGTTGCAAGATTACCAATAATTTTATAGAGAGATTATTATAAAGAAGTTACTTTATTTATCAAAACGGATAACCGAATAGGTAACCTGCCAATTGATTTTAAAGCGAATCAAATGAAATCAAAAAAAAATGTAAATCATTGATTTTAAATTTTTTAGCTATTTTTTGATATCCATTGATACCCTAATTGTCGGGATGACAGGATTTGAACCTGCGACCACACGGCCCCCAGCCGTGTACGCTACCGGACTGCGCCACATCCCGTTTTAAAATATATTTTCAAAGAAAAGACATTTTACTAAAACTCAAAAGAGAATAATTGATAATAAAAAGAAAAAGCCGAAGCACTGACTTCGGCTTTTATTACAATACAATACTTTAATTATAACTAGGAGTAGATACTTCAAATGTAGAATCTTTAGCTGCCAAATAACGTTCAGCATCAAGAGCTGCCATACATCCTGTTCCAGCAGCCGTCACAGCTTGTCTGTAAACATGATCTGCAGCATCCCCTGAAACAAAAACGCCTTCAATATTCGTTTTAGATGTTCCAGGAACATTTATAATATAACCTGTTTTATCTAATTTTAAAAAGCCTTTAAAAATATCAGTATTTGGTTTATGCCCAATAGCCACAAAAAATCCAGTTGCGGGAATTTCTATTAATTTCCCAGACACATTATTTTTTCCTCGCACACCAGTTACAACCTGTCCATCACCTAAAACCTCATCGGTTTCTGTGTTAAACAATATTTCTATATTAGCAGTGTTTTTAACTCTATTGGCCATAATTTTTGATGCTCTAAACTCATCGCGTCTTACCAACATAGTTACTTTTTTACATAGTTTTGAAAGGTAGTGAGCCTCTTCACAAGCAGAATCACCAGCCCCTACAATTACAACTTCTTGATTTCTGTAAAAGAAACCATCACAAACAGCACAAGCGGATACTCCTCCTCCTAGCTTTAAATATTTTTGTTCTGATTCTAATCCTAAATATTTAGCAGAAGCTCCGGTTGATATAATTACCGTATCACAATGAATCTCTTTAACATCGTTTACCCAGACTTTATGAACATCACCCGAAAAATCAACTTTTGTAATCCAACCATCACGAACATCCGTTTCAAAACGTTCTGCTTGTTTTTGTAACTCAATCATCATTTCTGGTCCTGTAATACCATCAGGATACCCGGGGAAATTTTCAACTTCATTAGTTGTTGTTAATTGTCCTCCTGGTTGTGTTCCTTGGTATAAAACAGGATGCATGGCAGCTCTTGCTGCATAAATTGCGGCAGTGTAACCCGCAGGTCCAGAACCTATAATTAAACATTTTACTTTTTCTATTGTATCAGACATAACTTAAATTAAATATAATATTAACAAAAGTAGAATTTTTGATATAAAACTTACACTAAAATCATCAAAAGATATTATCATACTATAATAACTCATTATTAAAACATTTTATATAATTCTTTTTTTGTAAATTGGTTCAACCACTAAACTTATTTATTGATTATGAAACCACTAATTATATTCTGTATTTTAATTTGTTTTTCTTGTAAAAATAACTCCGACCAAAATTCTGAGATAAGTGACAATGAATCGGGAAAAACAGCCCATTCTTTAGAAGGTGCGTGGCAATTGGTTAGCTATTTAAATTTTAATGAAGATGGCACATTTGACACTATTAATACTTCGGCAACCAATAAGCAAATAAAAATGTATTCCAAATCTAAAATTATGTGGAGTAGAACGCGAATTTATGATACCATAGACTGGTTTGGATGTGGAGATTACACCCTAAAAGATAATGTTTTGACTGAGGTTTTAGATTACGGATCTAAGTCGATGAATACTGTTCTAAAAGAAAAAAGAGCGTTTGTTTTTTATATTATTTTAGAAGATAATAAATTTACTCAAATTGAAAAAGATAGTCTGGGTGCACCTGTACTTGCTGAAAACTACATTAGATTAGAATAAAAAAAGCTAAAGAAATAGGATTCGCTTTTTATATAAAACTGAAAGTAACTTAACTATTTATAAAGCAACTTTATGCAACGATAAATTTTAGTTTAAAATTTATAAAAAAGACCAAAAAGAAACATAAAAACTTGTTTTCTGTTTTCAATAGAAATTACAAATTGAACCAGTCCTGAGTAATTTCTTTTTCCATATTAAGATTACTCATGTGTTCAAACTCATTTTTTATAGCATTATATTTATAATCCAGTTGCCACTCCTTAAAGTTTTTTGATACGGATTCTATAGCTTCACAAATAAAATCTATGTCTTTATCCGTCATGGTGGGATGGATAGACATACGTATCCAACCTGGACGTTCTACCAAACAGCCTTCTAATATTTTTAGCTCAATAGCTTTGGATGTCGATTGATTTACATTTAATAAAAAGTGACCGTATGTACCCGCGCAAGAACATCCTCCACGTGTTTGAATTCCAAAACGATCATTCAACAATTTAACAATTAAATTATAATGAGCATCTTCTATATAAAATGAAAACACACCTAAACGGTTTGTTTGGTTTTTTGCAAGTATATGGAGTTTATCAATTTTAGAAAGGCTTTTAAAAATTTTGGCATTCAACTCATGTTCCCTTTTAAGAATATTATCAACACCCATTTGCTCTTTTAACCTAATAGAAAGCGCAATTTTAATAGCTTGGATAAAACCAGGTGTACCACCATCTTCTCTGGTTTCAATATCATCTATATAATCATGATTCCCCCAGGGATTTGTATAGGATACGGTTCCACCACCAGGATTATCTGGTACTACATTTTTATAAAGTTTCTTATTAAAAATAAGCACACCTGACGAGCCTGGACCACCTAAAAACTTATGAGGAGAAAATGTGATGGCGTCTAAATAATCATCTTCATTTTCCGGATGCATATCTATAGCTACATAAGGCGCGGAACAAGCAAAATCCACAAAACATAAGCCATTATTCTGGTGAATAATTCTAGCTATTTGGTGATAGTCTGTTCTAATACCCGTAACGTTAGAACACCCTGTAATGGCTGCTATTTTTATGGGGTGATTCGTATAGTGCTCCAATAATTTTTTAAAACTTTCCAAACAAATTAACCCTTCACTATCGCAGGGAATAACCTCTACTTTAGCAATGGTTTCTAACCAAGAAGTTTGGTTAGAGTGATGCTCCATATGAGAAACAAATATAATGGGTTTTAATGCTTCGGGTATTTGCGTATGATCTTTTAAATTTTCTGAAACCTTTAAACCTAAAATGCGTTGAAATTTATTAATAGCACCCGTCATTCCAGTACCAACTGTTATTAAAACATCATTTTTTGAAGCGTTTACGTG
>JBNMNO010000173.1:0-4621 GCA_051275695.1 Mariniflexile sp.
CTATCAAACCACGGGATGTGCGGTAACGCTCTATGAAAGGTAAAAAATCTAAAGGAACAGTGATATCACGTATCTTACGGCTTTTACCAAATATTTTAAGCCACCAGTTCTCATCATCATCCTGCCAAAAATGTCCCATTGTAGGTGACCAATTTATGCGTTCAGATAGCTCTGAAATCCTTAAAAATAGGGTTTTTAGAGCCACGATAACAAACAAGTTCCTTTCAAATACAGGATCCTCATCAGCCATTTCTACAGCAGTATCTAAAACATATTGCCATTGACTGCCTGTTAAACGCTTAATTTCTTTAACTTGAGAGTCTATTATAAAGTGGCGACAATCTTTCTTAGCTATTTGTGCGGGGTTACCGATACAGAAGTCTTCAGCCATCAAGTAATTGTAAAAAACGATAATCGCTGTAAACATCGATGAAAGTGTTTGTTGTGATGGACGATATTTTTTCTTATCAATAACAAACTGAGTCTTTTGACTCTTAGGTGCCTGCATCTTATACGGGAACCAACATTCATTGATTGTCGAATAACCATTCATCAATTTAAAGCGCTCCTGATTTGACGTACCAATCCAAGTTACGGGTGGCTGCCAACAAAAATCAGCATATTCAAGTAAATCTGATTTTCGTAGTTGGTCAATTGGCTTCTTCTTTTCAATAAACGACCATAAAAGAAAACGCTCAACATCGTTTCTAAATCGATCGTAAGTGTGAGTAGATTTATTCCTACCAATATAGGTAAGGAAAATTTTTCCCCAGTTAAATTGTTCAAGCCACCAAGCTTCGTTTGCTAAAAATATTTTATCTAACTCTGGGTAATCATCTAGGTCAAAATCACACAGATCAAGGTACGGAGGATATAAAGGTACAGGTTTATTTAACAACATTATTTATTATGAATACCAAGGTGAAAGGCTCGTATTGAGGGAGCTTAATGCACCCACCCACTAAGTCCAATACTGAAGAGTATTGGACTTAGTGGGTGGGTTTTAATACTCTCCTGTCGCTTAATGAATTTAAAGTCTGAATTTTCATTTTGTGATTTCAAATATCACTGACATAACTTGCATAAATTTTTGCATGGTTTATATAGAGTTGACCTTTTTATATACGTGCATTATATGTTTAAAATCAGCTCATTATTCGTTAATCTGATATTACTGACGGAGCATAGCCGTCTATTAGTACAGTGTAATTCAGTTTAATAAAAGTTGATCAGAGCTTCGAATTTTCTATAACGTACCACTACTTAGGTGTTATTGGCCTGCATGTGAAATACTGATGCATAACTTTTTTATACGTTATTTTGAATGACTCTGTACGCCCCACTCTATCGCTTTTGACCCAAGACGTTAGTCTTAACTGTTTCCCAAATAAGGTTATGACAAGGGTACATTAGACTATCTAAAAAGTCTGAAAGAACTGCTTTTAGTTCACCTTTTAAAGTCAAATTTTTTTGAATCTGCTCTATAATGGTTGTCTATTAATTTAGGTAAATAGATTAATGGATAATAAGCTGCGTTTACTTATTTTATCTTGAAGAGCTACCAAAAAATCAAGCGAAAATACTGAGCTTTAGCTTAATTTTTGACAGCTATTTCAACTATTGACAGCGAATTTTTACTACTCAATTTAGTTAGGTATAAGACTAAAAAATATGATTAATTTTTAAATCCAGTGAGCTAGATTTATATAAAAAACTAAATCAGACTATGAAAAAAATTAACATATGAACATCTAATCAAAAAACCAACTATCTGTGTTATGTAAACATTCATTATATGAATTAAAATTATATAGTTAATAACCCTATGATTTTATATAGTTACGCGTAACTATATAAAAATACTTTATAACATTTAAGTAACTGATTATAATGACTAATTAAATTTTTTGATAGTATTTGAGAAGTTATTTTTTTATCTATCTTATCAATTCCCCCACTAGATAAAACACGTTAATATAATATGTAGGGTACGCCCCTACCCTACATATTGATAAATAATTTTCCGTATTTAATGAACAAATAAATTTGAATCCATCAAAATAATTTATAAAGTAATAACTAATAAACCGTTATTTAATACATCATAAGTTTATTACATAGACGGCTCAATTTAATAAGCAAACTTATGTCGTAAGATGTAGCGATAAAATAAAAAGTGAACTAACTCAGTCGTATTCATCGCAAAACGCCTTTAGTTCATTTTGTTAATGATAAAAGTAGAATAAGGGTAGTTAATGGACACAGAATATTTTGGTAATACATTTCAATATTTTTGGCAGATAACACATGCACAATTAAGTGTACAAACCACTTATATACAGGCAAGCGTTATTATCGCGAGTTACTTTACTGCATACTGGATTTATTCCAGAACAGTCAAAAAGACTTTGTTGGCTCCAACAAAGTTGACTATTGCTTTACATCCATTTGGTAGCATTTTGTTTAGATTAGGAAATATAGTTTTTCCTCTTGTTGCTATCATACTGCTGCGTATTTCGTTGTCTGTTGGATTGTCCGCTTTATATCCGGTATGGCTTATAAATGCTGCCTTTAACATAGCGGTATTATTATTTTTTTATTCTATCATCAAAGAATTTGTTAGCAGTATATTTATGTCAGGGTTGTTCCGTTGGGTAGGACTACCCATCCTTCTACTGCATCTGTTAGATGTGCTTCCCATATTTATAAAAGCCCTTGAAGAAATTTCGCTGACTGTCGGTAACATCCAAATTACTCTTTATGGACTAGTGCGTGTGCTATTTTTTGGGGCGCTTCTTTTTTGGTTTGGTCGTGCTTCTAATAATTTTGGTAAAGATATCATTCGTAGCCAACACAAGTTGGATATCAGTACACGAGAAGTTTTTTCCAAATTATTTGAAGTCGGTCTTTTCTGTATTGTATTTATATTGCTGCTTAACATAATGGGTGTCAATTTAACTGCTTTAGCGGTATTTGGTGGTGCTGTTGGTGTAGGGTTAGGATTAGGACTACAGTCGATTGCATCAAATTTTATTTCAGGCATTATTATTTTACTTGATAAGTCTCTGACTATTGGTGATTTTATTGAGTTAGAAGACGGTAAAAAAGGTTTCGTGCGAGAATTTAAAATGCGTCATGCCGTGCTTGAAACCTATGATGGTAAAGATATTTTAGTCCCAAACGAAGCGTTCATTTCTTCATTACTAATAAATTGGACACATAAAGATCCAAAGCAGCGCTATAGAGTAAATTTCAGCGTCGCTTACTCTACTGATGTGCGTGTGATGGTTGAAATCATCAAAAAAGCAGTGGCAGAACACCCTCAAGTTATAAGTGGTTTGAACGTACCATTTGAGGAACGCCCCGATTGTGAGATAGATAGTTTTGGTGACAATGGTATAAACATGTTTGTTGAATTTTGGATTGAGGGTATTGATGACGGTAAAAATCGAGTAGGTGGAGATTTGTTATTGATTATTCTTGAAACGCTAAAAGCTCACGATATTTCTATTCCGTTCCCGCAACGAGAAGTCAGAGTCATTAATGAAGGGTTTGTTAAACAACAGTTTGAAAAATAGTTACAACAGAGATACATAAAATTATGTATCTCTGTTAAAGGAATTAATTTTAACTTTATTTGTTATTTGTTATTTGTTAAATGCTAATTAATTATATTGTTAAAGTTGTGTCTCTTTTCATCGAGTTAACGTCAATATATGCGTATGTATAAAATTATTATATGTTGGGCTTATAAAAGCGTTATCTTTCTTATCAATGACGGGTGGCACTTTTTATTTGGATAAAGCTTTATATAAAACACAGATAAGCTGTTGTTACCGTTTATCTGTGTTTAATTTAGAACTAGGCGAACGTTCTTAAACACAACTTGCAGATACAATGACTACTTCTTATTGTCGTGTTAATGAAGTTTAGTATTATAAGAACACAGAGATTAATAAATATTCAAGTTTTATGATATATCTATAATTAGGTATGAGACCAGTATAGAGCTGCTCCAATGCTTTGATTTGTTTTGGTTGATGAATACAGTGTTCTATCCCTTCCAACATAATAACGAAATGAAACAAATAAAATGAAACAAAAAATACTTGTCGGTGCTAGGGAAGTAATAGATTTACCAGAATTAGGCCTATTCGGTGTAGTAACGAGAATTGATACTGGCGCTAAAACGTCTTCATTACATGTCGACCATATGCTTGAAAATAAAGTAACAAATATGTTGGATTTTGAATTTCACCCCGACTCCTATGATATAAATAAAACTACAAAATGTTCAGCTAAAATACTTGATAAAAAACGTATCAAATCTTCCAATGGGAGCAAAGAACGTCGTTATATCATTGGTACTTTGGCCGTTATGGGTGACTTAGAATGGACAGTAAGACTTTCATTAACAAACAGATCTAGTATGGATCACCTTATGCTATTGGGACGCCAAGCAATGAAAGGCCATATGTTAGTTGACCCGGAGTTTTGCTACCTTGCTTCACAAGAAAAAGTATTCGAACAAGGTTAAAGATTACTGTCTATTTTAAACCTAATCACTATAAATATTACATTCGTTCAGGGAACAACTTATTATTGAAAATTTTTAGGGTAA
>JBNMNO010000174.1:0-4612 GCA_051275695.1 Mariniflexile sp.
CATAGCCATTTTCTGCTAAAACAGAAGTTTTTAATACACTATCACCGGTAGAAATTTCAATATTTTCAACAGTACAATTTGAGGACCAAGAAGTTTGATAAGTTGTTACATTTTGATTAGTATATTGGTCACTGTAAATATTTAAAATATCTGCTTCCAATTTAGATGGAACTGAAGCACCTACAGAAGGTCCAGCAGGACATCCATTATTTTCAGCAGTACCTGCAGTGCTAACACAATCATCAATAGGATCAATTACTGAATCCCCATCAGTATCTAACTGATCATTACCAAAATCTGCACCAACAATATTATCTATATAATATTCACCTGCATAATCTGTTTGTGCAAAACCAATAAAAACTACAAATTTTTGATATTGACTCAATGTTACTGTCGCTTCTTCATGATTTGGATAACTATTCTTTGCGTTATTAAAATCAAATTCAATTGTTTGCCAACCAGCAGTTGCAGAAGCAGTTTTTAATACTTCTACATCAAATCCACCCTCAGTAGAATTACCCTCTAACTTAACTAATATATCTGGAGAGGCAGCAGTGGGTTGGTAAAAATCCAATTTTACCGTTTTCTTTGGAGTTGAAAAATCTACATATTTATTATTCACTATAGTAACAGCCTCATAAGCTTCTCCAACGTTTTTAACAAGAAGAACATTAGAAGTATTATCTCCTCCTGGGCTAGAAACTACTGAAGCCTTTATTTTATTCTCGTCACCTCCACCGTCAATTATAAACGTGGAAGATTGTGATTCAAAATCAGCAATAACTGTTGCTTGAACAGCAGTTATTGTATGTTCCTTAATTAATTCAACAACTTTGGCATTAGGAGCACTAGCAACTACTTTAATCTGGTAGGTAGCTGTTTCTTCTGCATAAGTATTTAACACTGCAGATCCACTAGTTGTTTGAAAAACTGAGGGGTTGCCAATAAAATCAAAATATATTGTAAAAGAGGTAGCATTATTAGCAGATGGAGTTACAGCAATCTGCAACGGGTTTTCATTATTAGGAGTTATTGTAAAATCTAAATTTGAAATGACTATCGCAGTCTCTAATTCATTAGCTTTAGAGTCAGAATCGTTACTACAAGCAATAACCAAAGCGAATAAAGAAAATAAGCTTAAAATTCTAAAATAAGTTTTCATGATTTTTAATTTTTAATTGTTTTGTAAAGTTAATATCCAGGGTTTTGGTTCCAATTACCATTAGAAAACTGAATTTCTTCTAAAGGAATTGGAAAAATTTCATTTTTATTAGCGGTAAATCCATTAATTTCGTTTTGAGCAATGCCTGTTCTTACTAGATCAAAAAATCTATGACCTTCACCAGCCAACTCAACTCTTCGCTCTCTAAATATAGCATTTGCTAATTCATTATTGCTAAAAGTAATTGCTCTTAAATCGTTGCCAAAAGCTCTTGAGCGAACCAAATTTAAATAAGTTCTTGCCTTAGAATTATTGGGAGAGGCTTTTTTAACATGTGCTTCTGCAGCCATTAATAATACATCTGCATAACGTATTGCCCTATAATTATTAGGATTAGTTAAATTCTGATCTCCAATATTACTATCGCCTTTTCTAGCAATGTATTTTCTATTAAAATATCCTGTATGTTCATAACCAACAGCATAAGTAGCTCCTGTTTTAGCAGCCCAACTTCTAATATCCAATACAGCCACATCTTTACGCTTATCACCCAATTCAAATTCACCTACAAGCTCTTCTGTTAATACATTGAAACTAAAACCACTATCAAACAATGGACCATTATACTGTCTAATGCCGTTAAAGCCAACCGCAATATTTCCTTCACTGCATTGAAAGCAATCAAAACTTGCACCCTCTAAATCTGAATATTGAACTTCAAAGATTGAACCTATACCGTTTTCACCATCTTGTTCGAAGATTAATTCATAATCATTTTCAAGTCTATATAATCCTGAATCTATAACTTCATCCAAAATTAAAGCTGATTCAGTAAATTTTTCCTGATATAGGTAAGCTTTACCTAAAAGTGATTTTGCTGCTCCTAAACTAGCTCTTCCCATTTGAGAAACATTAAAAGGAAGACTCTCTATAGCTAATAACAAATCTTTTTCAATAAAAGAATATACCTCTTGAATGCTACTTCTAGGGATTTTAGTTTCATCTCCAACAGCAAATCTAGCTAATGGTTTAATAGGTATTGGTCCAAACCATTTCACGAGCTCAAAGTTGTAATACGCCCTTAGAAAATATGCTTCTGCAATTAATTTTTCTTTCCCATTAAAATCAATTTTATCCTTAAATTCAATAATATAAGTTGCCCTTTGAACTCCTGCAAACATCCAATCCCAAAGATCTTGTAAATTATCATTGTTAGGAGTATGAATCATATCATCAATCTGTTGGAAACCTGGGACATCAGTAGCAGACTCACCACCACAAAAAGAATTATCAGAAGCAATTTCTCCCAACATTGAATTTAAATATGTAGTTTGTAACAAATCATAAGCGGCAATTAACGCCTGATCATAATCACCTGGAACGTTGAAATAATTCTCTGAATCTATCGAATATTCAGGCTCTATGTCTACAAAACTATCATTACAAGATGAGATAAATAAAAAAGGAAAAAGGAAAAAAACTTTTACATTAAATTTGTACTTCATCATTAAAACTTTAAATTAATTCCAGCTGTAATTGTAGTTGGAATTGGATAAAAACCATTGTCTATTCCACTGCCAACTGGAGCTCCACTAGAAGCAGAAGGATCAAATCCTTTATATTTAGTCAATGTAATTATATTTTCCGCAGTCATAAAAACTCTAAATTGATCTAACCTGATCTTTTCAATCAATATTTTAGGAAGACTATAACCCAATTGAACCGTTTGAAGTCTTAAAAAAGATCCATCCTCAACAAAGAAATCAGAAAATACATTATTAGCATTAGATCTTGTTGTTAATCGGGGAACTGAATTACTTGTACCTTCACCGCGCCATCTCTCTATGTAATAATCTAGTCTGTTGACATTAACTTGAACCCTTTCATAATTACGAACAATGTCTTGACCTATTGAAGCAAAAGTATTTAATGAAAAATCAAAGTTTCCATAGTTCATATTTAAATTGTATCCAATTGTAAAGTCAGGAATAGGGTCCCCTATAAAAGTTCTATCTTTATCATTAATGATTCCATCTTTGTTTAGATCTTTATATCTAAAATCTCCTGGTGAGGCAGCTGCACCTAACTCAACTTGAGAAGGGTGGCTAATCACCTCAGATCTATTTTGAAAAATTCCATCAGACTGATATCCAAAGAAATATCCTATTGGAAAACCAACTTCCATCCTGGAAGGGGACTGTTGGCCAACTCCAAAACTTCCTCCTTCAATAAAACCAGTATTGTTGTTTACCTTAGTAACTTTATTGGTTAAAGATGTGGCATTAATTGAACTAGAAATAATCAAATTATCACCAATCGTATTCGTATATTTAAACATCAACTCAATTCCACTATTAGAAATCTCCCCAGCATTGACAGTAGGGCTTCCACTTCCAGGTGCTCTTACACCTAAAATTCCGCTTACGGGTATGTTTTGTATCAGTAAATCATTTGTTATTTTTTCAAAATAATCTATAGTAAAATTAAGTTTACTGTTCAGTAATGTTACATCTAAGCCTATATCTAGTTGCTGGCTAGCTTCCCATTTAATAGCTGAATTTGGAACAACTCCTACAGCTCTTCCAAATACCAAATCGTTATCAAACACGTATACTCCCTCACCCGATAATTGTGAGAGGTATAAAAAATCTCCTATTTTATCACTCCCTAGTAGCCCAAAACTTGCTCTAACTTTTAAAAAGTCAACCCATTTATTATTTTTAAGAAAACTTTCTTCAGTTAAAATATATCCTGCGGTAACAGAAGGGAAAATTCCAACTCTATTTTGAGGCCCAAATTTTGTAGAAGCATCTCTTCTAACTAACCCAGACATAAATATTTTATCTTTAAAATTATACTGTACTCTCGAAAAATAAGACAAACGTCTTTGATCATACGTATAAGAACTACTTGTTTTTTCAGTAGAGGTACCATTTGCGAGACTTAAATCTGCATTATCCCAGGAATTATTTGGAATATCAAACCCAGTGGCAAAAAGGGCATCACCGTATGATTTAAATATTGTTGATCCTAAGGTTGTTTGAAAATTGTGTTCATTAAAATCAAAACTGTAATTAATAAAATTATCAAATGAATAATCATTGTTATTGATTCTATTTTGATTTACAGCACTTCTAGTTACATCGAAAACTTTTCCTCCATAATCAATTTGTTTTGAAAAATTCTTTGATTTACTGTTAGAAGCATTGAAACCAATTCTTGAATTAATTGTCAATCCTTTGATAGGATTAAACTCAAATCCAATAGTCCCATTAATTTTGTCTAAATTATATCCATTATGTGTATTTGAAATCTGAGCTAGAGGATTGATTATTTCTATACCTAGATTTGGTGGGGCTAATGTAAATTCATTATTTTCGTTTAATGATGTGTAAATTGGAGGCATGTTAATTGCATTAAATAGCACCGAACCTAGACCAAAATCGT
>JBNMNO010000175.1:0-4579 GCA_051275695.1 Mariniflexile sp.
CCGCCTTGTTCATTTTCATTATCCAATTCGCCAATAAAGAGTACTAAATTCTTTTTAAAAGAAGTCTCGATATTTTCTTTTGTTAAAACAGTATTCTCTATACCAAATGGAAGTTCATTGTTAAAATCTGGTAAGGTATATGACCCTGAATTTGAAGCTAATATTCTATTTGCTTTGGAATTTGGCTGAAAAATAGCAAAACGATGTAAAATCTGTCCACCTGCCGAGTGTCCGAAAATATCATATTCCGTTTGTGTTGAGCCAAGAGCTTTAACAACATTGTCAAACATTCTATCAAAGTCATTGTAAATCCATTCGTTTCTATTTGAGTTTATTTCAAAAGAAAACAATTCTTCGTCTAAAAAGACTTTGTTTGAATTTTGATCATACTTGGCACTACTTTCTAGATTTAAATTATAAATCAGATTTCCCATATGATATGCTCCATAATCGTATTCCACTTCTTTGTACATAGGGGAAAGAATTAGTACTCCATACTTTTCAGATTCCTCTACCCAGGCATCTCTATAACTATCTGCATTTCTACCAGATCCAGGAATAACTATTAGTATTTTGGAATCTGATTTGTAGTTTTTAGGCATATGATAATAAATTGGTATTGCTTTTTCTTTTTTTCCATCTCCGCCTTCAATTAAAAATTCGCCAGAACCTTCTTCGATATTGATTTCATTCAAGACTAGCTCCTTTTGATTGGTCAAATCACTTTTCTTTACAAGTTCCATATTGCAATGAGGACAAATCCCCGATTCTGTAAAAGTCAGTTTATCACAGGATAAATCACAAGGCTTACAAACGTACTCTTCGATTTGTTTAGGTTGAGCAATATTGTTTTGGGCAAACGAGTAGTTGTTTAACCAATTTGTCATAATCATAATTATAATAAAGCTTATTGTTTTAATATACATGATTTTAAGTTTTAATAATTTGTTTCGTTTGGTCAAAAGTCCGCATTAGTGCAATACTCATTTAAGAATATCGACGAATAAGACATAAATGATTATCCATAATTACTAGCTCATGATATGTTTAATAGGGCAGTAGATTATAATCATTAAGATGTAATAAATGAAGATTCGTCTTAATATGATTTAAGATATTGGGTATTGTGTATTTTTAAGGAAAATTTAATGCTATAATGGATAACCCTCTAATGCAATTAATCAATAATATTCTACAAAAACGATGGCTGAGTCATGTTTTGTTTTGGATAACGTTATTGATTTTTTATACACTGGCAATGCAAGGTAGTTATGGCTCGATATATAAATCTTTTAGTCGTAATGCTATTTTATTACTCCCTCAAATATTAGCGTCTTATTATATTATTTATTTTTTAAATCCAACTTTCTTATACAAGAAAAAATACATACTCTTCGGAATTTTGTTTTTAATTGGAACCTACGTCTTCTCCTTTTTAGCACGTGTATTAGTAATTTATGTAATTGAGGGGCTATATCGAGAACCACCATTCATGCAAGAATCTTTTTTGGAAATTGCAATGAACGTTAAAAGGCTCTATAGAGAGTTTTTTTACCAAGTATATTTACCTGTATTTCTTGTTGTAAGCATTAAACTTTTAAAAGAAAGATTCGAAGATAAAAGTAGAAGGCAATTATTGGAAAAAGAAAAAGTAATTGCAGAATTGAACTTTATGAGGGCACAGATTCATCCTCATTTCTTGTTTAACACTCTGAATAATTTATATGTATTAACACTTCAGAAATCTGACAAAGCTTCTGAAACTGTTTTGAAACTCTCAGAAATGCTAGATTATATGCTGTATAAATGCAATGATATAACTGTTTCAATTTCCGAAGAAATACAATTGATTCAAAATTATATAGCTTTAGAACAGTTGAGGTATGGAAATCGATTAGACTTGGTTTTTAATAAAGATATCGATAATTCTCAAACGCAAATTGCGCCTCTAATTTTAGTTTCACTTATTGAAAATGCCTTTAAACATGGAGCTAGCGGAACTGTTGATATTCCAAAAATAAAAATAGAAATCAGTGCTAAAAATGAACAATTGTTATTTTCTATATACAATACAAAACCAGTACAAGTTCAAAAGGATACTACGAACTTCAAAAATGGCATAGGACTCGTTAATACTAAAAGTCAACTGCAGTTAATCTATCCTGAAAACCATGCATTAAATATAATTGAAGATAAAATATCATATGAGGTAAAACTTCAAATAAATTTAAAGACTTAAATTGGTAAACATTAAAATAAATAAATGAAAGTACGCTGTATTATTATTGATGATGAGCCGCTGGCAATAGCGTTGATTGAGGCACATATTGCTAAAATTCCAAATTTGGAAGTAATTGCGACATGTAGTAATGTATTGGCTGGGTTTGAGGAATTAAAATCTAAGCAGGTAGATTTGTTGTTTTTAGATATTCAAATGCCATTGTTAACAGGAATAGAATTTTTAAAATCATTGAGTAATCCCCCAAAAGTGATTTTTACTACAGCATATAGAGAATATGCCATTGAAAGTTATGAATTGGAAGTGGTTGATTATTTACTAAAACCTATTTCTTTTGATCGTTTTTTTAAAGCGATTAATAAGTACTTTAAAACAGTTGAGAACAATTATAAAACCAAGCTTGAGATTTCTGATAAAGACCAAAATCCGGATTTTATATATGTCAATGCAAATAAGAAACATTATAAAATTTTGTTCAAAGAAATTATTTATGCTGAAAGTTTAAAGGACTATATACAAATACATACCAAAGAAGCATCCATTGTGACGAAGGATAAAATCAGTCATTTTGAACAAAAATTGCCAGAAAACTTTCTCAGAACTCATAGGTCATATATTATTAATATTGATAAAATTACTGCCTATACAGCCCATGATGTTGAATTAGGTACGTTAGAAATTCCAATAGGAGTGAGTTATAAAATGGAAGTGCATAAAACTCTAAAAACACCTCAATAATTTTTTAAATGTTTTGCAAGGGTCTTGGTTAACACAAGTAGCGCGGACTAGGGACGCTCCCGATAGCTATCGGGATTGTCGGTTTAGTTTTTGTCAGCTGGTCTCTAAAACAGCACTTTACTCACTTACCCCCTATTTGCTGGTAACCGATGTTGTGGTGCTGGCTATTTATTTTTATTTAAATATAAATCTTCAACTATTTTGATATGATGTAATTCGTGGCCAAGAATATGATATCCTAATGCTCTTGCACTTGCTTTATTCCCGTTTGCCATTCCCATACGCTTTAGAGATTTATCAGAAAGGCCATTAAATAGAGCAATAGTTGATAATCTTAAAGCTTCATATTCTTCCATTATATTCTCAATTGTTCTGTCGGATGTGTCAGAATTAATATTATAATCCTCTTGTTCAAATCCAGGAAGATTTGTTTTATCATTTCTAGCAAAAGAAAGGGCTCTATATCCATATATTCTTTCATCATCAATTAGATGGACTAAAACTTCTTTTATTGACCATTTATTCTTTTCGTACCTATACTCTAATTCTTCTTTAGATAAGGTATTCACCAAAGTCTTTGTTCTATCTAAACTAGATTTAAACTGCTTAATAAGACTTCCGTCTTTATTTACTAGTTTCATGTACATCTCTGCATAAATTGGATATTCATTTTTTGATGGAAATTCAATATGTTTTATCATTCAGTTTTTTTTTAGCTTTCAGCTAACGTGTTTGTAGATGGTTTGTTGCGTGAAAACTCGCGAGGAATTTCCGCCGTAAACCGAAGATAGTAAAAGCGCGAGGAATTCCCGATAGGAAATGCAGAAGCAATGAAAACTATACACCTTATTAGCTAAAGTTGTTTTAGGGGAAGCACTATTCTAAATCTAGTTTAGTAAGACTGCTCTTGAATTGATTTGGTTATGGAAGACTTAACTTCTCCTGTATGTTTTGTTTTTTTAGTTTCTATTAACATAATTGAACATTCCTCTATTGAAGAAACTCTATGATTAATTCCTTTTGGAACCACAAACATATCTCCAGTTCTCATAGTTCTAATAGGTTCATTTTCGATTTCCATTAAAAGCGTTCCTTCTAGTATGTAAAACAACTCATCCTCATCTTCATGATTATGCCAAGGAACTTCTTGACCTTTAATCTTGACAATTTTTACATATTGGTCATTAACTTCTGTAATTATTTTTGGAGAGAAATAATCTTTAACGTCCTTTAGTTGTTCTTTTAGGTTCATTTGATTTCGTGTTATAATTGCAGCAAAGGGTCTTGGTTAACGCAAGCATCGTGGTGTAAAGATGCGTCCCGACACTTCGGGAGTCGGTTTTGTTGTTTGTTACTTGGTCTCTAAAATATTACTTTTCATTGGAATTCCCACTATTTGCAGGTTAACCGATGTTGGCAACAGTTATTCTCTTTTGTTCTTGTTATTTAGACTTTTAAAAAGTCAAAATATTTGCCCATTTCAAAAGAAACATTATTAGAATTGTTACTCCGGTACTGATGTATATTGAAGCTTGCCAATAATAAGTTCTCGCTCCCAATAGTTTCCACATCTTTTTACCATATTCTTTTTTGCGGTGTACA
>JBNMNO010000176.1:0-4558 GCA_051275695.1 Mariniflexile sp.
ATGCTGTAAAGCAGGTACATCAATCTTACGAAATTTTTAAATTAGAATAACAAAATGGCAAAACGAAACAACGAACATATAAGTATTTCTGATGCCCTAAAAGAATTTGTTAAAACGAATAAATTAGAAACTGGCTTGAACAAAGTGAATGTTGCAGATGCCTGGGCTAACCTTATGGGTAATGGAGTAAACAATTATACTACCGACGTCAAATTAGAACGCGACACCCTTTATATTCAACTTAGTTCGAGTGTACTTAGAGAAGAATTAAGTTATGGAAAAGAAAAAATAATTAAAATGCTTAATGAGGAATTAGGTAAAGAAATTATTAAAAAACTGGTTTTAAGATAATTACAATTTTTAGAATAGAACAAAAAATTTAATTGAACACAACCTGATAATATTATTTTTACTATATTCGCGCCTTAATTTTTTATAAATAAATACAATGAGTAAAGGTACCGTAAAATTCTTCAATGATTCAAAAGGTTTTGGATTCATCACGGAAGATGACAACAACAATGAACATTTCGTACACATTTCAGGACTTATCGATGAAATTCGTGAAGGTGATGCAGTTGAATTCGATCTACAAGATGGCAGAAAAGGATTAAATGCCGTAAACGTAAAAGTAATCTAACACATATACTTTAACAATTACAATTAAAAGTCTATCAATCAATTTGATAGACTTTTTTGTTGGTTTTAACTTAAAAATAAAATTAGCTAAGAAAAAGTTGATTTATAATAATAATTAGTATTACTTTTGTGGCATTAATAATTAATATTTATAAAATGAGTAAAGGCACCGTAAAATTCTTCAATGATTCAAAAGGTTTTGGATTCATAACAGAAGATGACAACAACAAAGAACATTTCGTACACATTTCAGGACTTATCGATGAAATTCGTGAAGGTGATGCCGTAGAATTCGATCTACAAGAAGGTAAAAAAGGTTTAAACGCCGTAAACGTAAAAGTAATCTAATAAATATACTTTAACAATTACAATTAAAAGTCTATCAATTATTTTGATAGACTTTTTTGTTTTTATAAACTTTCTAAAAAAAGATTTTTTTTTAATAATTTTTTTGCAGTACATTTATATTATTAATTTTAATATTTTAAAGTATGAGTACAGGGTCAGTAAAATTCTTTAACGATGCCAAAGGATTTGGTTTTATTGTTGAAGACGGTTCAAAAAAAGAACATTTTGTTCACATTTCAGGTTTAATTGACGAAGTTCGTGAGGGCGATGCTGTTGAATTTGAATTGCAAGAAGGTAAAAAAGGATTAAACGCAGTAAATGTAAAAGTAATTTAATAAATACTATTTAATTTTTTTAAGACACAAAAAATCCCGCAATAACATTGCGGGATTTTCTATTTATCCGAAATCTTAAAGAGTTTAAAACATCTCTCTACCTGAAAAATGAAAAGCGCCTTCAATAGCAGCGTTCTCATCACTATCACTTCCATGTACTGCGTTCTCACTTATTGAAACAGCAAACAATTTCCTAATAGTCCCATCGGCAGCATCAGCAGGATTTGTAGCACCAATTAAAGTTCTAAAATCTTCAACAGCATTGTCTTTTTCTAAAATTGCAGCAACAATTGGCCCGCGTGTCATATATTCAACTAATTCTCCATAAAATGGGCGTTCGTTATGTATAGCGTAAAATGTTTGCGCATCTGCTTTGGTCATTTGTATTAATTTCATAGCGACAATTCTAAATCCTGAAGCTGAAATTTTTTCTAATATTGCGCCAATGTGTCCTTTTTCAACCGCATCTGGCTTTAGCATGGTAAATGTTCTGTTTGTTGCCATTATAATAGTTTTTATTTGGCTGCAAAAATAAGGTATTTATCAATAAAAACAAGACTATCAAATTTTAAAAAAATTGTATATTCGTGTTCTATGAATAAACAAGAAATTTCAAGTATTAAACGGTTACTATCAACCAAAAAAAAGATAGTTATTGTTCCACATAAAAACCCTGATGGTGATGCTATTGGATCTACGTTAGGCCTATACCATTATCTGCTTAAAAGCAATCATCAGGTACATGTTATTTCTCCAAATGATTATCCGAGCTTTTTAAAATGGATTCCGGGAGAAAACGATATATTAAAACACGATTCTCAAACTAAAATATGTGACGCTTTAATTAATGAAGTCGATATTATTTTTACCTTAGATTTTAATGCGCTACACAGAACTGGTAATATGGAAACTGTTTTAGCAGAAAGCAAGGCTATTAAAATCATGATAGACCACCACCAGGCACCAGACAGCTATGCTAGCTACGTCTTTAGCGATGTTACTATGAGTTCTACTTGCGAAATGGTATATCATTTTATTAATATATTAGGCGATATTAGCCTAATAGATAAAAATATTGCCTCCTGTTTATATGTTGGAATTATGACTGACACTGGGTCTTTCAGATTCTCTTCAACTTCAAGTAAAACGCATCAAATTGTAGCAGATCTTATAGAAAAGGGTGCAAATAATACCGACATTCACAATAAAGTTTTCGATACTAATAGTTATAAAAGTTTACAATTATTAGGGTGTGCATTAACCAATTTAAAAGTAATTCCAGAATTTAGAACCGCTTATATTACCCTGTCTCAAAAAGAATTAAATAAATATGATTATAAGAAAGGAGATACCGAAGGTATTGTAAACTATGGACTATCTTTAGATAACGTTGTTTTAGCGGCCATTTTTATTGAAGACAAACAAGAAGGCATCATTAAAATATCATTCCGCTCTCAAGGCCATTTTTCAGTAAACGAAATGGCTAGAGCGCATTTTGAAGGTGGCGGACATACAAACGCTGCTGGAGGAAAAAGCTATTTATCTTTAAAAGATACGGTTGAAAAATTTATTAGTATATTGCCTAGTTATAATAAAGCCTTAAATAATGAATAAATTATATATCCTAATCGTTATTTTACTAGCTTTTTTAAGCTGTAAATCGCCAGAAGCCAGACGACCAATTTCTGTAAAAAGCGGCTCATTTATAGATGCATCTGTAGAGCGAAATAAAAAACTTAATACCAATGAACAAGCTCTTATTAAAAAAATTATGCAACAGAAGAAAGACAATAATTACATTGCTTCTGAAAGTGGATTTTGGTATTATTACAACACAAAAATAGAAACCGACTCCTTAAATAAACCAGTTTTTGGAGATATTGTTAACTACAATTATAATGTTCAAGCACTAAATGGCAGCACAATATATTCAAAAGAAGACATTAAAACACAATCTTATGCCATGGATAAGGAAGAATTATTTACGGGTTTGCGTGAAGGTTTAAAACTCATGAAATCTGGAGAAACCGTTACTTTTATATTTCCGTCGCAAAAAGCGTATGGCTATTATGGAGATGAACATAAAATAGGCAGTAACACACCTTTAATTTGTGAGGTTACAGTAAATTATATTACCCAAAATCAAACAAAATAGCATGGCCTATTTAAGAAAACCTGTAAAATTTTTATTAATTATTTTAGTAACTTTTACGTCTTGTAAAGCACAATATCCAGACCTTGAAGATGGCATATACGCCGAATTTATCACTACAAAAGGTATTATGTTGGCTAAATTAACATATGAAAAAACTCCCGTTACAGTAGCCAATTTTGTTTCACTTGCAGAAGGCACCAACACCATGGTTGATAGTGCTTATAAAGGAAAAAAGTTTTATAATGGACTCACTTTTCATAGAGTTATGGATAAATTCATGATTCAAGGTGGCGACCCAACTGGCACAGGTAATGGAAGCCCCGGATATAGATTTATGGATGAGTTTCACCCTGATTTAAAACACGACAAGCCTGGCATTTTATCTATGGCAAACCCAGGTCCAAATTCAAATGGAAGTCAATTTTTTATAACCGAAGTTCCAAAACCACATCTAGACAATCTACATTCCGTTTTTGGGGAACTCATTTTAGGCTTAAATATACAAGACAGCATCTCTAATGTAAAAACAGGTCCAGGAAGCAAACCCCTTGAGGATGTTGTAATAACTGAATTAAATATTATTAGAAAAGGTAAAAGCGCTAAATCTTTTGATGCACCTAATGTGTTTTTAAATCATTTTGCAAAAGCTGAAAAGCTAGAAAAAGAGAAAGTGGACAAAGCAGCAGCAATTTTACAAGCATCTATAGAAAAATTTAACCAACAAAAAGAACAAGCTACAACTTTACCCTCTGGTTTACAATATACTATAACTGAAAAAGGAACAGGAGACAAACTAAAGGAAACTTCCAAAGTTTTAGCCCACTATGCGGTATATTTTGAAAATGGCAAACTTCTTGAAACAAGCAAACTTGAAACTGCCGAAGCGTGTGACATGGTAGACCAACAACGCAAAGAGACAAATCAATACCAGCCCATACCTGCAGATATTGGCCCTAACGCTCGAATGATTGCAGGATTTAAAGAAGGATTACAACAATTAAGTGTTGGCGATAAAGCTACTTTGTTCATCCCGTATCATTTAGCTTATGGAGAAACAGGGAATAGAAGTATTCCTCCAAAA
>JBNMNO010000177.1:0-4555 GCA_051275695.1 Mariniflexile sp.
AATTGAGAAAGTGATTTCAGACCATTCACGTGTTTTGGGGGAAGTTGGAGTTCCCTTAAGCGGCGGATTGGATTCTAGCACCATTGCCTGTATTGCTGCCAGAAAATTTGCAAAAGAAAACAAAAAGATTGTTTCCGCTTCGTCTGTTCTTGATAAAAACTTTTCTAAGCCAGGTCTATGTGATGAAAGGGAATATATGGATGCAATCCTAGAGCAGGAAAAAAATATTGACGCCACCTTTGTTTACCACTCGCAACTGAAATATTCTTTAGAAGATCTAAATTCAAAATTTGATGACAATTATGCTCCCGTTGTTCATTCACATTATATAGATGAAGCCATCTTTACTAAATTCAAAGAAAAATCAGTTCGCCGCATGTTGTCTGGAGTATTAGGAGACATTACCATATCTAATAGTACGGTATCTCCCCTTCCCCTATTATTGCTTAGAGGCGAATTTTCTAAATTTCATAAATTAAGTAAAAGTTTTAGAAAAAACATGAAGCTGGGTTATTATACTCATCTTAAAAGGAACATAGTTGATCCAATATTACCCTTTTCTATACGTCGAATCATTCACTCTGTTTTGGGAGTTGATAAAGACTGGACTATTGATAAGCTTCCCCTCCAATTTCAGAAAAAAGAACAGAAAAGCCTGCAAAAAAGGATGAATGACTTATATAAATCATATTATATAAATCAGTTAAATATTAAAAACAGTATTTGGCCAGAACAGCTTGAAAACTTTGGTGAAGACTATGATTGTAATTCTTCCCACCATCATGTCGAAATAACTTATCCGCTAATAGACAGGAGAATTGTTGAGTTTATGGTACAGCTACCGATTGAATATTTTTACATGGGGGGCTTAAAAAGAGGATTAATCAGGAAAGCAATGGAAAACATACTACCTAATAAGAATAGGTTGAGATTCGATAAACTACCTTATTCTCCAGCTTACAAGCAAATTAATCAAGGAAATTTGAAGATTTTTAATATACTATTGAATGAAAAGCCTTTCAAAAAAAATACGGAACGATTGTTAAATACTTCGATTTTAACGAATTATCTTAATAAACACCTAAATAATTCTAACTTTACTTCAAATTATTGGCAAATCATAGATATTTGCATCTGGATAGCTTTTTATAGCTGGACAATTGATAATGAGACAAATGAACCTAAAAAAAATAACAAGATGAAAGAAAAAAGCTCAAAAAAACAATGGAATGAACCCAAAATAAAAACAGAATTAAAGATTAAAGAAACTCTTTCTAGAGGTGGTAAGGGTAGCGATGGAGGAGCTGTTAATCAATCAAGATCATAAGCGGAAATTTTAAATTAATTTCCATTTTTTTAAATAATCTTCCTCAGTCAAGACTTCATATTGTGAGAGTTTCAAAATTTTAATTTTGAATGGATTTCACTACAAAAAATATGGAATTTTTATTTACTGAAAATTAACGTCAATTGTATGAAATTAAGTTGGCAGGTAAACCCTGAAGTCCTTTCCAGCAAAATAGATGAAGAGGCTATCTTAATGAGTTTTGAAGCAGAATCCTATTTTGGTTTAGACCCTGTAGGAAGTAGGATTTGGGAACTGCTTTCAAAAAAATCTGTAACAACAGATGAACTGGTCCTTCTATTGATGAAGGAGTACGAAATAAATGAAACAACCTGCAGAGAAGATGTACAGCGGTTTATTGATGATATGTCGGCTAAGAAATTAATTCGGCAAGTTGCTGTTTCATCGTAATGAGCCCTTTTTTTCCTAAAAGAAAGTTATCATTTTCAGAAATAGTGCTTATTCCGGAAGCATTATTAGTGCTATTTATTTTTCGTTTAAAAGTCAGCTACCAGCCATCCCGAAAATGGATGCCAAAAGCAACCACAGCGGATTCTGAAAAAATAGGAGCTAAAAAAATGGGAATAGCCCTATTAGTGGTAAAAGTCATCAATGGTTTGGAAACCCGTACGCCCTGGAAAAACACCTGTCTCGTAAAAGCACTTGCTACACATAGCATGTTACAAAGAAGGCAAATAGATGACAAAATACATATTGGTGTTGCACCAAAATTAAACAATCATTTTGGTGCCCATGCCTGGCTTTCGGTTGGAACTGAAATCATTTTGGGTGGAGAAAATCTGGACGGATTTCATGAAATCTCTGGTTTTAAATAATCTTTCTAAAGGACAAATCACCATGCAAAATATCCCTTTAAACCGTAAAAACCTTAACCAACGTCATCGTCTTTCTCATCAGCAGATTGATGAACTGCTAAATGAAAAGTACTCCAAAGAACAACTTCCCGAAAAACTCGGCCAGCTATTCCAAGTTGGTGAATTTATTAAATTGACAGATGAATTCCGCGAAGCAGATATTCCATTTACCCCCTTAAAAGGACCCATTCTTTCCTATAGACTTCATAACGACCCCTGTAAGCGTTATTCCAATGATCTGGATTTTTTAATACCAATTAAGGCTATCAAAGAAGCAATTGCCGTGTTAAAAAAAAATGGTTATCAATCCTGTTTTTTTCCGTGGCCTGAGAATTCAAACAAGGAGCGAAGATTGATCAAATTAGATAATCAAATAGTATTTGCTCATCCTAAGAATCAGGTGATTATTGAAATACATTGGAAATTATTTAAACCTACAATCACCAGTTCCAACGTATTATCTGAGGTACTAATGTCAAATGGACATCAAATAGTATTTAATGAACGGAATTTCCAAGTGTTTAACAATGAGTTGGAGCTATTATACCTTATTATCCATGGAGGCTTGCATGCTTGGTTTAGATTGAAATGGCTAATTGATGTGAAAGACTTTATTGAAAAAATCCCTATTGATACTGAGAAGTTTAACCAACTGGTCGAACAATGTAATGCATCTCGAATGGTTTCGCTTTGTAATGCGACGCTATCTAACTTTTTTCCTGATAGCCCATTACTTCCATGCAAGTCCGTTCGTAGCACGAAAAAGCGATTAAAATTTACGATATCACAAATTGAAGAAGAGGAGTCTGATTATAAATCCTTCCTTAAAAAATTAAATTTCTATTGGTTTCAAATACACTTTTTTCCGGGTTTTAGATTTAAACTTAGTGTTATAGGAGTGATTTTTCACGGCACCTATTTAAAATTATTTGAATTTCATCGTAAGTCTTAGTAGGTTTGTTTGAGCTTTAATAAAAAAAAGAAACCAGCATTTTAGAAATCCTTCAATATTTTTAAACAATGAAAATTGACTTGTTCTTTATTGAAAGTTTTCGAATGCTCTTAAACTTCCGGCCAGGGAAACTAGCCCTAATATTTGTTCTAACCCTATTCTTAGGTGCGTTTTCAGGATTCTCTATCGTATTACTTATCCCGCTGTTACAAATACTTACACCAAGTACTGGAGGACGAACCAATCATATAGCTACAATTTTCAATGATTTGGCAGAAAAAGCCGGAATTCAATTAAACCTAGAAACCATATTGATTATCTATGTTATATTGCTTTCAGCAATGGCCTTGTTACAATTATGGAAAAGTTTATTGGATGCCAATTACCAACAAACTTTTATTTATCAAATCCGGCGTCGTCTATTCCGTAAAATCATCATGGCGGACTGGGAATTACTAAATAACAGAAGTAAAACCAATCATTTGCAGGTTTTAACCACAGAAGTACCCAACATGGCTGATTATTTTTTCTTTATCATGCGTGTTCTCACCGGGCTTATAATGACAGCTTCTTATATTGCTTGGGCAATGCTGGTATCATTAAAATTTACCCTTTTTATCACTTTAATTGGGGCTGTTCTTTTTCTTCTGCTACGTAAATTTTTATTTAAGGCATTTTATCTCGGTGAGGGATTTGTAAATTCATACAATCATTTACTAAAATATATAGATGATTTCTGGCTCACAGTTAAAATAGCTAAAGTACATAGCTCTGAAAATTTTTATTACAAAAAATTCGATTCGGTCTCTTCTTCGCTTCTTAAATTGGAATATCAGATGCAGAAAAACCATGCGCTACCCAATTTTATATACAGAATCTCTGGGGTACTGGTGCTGGCAATTGTGGTTTACATTGGTTATCATTTTGATTTGATCCCTCTCACATCATTTTTTATATTGATTATCCTTTTTTCTCGAATTTACCCTCAATTCACCTCTATCAACACAGATATAAATATAATTATCACCAAGTTTCCATCTGTAAAACTGGTTATGCAATTAGACACCGATTTTCCTGAACCTAAAATCCACTCTTATGGAAGCAGCATATCAATTCCACTAACAAAAGAAATTACTATTAAAAACCTGAATTTTTCTTTTTCTGGTGACAAGGAACTTTTTAAGAATTTTAATGCAAAAATACCTGCCTTTAAGCTGATTGGAATAATAGGGCAATCAGGTCGTGGCAAAACCACTCTTATAGATTTGATCGCCGGGTTGCAATTTCCTCTTTCAGGAGAAATCAGTGTAGATGAACAAGTGCTTGACCGGGAAACCTTGCCCAAATGGCGCAGAGGAATCGGTTATCTGCCACAGGATTCTT
>JBNMNO010000178.1:0-4530 GCA_051275695.1 Mariniflexile sp.
CACTCCAATTGTTGCCGATATAAAAACGTCAAAAGATGTACTTCTTACAACAATGGAAGAAAAAGAGCTTCTTTCTATACCTTTAGTTGAAAATGGTACAGTTGTTGGTTTAGAAACTATACATAACCTCCTACACAAACCGAAATATGATAATCCAGTGTTCATTATGGCTGGTGGTTTTGGTACAAGACTGAAACCGCTAACAGATAATTGCCCTAAACCTATGCTCAATATAGGTGACAAACCAATATTAGAAACTGTAATTTTAAAGTTTATTAAACACGGTTTTTCTAATTTCTATATATCAACTCATTATTTACCTGATGTAATTACCGATTATTTTGGAGATGGTTCTGACTGGGGTGTTAAAATCGAATACGTATTCGAAGAGTCTCCACTCGGCACTGGAGGAGCTTTAGGGCTTTTACCTAAAGATATTCCGCAATTACCTTTGATAATGGTCAATGGTGACGTACTTACAGATATTGATTTTAACAGATTGCTAGCTTTTCATATTGAAATGAATGGAATTGCGACTATGTGTGTTCGCGAATATGAATATCAGGTACCTTTTGGCGTAGTAGAAAGTGATGGTAGTAGTTTAAGTAGTATGGTCGAAAAGCCTGTTTACCATTATAGAGTTAATGCAGGTATGTATGTTGTAGAACCTTCACTATTCAATTTAGTTAGTATTAATGAAAAAATTGATATGCCAACACTTCTAGAAAAACATTTAGATAAAAATGTTCATTTATTTACATTTCATGATTATTGGCTTGATATAGGAAGAAAAGAAGAATTTGAAAGAGCACAAACTGAAATTTCAAGGTTAAAAATATAATGTTAAATGGAAAAAGAGTTTTAGCTATAATTCCTGCAAGGGTGGGAAGTAAGAGATTACCTAACAAAAATATTATGGATTTATGTGGTAAGCCATTAATTGCATATACTATTGAAGCTGCCTTAAAGTCAGACTTTATTGATAAAGTAATAGTATCTACAGACTGTGATGAGATTTCGGAAATATCAAAAAAGTATGGTGCTGATGTACCATTTATTCGTCCTGGACATTTAGGCGCAGATACCTCAACTACAATGGATGTGGTAATGCATGCTGTTGATAAAGTCAAACAAATTCATGATGATTTTGACTTTATAGTATTACTTCAGCCTACTTCACCTCTTAGAAATTTCTGTAATATTAATCAGGCCGTTGAACTAATGAGCACTTTAGAAGTAAATAGCATCGTTTCCGTTTGTGAATGTGAACATTCACCTCTTTGGTCAAATACATTACCTAAAAACAATTCGATGAAAGGTTTTTTAAATGAAAGCATTACGAATAAAAGAAGCCAAGATTTACCTACTTTTTATAGATTAAACGGAGCTATTTATATTTCAGAAATAGAACATCTAAAAAAATATGGCTCATTCTTAACAAAGGATACATTTGCATACTTGATGGATCGTGATCGATCAGTTGATATTGATGACATTAGAGACTTTCAACTAGCTGAAATCATAATGAGTGATACAAAGCACTATACATAAGATTCATTAAAGATAGGGTCCTATTTAGATTAATGTTACCTATTTTAATAGCAACCAAATATGTACCATAATTCTCTGTTGTTGCAGATAATCCCGCAAAAACAATTAAACAATTAAACAATTAAACCTTAAAATAATGCACTTGAAATTTAATTATCTAATCACTATCATAAAGTCAGCGACTTTTTTTATTAAAAATTTTTTTATAATAAAATCTTATGACATAGTTTTCTATTACCCAGCCCACTTTAATCGGGGTAAGGCTGAAAAAAATCAATTTTTCGAAACCTTTTATAAAATTTGCAAAGATAATAAACTAACGTATATAGTTTTTGAAGAACCTGATTACTCAAAAGGAATAAAAAAAAATTTAAATAATGTTCCTTTTGATTTCATTTTTTGGTTAATCATAATACTACGTAAAATAGTACCACTAAAGTTGTTTAAAACTTTTCAGCATCGTGAATGGTTTATTGCCAAATTGATCAAGCCTTTTTTCTTTAGGTTATTTAAATTTAACAACTTTGTTGTGCTTTCTAATAGCATGTTAGGTTTTTTTCGGGGTTTAAATGTAAATGCACAATTATTTGATTATCAGCATGGCTTAATATTTTCTAACCATAAAGGTTATGTTACGAATAAGACACCCTCAGAACATATTTTAGTTAATAATGCTTCTTTAATGGTCTATGGAAGCGGTTTTAAAAACATCTTAGTGAATGCGACAATAGATGAATTCTATAGTCAGAATGTTTTTTTGATTGGCTCCTCTAATTCATTGACTCAAAAAAGAAAAGAAAGAAAGAAAAATGAAATATTATTTTCATTGCAATTTGCCGATGTAAATGAAGAATTTGAACGTCAAACTTTAGAACTAGTAAATAGAATAGTGAGATCTATAGGGCCTTTACTTCTAAAGTCTAACATTAGCTTGGTCTTTAAACACCACCCAAGATATGCAAATCATTTAGATTTTTCAAAGTTGCATGAATTATCATTTATAAAATTTCATCCAGGCGACCTTAGCTCCGCTTTTGATAATTGTTTTTTACACATGACAATGCATTCAACGGTTACTTTTGAAGCATCCTCTCAAGCCATTCCAACAATTTTAATCAAAAATGACATTCTTAATCCTAATTTTTTTGAATCTGATTATAAGTACCCTATAAAAAATTCTGATGTCACAGAAATATCAGGTTTAATAGAGTCATATATTGATAGTGATGAATTATATAATAAAGACGCTAATGCAGTGTTAGACTGGTATAAAGACTTTTATCAGTCTATTGATGAAGATCTTTTTGTAAGATTAATGAGGAGAAGAACATGAAGGACTTTTTTATTTTAGGCTGTAGTAGGAGTGGAACTACTATGTTAGCTACACAGTTAAACCAAACAGGCCTAATAATCATACCACCAGAAACATGGTGGTTTTCTAATATTCAATCTTTAGGCGCAAAAAACATTAATTCTGAATTCGTATTGAGGCTAGTACTTAATCGTATTAAAGATACTCTTCAAGTGAGTGAGAATAGTGAAATGATGTGTGCTTTTGAATATTTTAAGAGTCAAACTATTTTCTTTAGAGGTAGTTATGATGTTCTTTATAAGATTTTGTCTAAATCATTTAAAGAATATTTTAATGTAGAATCTTTTGGAGAGAAAACACCAGCTCATACCACTTTTATGCCAGAGCTAAATTGTAATTATTCTGATTATAAAAAAATTATATTATTGAGAGATCCCCGCGACATAGTCTATTCATATTTTACTGCTTGGTTTGATAGTACGGATAATGATGCCGGTTTATATGATATTTTGAAAAATATAAAGGTTTATCTGTATAATATTTTATATGTTGCAAAAGGTTATATACATTGGATAAAATATGAGGATTTAACATCGAGTCCACTTGATGAAATAATTAAAATAAAGAAATTTTTAAATTTACCCAGTGAAAATATTCTTACTAGTTCCACCGGAGTATTAACAGCGAATCCTACAGGAATACATAAAAATATTACTAAGCCAGTTTTTAATAATTCAGGAAAATATAGACGTCTTTCAATAGAGTACCAAAAAATTATTGAAACAGCACTTTCGGAAGAAATGCAATTATTAGGTTATGAATGTGAGCATTCATTAATTGACATCAAAAATACAATTTTTAACAGTCTCAATGATGATGTTAGTTTGCAGATACTAAAAGCAAAATATAGTAAATTAAGTGATAACTGGGGGAATCAGTATTATCAACGAACGAGAGATTTACTCAAAAATCTAAAAATCGCTCATATTAATAACTCTTGAATATCGGATACTAAAATTGAAAAAAATCAAAGTTTTCTTGGGTGGTTATATAAACTCCACTAATGCTCAGAATATCAATTGTAGATCAATTGCTAACCATCTTAATAAAAAGAAATTTGATGTTTTTACATTGGAACTATATTCAGGGAATTTACCTTCTTTACCGAAAAATGTTGTAAAAACCTTCACATGCTCTTATCCCCATAGAGTTTCCCAATATATAGGATTTCTATGGGGAATATATCAATGTGATATAGCTTTTTTACCTAAAGGTGAGTGTCATAAATGGAATATGTTATGGCTAACTTTCTTGAGAAAGAAGCACTTCACTACGATAGAAGGGATTTTAGACGAAACTAATATACAAAAGGCTATTAAGAGAAGTGGTAGCAAGTCAAAAGTTTTAAAAAAGTATAATGATTTTAAAAATTTATATTCAATTACATCCTTTATGAAAAAGTACAACTTAAAACATCATAATATAAAATCATCTTCAAAAATATTGTACCTAGGAACTGAAAGTCGCGCATTCACTTTACCCGAACGAGTAGATGAAGAATTAAAAAATATCATTATTATCGGCAATCACCTTAAATATAAAGGTATAAACGATTACTTTAAATTGGCAAAAGACAACCCTAGTTTGACGTTTCATATTGTAGGTTC
>JBNMNO010000179.1:0-4513 GCA_051275695.1 Mariniflexile sp.
CGGAACGTGTGGGTTCGGAGACCTTATTGTCACAAATTATTAAAATGGTAAGCGATGCCAGCAGGTCAAGAGCACCCATTCAGAAATTGGCAGACACCATTTCAAAATATTTTGTGCCCATTGTTGTGGGAGTTTCTATATTAACCTTTATTGTTTGGGCTTATTTCGGGCCAGATCCCGCCATGGTTTATGCTTTTGTGAATGCGGTTGCTGTGTTGATTATTGCCTGTCCATGTGCATTAGGTTTGGCTACGCCCATGTCGGTTATGGTTGGCGTTGGCAAAGGCGCTCAAAGCGGCATCTTAATTAAAAATGCCGAAGCACTTGAAACGATGAACAAAGTGAATGTTTTAATAACCGACAAAACAGGAACACTTACCGAAGGAAAACCTTCTGTTGAAAAAGTTGTTGCTATAGAAGGAGATTCAGACGATTTACTGCAGCAAATTGCTTCCTTAAACCATTATAGCGAACATCCATTGGCTCAGGCTGTTGTGAATTATGCCAAAGAAAAGAAAACAAAGCTGACTAAAGTTGATGATTTTGAGGCGGTTGCAGGAATGGGGGTTATTGGCACGGTTGCTAAAAACAAAGTGGCTTTAGGCAATAAAAAACTCATGGAAAAAATAAAAGTGGCAATACCGAAAGATTTAGAGGATAAAATTATAGCAGAACAGAAATTAGGTAAGACCGTTTCTTATATTTCAGTGGCTGAAAAAGCACGTGGTTATGTGTGCATTACCGACGCCATTAAAAAAACCAGTGCGATGGCTATTAAAACTTTGATGGATAAAGGTGTAGAAGTAATTATGATGACTGGTGATAATGAGAATACGGCTAGAGCTGTAGCAGACGAATTACATTTAACCAGTTTTAAAGCAGGCTGTTTGCCAGAAGATAAATTAGAATTTATTAAAAAATTGCAGGCAGAAGGTAAAATAGTCGCCATGGCTGGTGATGGTATTAATGATGCCCCTGCACTTGCCCAATCAAATGTTGGTGTTGCCATGGGAACAGGAACTGATGTTGCTATTGAAAGTGCTGCAATGACCTTAGTTAAAGGTGATTTGCAAGGCATTGTTAAAGCAAAAAAATTAAGCCATGCCGTGATGAAAAACATCAAGCAAAACCTGTTTTTCTCCTTTGTCTATAATGCATTGGGGGTACCAATTGCAGCAGGTATTTTATACCCTGTATTCGGATTGTTATTATCACCCATCATCGCTGCATTAGCCATGAGTTTTAGTTCAGTTTCAGTGATTGTGAATGCATTGAGGTTAAGAAATATTAAAATTTAATTAGATAAAAAATGAAAAAAATAATTCTATTCATCGTCATCAATCTTCTACTTGTAAGTTGTAAAAATGAAAAAACAAATTCCGAACAACAAAAACACAATCATAATAATGCTCCAAAAGAAAAGATAGATGAACCAAAGAAAAAACCATTAAGTCCGCATACTGCTGCAATGGCAATGGTTGGTGATGCTCATGTTCATATTGACTATTCTTCACCAGGAGTACGAGGTCGAATCATTTTTGGTGGTTTGGTAGCATATGATAGTGTATGGCAAACTGGAGCGCATAACGCAACTTGGATAGAAACTACTAAAGATTTAACAATTAATGGCAAGTTACTTCCAAAAGGTAAATACGGATTTTTCACCATTCCTTCAAAAAAAGACTGGACAGTAATATTTAATAAAAATTGGGAGCAACATGGAAAAGATGACTATGACCAAAAAGAGGATGTCATCAGATTTAAAGTGACGCCAACAATCACCGAAGCCATCACCGAGCATTTGGAATATAAAGTAACAAAAACAAATGAAAGCGAAGGTGTAATTTATTTTGCTTGGGAAAAAGCAACTTTAAATATTCCTTTTAAAGTGGTTCAATAATGGTGGTAAAAAGGCAAACTGCATTAAAAATCAGGAAAACACATCGTTATTTAGGCTTGTTTTTAGGTCTTCAATTTTTATTTTGGACTACGAGTGGTTTATATTTTAGCTGGACCAATATTGATGAAATTCATGGAGATCATTTCAAGAATTTAGAATACCATCCTAAAGCATTTAATAACCTTATTAGTCCATCACAACTTCATGTTTCGAAAGGCATTAATTCAATAGAATTAAAAGACATCAACAATATACCTTACTATTGGATTAACAAAATTCAACTATACAATGCTTTTAATGGAAACCTTAAAAATAACATCACAAAAGAAGAAGCGTTATCTGTTGCGAAAAAGTACATGAAAAATGATTTAGAGGTTGCAAAGATTGAACAAATTGATAAGGTTGGTAGACATCATGAATATCGAAGTGGATTATTGCCTGCTTATGTTATTTCATTTAAAAGTGATGACGTATTAAAAGCTTATGTATCCGTTAAAGATGGAAAATTTCAAACCGTTAGACATCGTAGTTGGCGTTGGTTTGATTTTTTATGGATGACCCACACGATGGACTATGAAGGTAGAGATAACTTTAATACCGTTGTGTTAAGAGCGTTCTCTCTTTTAGGCCTAATCACTGTTTTAAGTGGATTCGTATTATACTTTACCTCTTCAATTACATTAAAAAAAGTAATTAAAAAATATCAAAGTAAGCGTAAAAAAAGTAATTAATAATGATGGCAATTACTTTAAGTTTAAATTATCTATGTTAATTAACAATGAAACAAATACTATACACGTTATTTATTCTTCCAACAATCTTATTTTCTCAATCTAAAATTAGCGGAATTATTATGGAGGCTAACGAAAAAAACGAGCCTCTAGGATTGGCAGGCGCCAACGTCTATTGGTTGGATACCACGGTTGGAACCGTAACGGATATGGATGGAAAGTTTTCGATTCCTTATAAAAAAGAATACACCAAATTAGTTATTAGTTACATCGGTTTTAAAACAGAGACGATAACCGTTACCGAGCAAAAAATGCTGCGCCATTGGTTGCAGCCCACTAGCGATTTAGATGAAGTTACAGTATCATCTAGAAAGCAAACCACTGCAAAGTCGTATTTGCAAGCTCAAAATATGATAACTGTAAGTAGTGATGAATTATTGAAAGCTGCTTGCTGTAATCTGTCTGAGAGTTTTGAAACGAATCCTTCCATTGATGTGAATTTTGCCGATGCCGTTACAGGAACCCGGCAAATAAAAATGTTAGGTTTAACTAGTCCCTATATTTTAATTGCTACTGAAAATATTCCAACCATTAGAGGCGCTTCACAAGCCTATGGCTTGGGTTTTACACCTGGGACTTGGGTGGAAAGTATTCAAATTACAAAAGGCGCAGGAAGTGTTGTTAATGGCTATGAAAGTATTGCTGGTCAAATTAATGCTGAACTTGTAAAACCGACCACAGACGCCAAACTATTTGTAAATGCTTACGGTTCGGAAAATGGACGCTATGAATTGAACACCCATTTGAACACTAATGTTAGTGATACATGGAGTACTGGTTTGTATTTACATGGTAATATTCGCGACCAAAAGTTTGATATGAATAACGACACGTTTTTAGATGCGCCTTTGCAAAAGCAAGTAAATATAATGAACCGTTGGCAATATACTAATCCCGAAAAAGGATTTGTAAGTTTTATAACATTTAGATATTTGAATGATCAAAAACAGACCGGTCAAGTTGATTTTGATCCAGATACTGATAAATTAACCACTAATGCTTGGGGAGGTGAGATTGACACTCAACGTTTTGACGTTTCTGTAAAAACAGGATATGTAAATCCTGAAATTCCTTGGCAAAGTATTGGAGTGCAGGCCGCATACAGCAGACATAATCAAGAATCTTATTTTGGCTTGAATCCATATGATATTTTGCATAACAGTTTATATGCAAATGCCATTTACAATTCAATTATTAGTGACTCAAGACACAAAATCAAAACAGGATTAAGTTATACGTATGACCATTATGATGAATTAGTTAATACCTCAGATTTTGAACGTACTGAAAATTCCATAGGTGCTTTTTTTGAATATAATTTTGACAATTTAGAAAAACTAAATATTACAGCAGGCATTAGAATTGACAGACATAATTTACTAGGAACCTTTGTTACGCCTAGAGTGCATGCGCGTTACACCCCTTGGGAAAAATCAGCTTTAAGAGCTTCATTTGGTCGAGGAAAGCGAAGTGCCAATATATTTGCAGAAAATCAGAATATATTCTCTACATCACGAAGTATAAATATTTTGAATTCAGCAGGTAAAATTTATGGATTAGATCCTGAAATTGCTTGGAATTATGGTATTTCTTTTTTACAAGGGTTTAACCTCTTCGGAAAAAAGGCAGATATTACTTTAGATTATTATAGAACGGACTTTCAAAATCAAATAGTTGTAGATTATGAAAATCCTCAGGAAATCAATTTTTATAATTTGAATGGTGATAGTTACGCCAATAGCTTTCAGTTTGAATTTAATTATAATGTATTTGAGCGTTTTGATGTCCGTACAGCCTATAAATATTATGATGTTAAAACGCA
>JBNMNO010000180.1:0-4469 GCA_051275695.1 Mariniflexile sp.
ATAGATGTCGAAAGTTTAGCTTTTTATGATATCAACATGGTATATTGTGTAGAACCTGGTGAGTTTATAATAATGACAGGTTCTTCTTCAAATGATAAAGATTTAAAATTAACTACTTTAGAGGTTAATAACAGAATAGAGTTGTAAAATGAAACACTGTAAATTACTTGTCATTACATGTTTTTTATTTTTTTTTAGTTGTAAATCAACTAAAGAAAACAAAACATTACCCGCTTCCAAAAAAAACGTGTTATTTTTAATGATGGATGATTTGCGTCCTGAATTAAGTATCTATGGGAAAAGTCAAATTAGTAGTCCCAATATTGATGCGCTCGCTAAATCAGGCGTCACCTTTAATAGAGCCTATTGTAATGTACCTGTTTGTGGAGCTTCTAGAGCTAGTATTTTAACAGGAATAAGACCTACAGCGAATCGTTTTTTAAAATATAATGCGAGTATTACAAAAGAAACTCCTAATATTCTAACACTGGTAAAACATTTTAAAAACCAAGGATATACTACTATTAGTAACAATAAAATAACGCATTTAAAGAGAGATATTAAAGAATGGGATGAGGAATGGTATCCTTATAAAAAAGGTTGGCGTGATTATCAATCTAAAGAGAATATAAATTTAGAAAAAAGGGGGCAACATGGGTACGCGTATGAAAATCCAGATATTGAAGATGCTGCTTATTATGACGGTAAAACTGCAAACAAATCAATTTTAGACTTAAAAAGATTAAAAGCAGAAGGGAGTCCCTTTTTTCTAGCTGTTGGTTTTGTAAAGCCACATTTGCCATTTAATGCGCCAAAAAAGTATTGGGATTTATATAAGGAATCTGAAATTACCTTACCAAAAAACAGGTCTTTCTCTAAGTTGGCACCAAAAATAGCCAACCATTCTTGGGGAGAATTACGCTATTACAAAGACATTCCTAAAAAAGGAAACGTTTCTGATGCGGTTGCAAAAAAGCTTATACACGGCTACTATGCTGCTGTAAGTTATGTAGATGCTCAAGTCGGGAAAGTTTTAAAAGAACTTAAGAACTTGGGATTAAAAGACAACACAGTTATTGTTTTAGTGGGTGATCATGGTTGGAGCCTAATGGAACACGGTTTATGGGTAAAGCATAGTAATTTTGAGGTGGCACTTCAAGTACCTTTAATCATAAGTGCTTCTAATATACCGCAAGATGGGCGAACGAATTCGATTGCTGAATTGGTAGATTTATATCCAACTATATGCGAATTGGCAAATATTTCTACTCCACCACATGTAGACGGCGAATCTTTGGTTGAAGCCTTACAAACACCTTCGAAAGTATTTAAAAAAACAGCCTTGGCGAGATGGCAAAAGGGAGAAACTCTAATTGCAGACAATTTATTTTATACAGAATGGCAAAGAAATAATAAAACGATAGCCAGAATGCTTTATGACCATAATACAGATTCAGAAGAGAACAGAAATTTGGCAATGGAAGCATCCTTTAAAGAAACCGTAGATAGTTTGAGTACCATTTTAAATAACAGCTTAAAAAGAACAAAATGAAAAATAATTTTATAAAAATCTTTTGCGTATCAACTCTTTTTTTTGGGTTTTTAAATTCTTGTGATATAGTAAAACCTCACACAAATGTTTCAGCAAAAGTAGCACCAACTGTGAAGCCAAATATTATTTACATCATGGCAGATGATTTAACAACACAGGCGATAAGTGCTTATGGTGGAATTTATAAAGATATTGCACCAACACCTAATATTGATAAAGTTGCAAAAGAAGGGATGTTATTTCAAGATGTTTTAGTTACCAATGCTATTTGTGGCCCAAGTAGAGCAGCTATATTAACAGGTAATTATAGTAACTTAAATGGGTACTATAAAAATGAAAGTGGAGGGAAATTTAATTCAGAGCAGTGGACGTTTCCACAAGAATTTCAAAAACAAGGCTATACTACTGGCTTATTTGGTAAATGGCACTTAGGTACAGAGCCTGTTGGATTCGATAGTTTTAAATACCATAGTTCTGCTGGACAACAAGGGCATTACTGGGATCCTCTTTTTAATGAGAATGGAATCGATGTAAAAGAGAAAGGCTATGCTACTAATTTAAGTACAGATTTTGCATTGACTTGGCTCGATGCTACAAAAACTTCCAAGCAACCCTTTTTAATGATACTGCAATATAAGGCGCCCCATAGACCATGGGAACCAGACACAAAGTATGAAACATTATGGGATGACATAGAAATGCCATATCCAGCAACATTTAATGATACGTATGAAGGGCGTGAATTGACTGCTGGGGATACAGAAATGACGATGGAATATTTTAGTCGTAGAGATATGAAATTAGAGCGTCCAAAAGATTTAAAGAAAGGTAAAGAAAGTATTAAATGGGATTTCTATGGTGCTAAACCAGGCGAGATCGTTCAACCAGATGGTATGAGTAATGAAGAAGGAAGAAAATGGAGATATCAAAACTATATTAAAGATTATTTAGCCTGTGTTAAATCTGTTGACGATAATGTTGGACGTGTTTTAAAATATTTAAAAGAAAATAATCTTGAAGAAAACACCATTATTGTAGTAACGTCAGACCAAGGTTTTTATTTAGGGGATCATGGTTTTTTCGATAAACGATTTATTTATGAAGAATCTTTAAGAATGCCTTTTATGGTAAAATATCCAGGAAAAATAAAGGCAGGAAGTGTTAACGAAGACATTATTACAAATATAGATTTTGCGCCAACCTTATTAGAATTAGCTGGTATTTCAACAACTCAGAAAATGCAAGGCATTAGTTTTGTTCCTGTTTTAGAGGGGAATACTCCAAAATATTGGCAGGATGCAATGTATTATCATTATTACGAGTTCCCGTTTTGGCATCATGTGCAACCACATTATGGTATAAGAACTCAAAAATATACGCTCGCTCATTTTTATTACAATATTGATGTTTGGGAATTATATGATTTAGAAAAAGATCCAGGTCAAGTGAATAATATTTATAATGACCCAAATTATGCTAATGTGACAAAAGAACTAAAGGTGAAGTTAAAAAACTTAATGATCAAATTTGAGGATAATAAAAGCTTGGTAGATTTTAGAAAAATAACCGACACTGATTTTGGTAGAATTGTAGATAATATTAAGGATGAAGAATCTGTACAGCAGATTTTAACTAAGAGAAAAAATTAGAGTACGTAATATTTTTAAACTAAAATCATGATGAAGAGATAATTGTTTTAATTAGCGATACTCTTAATCATGATTTTTTCATGGCATACATTTGAAATTCCTTTTAGAACTGAAAACCGTATCTCGGGTTCTACAGTTGCTTTTGATAAATTAAAACGCTCCCTTTCAGAACGGGTTGCTATGATAAAAAGCTTGGTTTTAGTCCATATGCTTTTAGAGGTAGAAAAAAGTATATTCAAATCATTATAGAAGCGTTAAATCTAGCGAGGACCGGAGGCCTAAAATTAGCCCTGTCTAGCGTTATATAAACAATAAATATAGCTTGCTCAATAATAAAACAGCAAACGAAAGTACTTTTAAAAGTTTTAAAAACAACAGGTTAACCACCCAGATCTACATAGAAATAGATGCTGAGTTTTTTGAAGGGTTAACAAAACCTCAGTAACTTCAGAAAGTGCTATACATGATTTTGTTTCCTCTAAAAAAGCCCAAAAAGTCAACTGTAAAATAGCATTGTATAAGTATGGAGCTTGGTTTGGAGGATCCAAAAATTAAATAGAACGTATGAAACGTTTACCGCAATATGATATAGGTATCATCTATCATTTTCGTCATAAACATGCACATCCACAATTAGAGAATTACGGCAGTATTATCAAACAAATTCTACTTTTTTTATGGTGCGATACTTTAAATGGTATAAAAAAAGAGGCTCTAAAACCATTTCTATTGGTCAAGGCAATCTTAAAAAGAATGATTAAAGTGCTATTAGAAAAAGGCTACAAAGGTACATTCGGTATATTTTAAAATATTAAATATAAGTACATTACATCCAATATACATAAAAACTTAAAAGGCTTATTAGCACTTTTTGTAGCGAATTAATGAAATAAGCCATATTACCCCTTCAAAAAATCATTTCACCCTCAACTATTTTAGGTATCGAAGTAAAATTGTAGTATGAACAACTAAAATATAATTATTATGAAAAAATTTTACACATTATTCGCATTAATTTGCTTCACAACAAATGCTATCGTGGCACAAGATATTCAGTATGATTTTTCTTCCAGTAGTGAAGGATGGGAAGCTGCTGGAGTAGCAACCTTAACAGTTGCTTCTGGTGATTTAACAATTAGTGATTTTGGAAATTTTGGAGGTATTAGATCATCAGTCGGGCTGAATTTGGCCGAATCGAGTTATACTACCGTTAAAATTGTTATGGAAAACACTACAAATTTTGAAACCTTTCAAGTACTTAATTATGC
>JBNMNO010000181.1:0-4330 GCA_051275695.1 Mariniflexile sp.
GACGAATATTTTGAGTTCTAAAGTTACTTTTTCGTAGGTTTTTTTTCGCCAGGGTTCTTTTTGTGTTTTCATAAGTGACTATCATTAAGTGTTTAATTTTTAGTCAACCTATTTCAGGAAAGTACACCTCACCAATGAGTGGCAACGTCTCTGTATAAACTTTGTTGCGTGTTTTAAGTACCTAATTTAGTAAATAATTACCGACCAAGAAAGTCCGTTTGGACTTTCGAAAGTCAGCAAAAAGCCAGCAATATATTATATACGGCTTAAGTTAGCATCTTAATAAAAAGATTAAATTTAAGCAATTAATCAGAAATGATGAAGGTCGGACCTTCTTTATTTTTACTGATATAAAACAATCCCTTAAACAAAAGTTAAGGGATTATTATTACTAACTCGTGAGATTTATTATTGGTTAATGAATTTATAGGTCTTTGCTGATTCCTTGTTACGTATATTCAACAAGTATATCCCCGGAGCTAGTCTTGGAATATTTACTTCTTGTAATGCATTACTAAGGTCAGTCTCTAGTGAATATACCATTACACCATCAAGAGAATAAATCTCTATGTTTGTGATTTGGATACTAGAGCTATTATTAATATTAATAAATTCAGATGCTGGGTTCGGGTATATTGTAATATCTCCTGCCCTATCTAAATCATTAATACTTGATCTACCGTTTCACTGAATATATTAGAAGAAGAAACATTTGGACGCACATTTGTGTTAGTCACCGTGTATTCTAGTTCGACAATGGCACCTGTTTCCTTTTCAGAAGCAGATGGTGTTTAGGTAATCTGACCCGTTGATACATTGACTGCGATGCTAATGGATTTCATAATTGATATTTTAATGTTGTACTATCATTTTTTTAATTGCTTTTGTGTCTCCTTGTTGGATCTCAAGGAAGTAAATACCATTTAAAAAACGTGAAACATCAAGGTCTAATATATTGGAATCACCCTTAATTTCTCGGATTAAGAGGCCTTGTAAGGTGTAAATTTTTAATAAGGAATTTTCTGAATTTAATAAGCTAATTTTAATCTCTTTATCAGCGGGGTTTGGGTAAATAATAACTTCATTTGTTGCTAAACTCTCCCCAAAACCATTCAATGGAATTCCACCACTACCTGGTTTAGTTCCTCCTGGTCTGGCATGTGAAACGCTTAAAAGTTTTGCACCTCCAGTACCACAAGCATTTTTACCCCAAACTTGAACATTACCTGATATTTTTGAATATCCAGTAAATGCTGTAATTTCATTATCAGTTGCTGGTAGTTTTAATTCCCATCGCTCACCAGAGTAATTGAAAGAACTTACTCTATTGTATGGATATGGCAATCTCCATTCATAAGAGGTTGCACCATTTACTATACCTGTGTAATATCTTACAATTGCACCTGTGTTTACCAGCGAAGGACCGAATAAACGAGATGCAGCAGCAGGGCGACCGAGCCAAACTTCTCTTGCTGAAACAGACCCATTGACTGTAAGAGATATTTGCCCATTTTGCCTATCTGATGCTGTTGAGATAGTAACACTATTTGATGTAGTATTAACTATTTGCATATTTGAACTAGTTGTCCAAGAAACTGATGCTCCCGGTGGTAAGCCTGTAGCAGTGTAAGTATATGTATTATTAGGACAGACTACACTATTTCCAGCAATTTCAAATTCTTCGCCGCAATTGCCCTCACCAACACCAACAGCAAACCAAGATTTACATGTAGTAGAGGCCTCTAACGAGTTTACTCCGAACAAATCTTCGGCAGCTTGTAATGTGTAAATTCTTGCATCTGCATAATTTAGATATGAATCATTAAAATATTCTGTTTGTGCACGATAAACAATTTGTGCAGCTTTAGTTTTACTAATACCTGTTATGTTGAAAACGTCTTTGTTATCATTAACACCATCGGTAGCTGAACTGCCATCTGCAAGCAAATAGAACCAATGGTTCATTACTCCACTATTGGTATGCACACTGCCATTTGTAGACCAATGTTCACCCAAATAAGTATCAGGTTGTCTTCTATTTGATGTGTTTTTAGGATTTGACATATCTCTTAATGCATAATCCGTGAGCATTATTTCTTCGCCGATAAGCCAATTATTAGCAGAATTACCTTTTGCATACCCTTCAACAAGTGACCCCCATATATCAGATAAAGACTCGTCTATTGCTCCTGACTCTCCTGAATATTCAAGCTTTGATTCAAAGTGGTCAAAACCATGTCCAAACTCGTGAGCCACAACGTCTATACTGGTTAAAGCCCTAAAAATTGGGCCACCGTCCCCAAATCTAATTACTTCTTCTTTTGAATCCCATTGGGCATTGTCATAATTATTTCCAAAATGAGCAAATGCTCTAATCTGAAAACCATTATTGTCCATTGAGTTTCTCCCATGTTGACTAAGAAAATAATCATAGGTTTTCATTACGCCCCAATGTAAATCTAAGGCTGCATTGTCTTTGTCGCTATTATTGTATTCAGCAGATGTCCAGTTATTATCATCGTCAATGAAATCAGTTGTTGATGAATAAGAATTACTATTATTCATATTTAATGTATGGATACCTTTCCCTCTAGTATTATCACGAAGTCTAAATCCACTTCGTACTTGTTCTGCCTCTATAGTTTGGGTTCCTGAATAACGTGTTTGTGCTTTTCCTGCGGTATGTTTAATTAGTGAAGCTTTATAAATGATTTCACCATCATTCGCATCAACATAAATTTTTAGGCTTGAAAAAGGTGTTATTGAAGAAATATTAAACTTATATGCTAATTTCGGCTTAGGCTTTTTTGAACGGGGATTTTTTTCAATTATTAATAATTCGCCTTTTGGTTTTTCTTGTTCCGTATCTTCCCAAATGTATTTTTTTGCATTAATATTTTGAAGCGCAAAATTTAATGCTTGTTCTTCTGTTAAGCTAGGTGTTGTTGATAAGTTTTTAACATCTACATATCTTCCTACAATTTTTGAAAGATTACCATTTTTTGATATAGTATTTAATCTTCCATGCTCTACTTTTATTCCATTAAAGTATTGTTGAAGTTTTTGACTTTCAAAACCATTTTTAGAACCTCTCTTTTGGTTAGACTTTGGTCTAAATTCAGTCTGTTCAGAAGTTTTGTACTGTTGCCTAAGAAATCCTTCTGTGGCCTGTTTTTGATTAGAAACTTTCGTTTCTTTTAATTCAATAAATTTAGCATTTCCGTTTTGGTCTCGAAGTTTTACTTCTTGTTTTTTGACTTGTCCCGTTAGTTGGATACAAGTTAAAAATGCGATTAAAACTGTAATTTTTGTTTTCATAATTTTTATCGTTTAGTTTTTGAAAATTGCCTGTTCAACTGGATATTATCATTGCTGGTTAACACAATATGTACAATAACTAAATTATAAAAAAAAGTAATAGTATATATACGTATTTATACGTGATTTTTTGTTAAACCAACACAAGTTTAAGTTTTAAAGAATTAATGACAAAAATCAAGCAACAATTTTTCAAGAAGTAGCATTTAATTTGAGGAAACACGTAGTCAAAACCTTTTATTTTACTGCGGTTTCAACTTTTATATGTTCCAATTGTAGCTGATCAGTACTTTTTCGACCGTTATGTTGCTTTTACGTGGCAAAATGTTGTTGCGTAAGAAAAGTTACGTGTTTTAAGTACCTAATTTAGTAAATAATTACTTAATAGAAAATCCGCGAGGATTTTTGTAAGTAAGCGAGAACTAGAAATTAATTATACACGGTGTTGCCATTTCGTTGTTTTTATTCAGCTTGTTTTTCAATTCCGATTTTGTGTTATTAATTCATTCTGCATTGCGTTATTCAAGTCGGTTTGAGTTATTGATATAAAACATATCTCGGTGGTTTTAGTCCATTTAGTCGCAAATAAACGAGCATTTGCCCTCTATGATGAGTAATATGGTCAGTAAGTAATAGAAAAATTTGTCTTTTGGTTCTATCTAATCCCAAATAGTCCAATCTATCATTAAATTTGGTTGTATCAAATTCAGCTATTAATTTTATTGTTTCATTAAATGTTTTTTTCTATTGTCGCAATCATTTCCTTTTTTGATTTATTATCAACTTTAAGTTCTGTGTCTGTATTCCAATCTCTTGCTTTACGTTCACCCAATAAAGTTTGACTATGCCAATCCATTGCCCAAGCAATATGCATTAAATTTTCCGCAAAGCTCGATGACTCTGGTGATGCTTTAAAATCATATTTGTCTTCTGACATTTCTTCCGCAACAAGAACCAAGTATTTCCGAGAATTTTCTAATCGTTCCAAATAATCCCTAATAAAACTATCCTG
>JBNMNO010000182.1:0-4277 GCA_051275695.1 Mariniflexile sp.
GCCATCCACCACTAAACTCGGCAGTCTGCCTGGTGAAATCTTCTTGTTTAAAGCCTAATCCTTTGAGCGCTTTTTCAACTTCAGCATCATAATTGACCTCTTCTAGAGCATAGAATTTGTCTCCTAACTCGGTCACCTTTTCTATGATTGCCATGTACTGATCACTTTCATAATCTGTTCTTACTGTAAGCTCGGTATTGAGACGCTCCATCTCTTCCTTCATAGCAAAGACTTGTTTAAAGGCTTTGGCAGCTTCTTCAAAAACAGTACAATCGTCTTCAGTGAGCAAATGCTGTGGTAAGTAAGCGATCACCATGTCTTTAGGGGCTCGCACATGTCCACGAGTGGCTGTTTGTTCCCCAGCGATGATCTTCATCATCGTAGATTTTCCTGCGCCGTTTTTCCCCATCAATGCTATTTTATCGGTAGGATTAATAACAAAGGAAACATCGCTAAATAAGGTAGTACCGCTAAATTCTACCGCAAGATTATCTACTGTGATCATGATTAATTTTTAAGATTACAAAATTAATCACAAATTATGGTTTCCCTATTTTAAATTAATTTTTTGATTTTTATTTTTGTGATGCTTCATTTTTTTTACAAAGTAACCTACCATAGTAATTTGACTTACTTGGTTCATCTTCTCTATTTCTCCGAGATGGCCTGAAACATCATAAGTGTCGTATACTCTAGAACGGTTTTGTATATGGCTCGTAGCACGCAAATTAGCGATAACTTTTCGGTTGAGCAAAAGCCAGAATTTTAAATTTTACTATTTATCTTTTTATTGGAAAATCGTCAAATTTAAAAATTTGGCAACCTCGTAAATATGCCTTAACTTCATTTAGTCAAACAATTAGCTATGAGCTATATACGTTGCTGTACGCTGAGTTTTCTGCGTATAGTTTTTAAACCAGTTGTAATTTCAAAATTTCTACTATTCAATTCAGATTTTAATTTCTAATATCAATATTTGTAGGCGGTGTAAATTACAACCAGTCCTTCAGTAAAATTGTCCACATTTAATGTAAATCCGTCTGTATTAAAGGAAGTAAGAGAAGCACTTGTTAAGCCTAATGAATCTCCATTTTGGTTTGCATAGCGAATACCTATACATTTATTGTCAGAAGCGTAACGTGAATGGTCATTTACTGAATTAGCGTTTGCTCCACCAGAGATTAATTGTTGTTCAATAGTTCCCGAATTTTGGTTGCAATAACCGTGCATATATCCAAAATAATTTTGAAATCCGTTATTGTTGTTGCCAACACTATTGTCGCTGTTTACATTATAGTTTTCAACATTAGCATAGGCTTTAAATTCTATGCTTTTGGGTTCAAAAGGCAAACCTGCAATTGTTGTATTTCCAGAGGCTGTTATTCTGAACTTACCCGTATAGACTTGCTTCTCGTTTGTAACCAATTGAATCCAAAAACTACCTTCCCAATAATAAAAACCAGACGGCTGTAAACCGCCAGTCCCATCATTATAAATTAATGTACTAACTTCTACGCCAGAGCCAGACGGGATTTTTACTGTTGTGTTATCATTTGGACCAGTAAGTGCAACACGAGGAATTAATAGTCCTGAATTTATAGAGCTAATATCCAATGCACCACGTGGATTTGTGGTGCCAATCCCTACTTGAGCAATTAAGATATTGGTAAAAGAACTAAAAATAAATAAGAAAAAATAAGTTTTTATAGTTTTATATATTAAAATCATTGTTTTAGTTCTTTGTTTTATATGTGTTCGATTTTTTTTAACCTTGCGCACAACATGCTATAAAAGGTGTTTACCCAACTTCAGCAGATAAAAATACTTATATAGAACTTATAATATGTATAATAGAAAAGCAGCTGTTCTACTTCTGCAAAGAAATCTGAATTAAGTTTTACTTAATAATAAATTTATTTTTTTCTCTAGAGCATCAAGTCTTTCGTTTTGTTTATTTATGGTTGTTTGTTGCTCTTTAATTGCTTTTGTCAAAATAGGTATGATTCTGGTGTAGTCTAAAATTAAGAAAGATTCAGATTCGTTTTTAAAAGCCTGATTAAGTTTAACCTCTTTTGTTCCGTTTAAAGGTAAATTCTTTTCTCTTGTTATTTCAGGTAGAATTTCTCTTACTTCTTGAGCTATGAAGCCATATTCTTTTTCTGTATTTAAACCCATGTAAGGGTATTTTTCTAAATCAAAATTATAAGTTACCGGGTTTAATTTTAAAACAATATCTAGTGCATTATCAATAGGGAGAATGTTTTTTTTAAGCCTACGGTCTGATACATTACCAAAAAAGCCCGTATATCCTAAATCGGCAAGAAACAGACCACCCCAGCCTGCACCTGCTCCATTTTGTCTGGTACCATACACCCCTGTTCCATCTCTACCGTTAACAGTACCTCTTACTCCTACTGCTCCATGTGTTAAGCTGAGATCTATCCCTAACCCAAAAACTCCTGCGGGGCTAAAAGCAGTGCCATTATAACTGGTGATGCCCTCGATAGCATTAAAAGAATTTAAAGAATTTAAGTTAAATACTTGTAGCGCAACACCTTCAGGTCCGGTATTTTCAAAGTTTGCCATAGCATTAACCCCTACATTTTGCCCTCCATTTGTCATATGTAACATCGATGTGGGATTTCCATTTCTTATGCCTATTTCATCAGACCCAGCATCGATAAAAAGTTGGTTTGCCTGAGTGTCGGATTCTATTCTAAAATCGTTTGTGGTAATACCTTGTTCATTAAAAACAGACGGCCCATTACCATGTAGTCTAATGTTATAAGTGTTATTTTCATAAATATCGATAACCCCGTCATCTGCAGAGTCATAGATGCGTACCAAGACATCTCCAGCATCAACAGCTCCATCTCTTAATGAGATATCATCAGAAAAGTAAGAATCCCCAGTAACATTAAATTGTCCTGCATTACTAACGCTACCTACGGTGATTCTTCCATTATCTAAAACTGAAAACATATTGGCACCATTATCTGCTATATGAAAATCACCTAAACCATTGAGATTATGTATCAGATTAAAATCTTCGTGTGTTATGGTTGTACCCTGAATTAAATCTCCACCAAGTCTTATATCTGTGGGACTAGTAACTAATCCATTTACCGCATTTACAGATGCTCCACCTGTTCCACTTAACGCGGTCCAATTACTTCCACTCCAGTAATGAAATCCTACTCCTGTTACAACATTGATGTTCCAGACAAGTAAACTTACGGTGGAACCTCCTGTAATAGGGGCAATAGTAGATAGGTCTTGTATATTAACCCTAGGAACAAGAACACCTTTTTCTGAACTAGTTATATCTAAAATTGATCCATCTAAAGGATTGTCTGTACCAATACCAACTTGTGCAATTGATGCTTTAACAATAAAAATAAAAATTATAAAGTACGAATTTTTCATATCTGAGCCCTTTGTAAAAGTCAAACAAATATATAAAAAATAATTAATATTTTTAATATCGTGTTAATATTATAATAAATTTAGGGGTCATATGCTTTTATATTTACTCTGTAGTAAGTAAGCAAAACAATTTTTATTAAAGACGTAACTTAACTATGGCCATTATTTTTAGCGGTGTACAAAATGCAAAATCTAACTTTCTACACACAAATCCCAAATCTCTTTTTCTGTATGCCGTGCACGATAAACCATCTTCCTATTAGCAGCTGCACACGTTGAAAATTATCATGGCTACAACTTAACAGCCTCAATAACAATAGCTCCTAATTCCTGCGAACTTGTAAAAAACAAATAGTTTCTTTCGTGTTCAGAAAACCAGTATTTCTTACGCAGCTGCGCTACCGTTTCTTTGTTGTTGCGAGTGACGATTGCTCTAGCAGTTTTAGCGTAAAGCCTTTTTAATATTTTCGGTTTGTTTTGAGAAACCTTTTTAATTTCAAACACGCGACCAGGGAAGTCAAATAACTTTTCTGAAGTAAATAGATGGGCATCATGATCCAACTTTTGTAAGGCATATTGATGCATTAAGGAATCAAACTGTTGGGATTTCATGACAGCAGCGTTAGGCTCATATAAGTATTTTTGAGGCTTGGAGAAAGCACTATTATACTGCACCTCCAGCATGCTTTTAAAAATGGGTTGATCTGTCAAAAGGTTGATACAAGTTAAACTGACCTGACTAACCTCTTCCTTGGTTAAAACCCAAAGCAATTCTTTGACTTCATTTTTTACCGCCACGATATGTAAAGAGCTCACTTTTTCTAATTGTTTGATACCTGCAGTAATATCCA
>JBNMNO010000183.1:0-4243 GCA_051275695.1 Mariniflexile sp.
CCAATTGATACTATGCAATTAAATGAACTTCATCTTAAAATAGAGTTATAACAATGAAAGCAAAGGTCCGTACTAAATTAAATCAGTTAGCGGCCACAGCAATTTGCGGTAACGATATAAGTTCTTCAGTCTTATATGTTTCCGCATTAGCTATTGCATTCGCTGGTCAATATGCATGGATCACCTTATTAATAGTTTCTGTTGTTCTGTTTTTATTTAGAAAAATTTATGGCGAAGTAGTTGGTGCATTACCTTTAAATGGTGGCGCTTACAATGCTTTACTTAATACGACCAGTAAGTTCATGGCATCATTTGCTGCTACATTAACCATACTTTCTTATATGGCAACCGCTGTTATTTCAGCAAATGAAGGCATTCATTATTTGCATCACTTAATTCCATCTATGCCAATAATACTCGCAACCATTGTACTATTAGGGGTTTTTGCTGCACTCACCATTGGTGGAATAACGGAATCTGCCAAAGTTGCCATAGCAATTTTCCTTTTCCATTTAGTATCCTTATTTATATTAAGTGGTTTTATAGTATATTTTCTCTCTCAAAATGGGGTAAGCGTATTTTTTGATAATTGGAATCTCCCAGCTCAACATGGCAGTATAAAAACAGCTATCTTTTTAGGATTTGCTGCTTCCATGCTTGGAGTGTCTGGTTTTGAAAGTTCAGCCAATTTTGTTGAAGAACAGGAAAAAGGCGTATTCCCGAAAACACTTAGAAACATGTGGATTGTTGTAAGTATCATAAATCCATTAATGGCCATATTTGCCCTAACCCTATTTTCACTTCCAATGTTACAAAGTGACGCTTATCAAAATACATTATTAACAGAAATGGGGTCTCATGTTGGTGGAGAATGGATGGCCATTCTAATATCTGTGGACGCCTTTTTGGTATTAAGTGGAGCTGTATTAACTAGTTTTATAGGAGTTTCTGGCTTGCTGGAGCGTATGACCTTAGATAGAATTTTACCTCCGTTTTTTTTAAAGAAAAACTCCAGAGGAAGTTCGTATAGAATTATTTTTATGTTTTTTGTATTGTCAGTATCCGTACTATTAATTACCAACGGCGACGTAAAATTATTAGCCGGAGTTTACTCCATCTCCTTTTTATTGGTAATGGTATTATTTGGTATTGGCAACATTTTACTTAAAGTGAGAAGAAAACAATTGCCAAGACCAGAAAAAGCGCCATGGGGTTCGGTAGTATTTGGCATTTTCGCAGTTGTTTTAGCTTTAATTGGCAATATTATAATGACTCCTAAAAATAATGCTCCAAGTAATTTATCCGTTTTTCTTGAGTATTTTATACCAACTATCATATTTATAGTTGTTATGCTTAATAGAATCGTTCTTTTAAAATTTCTACTGAATGTAATTCATAGCATTTTCGACCCCATTCGAAATTTAGTGCTAAAAACAGATAAAGGCATACTATCGACCATAAACAAAATAAATTCACAGGAATTTGTGTTTTTCACTAAAGGCGATAACATAGCCACACTCAATAAGGTAATGCTTTATATTACTAAAAATGAGCATACTAAAAAACTTAAAATCGTTTTAGCTTTAGACAAAGATGAAGTTGTACCAAAAAATTTACCTCAAGAAATTGATTTTTTAGATAGAGAATATCCAGAAATAAAGATAGAATTTGTTTTAGAAAAAGGTACATTTAGCCCCGAACTTATTAGGGCATTATCAGAAAAATGGAATATTCCAATCAATTTTATGTTTATAGGTTCACCAAGTGATAAATTCCCATATAAAATTCAAGAATTGGGTGGTGTTAGATTAATTATTTAAAAAATAATTTTGAATATTGAAACACAAAATTTCTATAACCAAATAAAAAAAATAGCTTTAAGCTATTTTTAATCATGCCAAAACAAACCATTCTAAAACAATTACTCATCTGGAGAGCAAAACACATCTCTCACAAACAATTTATATACATTCTTAGTATAATAATTGGTTTTACGTCGGGGGTTGGTGCGGTTGTGTTAAAAAACTTAACACACTTTATTCAACATTTATTAGAAGGAAAACTAATTAAATACTATCAACATGCCTTTTACTTTTTATTTCCAATTATAGGGCTCACTTTAGTCTATTTAGCCATTAAATATGTTATTAGAAATAAAGTAAGTCATGGCATTCCCTCTACGCTTTATGCTATTTCAAAACGAAAAGGAATAATGAAACGGTATCAAATGTTCGGTTCTATTTTAACCGCGCCTCTTACCGTTGGTTTTGGAGGTTCTGTAGGACTGGAAGGCCCCACAGTGGCAACTGGAGCCGCCATAGGTTCTAACATTGCGAGAATGTTTCATTTAAATCAAACATCTCGAACCCTTTTAATCAGTTGTGCTGCAGCAGGCGCCATGTCTGCCATATTTAAAGCACCGATGGCTGCCATCATTTTTGCTATAGAAGTATTTAGTTTGGACCTAACTATTGCCTCCATGTTACCGCTTTTATTAGCATCGCTTTCTGCTATTTTAACCTCCTATTTTTTCTTTGGGGACGACGTCTTATTGCCTTTTAGAATTGAAGATAAATTTATTATTTCTGATGTGCCTTTTTATATTATTTTAGGCGTTTTTGCGGCAATGACGTCTCTTTATTTTACTAAGGTTTATGATAAGATTAATACATTTTTTGAAAAAATAGGCTCTCCTGTAAAACGTTTAATTATAGGCGGAATAGGTTTAGGGACTTTAATTTATTTTATTCCACCTCTTTACGGTGAAGGTTTTGATGTTATTAATAATCTTATTGCAGGTAACGCTGAAAAGGCCTTGGAAAATAATTTGATGCAAATGGATCTTACTAACATCTGGATTGTTGTATTGTTATTAATTGGATTAATTATTTTCAAAATCATTGCGAGCTCTTTAACCTTTGGCGCTGGTGGGGTGGGCGGTATCTTTGCACCTACCCTATTTATGGGCAGTATTATGGGCAATTGTTTTGCTAAAATAATTAACAATTGTGGTTTGTTTAACACACCAGTTTCTGAAAGTAATTTTACCCTTGTGGGGATGGCGGGTTTACTAGCTGGCGTTTTACATGCACCACTAACAGCTATTTTCTTAATTGCTGAACTTACTGGTGGATATGAGCTGTTTATTCCGTTAATGCTAACGGCTACCATTTCATTTGGTATCACTAAATATTTTAGTCCCCACTCTGTTTACAATATGCAATTAGGAAGGAAAGGCGAATTAATAACCCACAACAAAGATCATGCGGTTCTTACTTTGATGGATATTGATAAAGTTATAGAAACCAATTTTGTAACTATAACATCTAATATGAATCTAGGAGAAATTGTACATACCGCAGTTATTAAATCAAACCGAAATATTTTCCCCGTTGTAAAAGCTAAAACTAAGGAGTTACTAGGCGTTATTCTTTTAGATGATTTAAGACCCATTATGTTTGAACAAGATTTATACGGCGATGTAGTAGCACACGACCTTATGCAACCAGCTCCCGAAGTCATTGATATTGATAAAGATAAAATGACAGAAATTATGCAAAAATTTCAAGACAGCAGTGCATGGAATTTACCCGTTATTAAAGACGGCAAATATTTCGGATTCATATCAAAATCTAAACTGCTTACTGCTTATAGAAGACAGTTAATTAATTTTACCAAAGAGACTTAGATCCGTATTTATTTGTCTCGTTCAGACCTATTTTATATATGAAGTATATTATTCTCATATTATTTTTAGCTTCTTTTGGAAGTATTTTAACCGGTTATATGCTTGATGTGGAATACTCACAAAAACTCATCGGTTTCGGCATTTTAGGTTTATTTTTCATAGTATTTCCCCTGTTTTCATATTATCACTGGAAAGATAAAAACCTTAAAGATTATATGCTTACTAAAGAAAATTTAGATAAAATGCGTGAGCGTGAAGGCGATAACAGAAAATAACTTTTTTTAGGGCGTTACCCTTTGGGTCGCGCTTTCCGTTTCAATCTTTTGCAAAAGCAAAAGGATTTCCACTTCAATCGCTAACGCAGGTAAATCTAATATTTCCAGTCACAACTCAAAAATTAGTTAAATTAGAATCTAGTTCAAATTACGTTTCTCTATAAAAAACCGTTTCATAAGTTCAGACGCTTCAGCTTCCATAACACCTCCTTTTATAATCGTTTTTGGATGCAACTTAGTGTTTAAATGAATACAACCTCGCTCCAAATCTCGCGCGCCA
>JBNMNO010000184.1:0-4220 GCA_051275695.1 Mariniflexile sp.
TCAATTTCAAGATTGTAACCGCTATATCTTTGATTGGTTCTAGATTGCGCTTCGGCAACTAAATTGCCTTCAATATCGGTTATTTTAATATTGACATTTTCTGAGATATCTTTAATTTTTACTTTTTCATCTACAATATTGAAATTAGGTCGCACCGGATTTGGATAGGCATAAGCGCTTTCTAAGGTATCAAAAGGACTAGACCCCCCGGAACGGAAAGACACTAAGCCTTTACTTGTTGCGATGTACACAATGCCATTAGTATCATCTATAGACACATCATTTATAGTGTTGGAAGGCAAGGGCGAGTTGTCTTTAGTAAAATGATGGATGGTTTGTTGTCCGTCTGAAGAGAAATAAAACAAACCAGAATCGGCAGTACCAATCCATTTGTTATTTGACCCATCTACTTCAATATCTGTAATAAATTGTTGAAACAATAATTCTTTAGCGATGCCATCTTCCGAAATAATAATTTCATCGACACTTGTATTCCCTTCAAAAAAATTAGAGGTGTTATATAAAACTCGCAACCCTAAAAAAGTACCTATCCATAATTGTCCTCTTTTATCTAATGCAAGTGCCTTAACATAATTAGAAGGCATATTATTATCTTCTCCACTAATATTCTTAATTAATTGGTTACTTCCTTTCTCATTAAATCCAATTAGCCCATTTCTGAGACTCCCTATCCATTTAGCATCATCATTCCCAATTATAATATCGGCGTATCCTAATTCGTCAAATCCATCTGAAATAATATCCGTAAAACTATAGGATTTCCATTGATTAGAACTTGAATTATATGCCTTTAATGGCGCATCTATTCTGCTTGTTAGAGTCCATAATAATCCCTTCTTATCAAATATAGAAGCGCCAACTCTTATATCAACATAATTTGGATTTCCTGGTAATAATAAAGATTCTAACGCGCTATTAGTTTGATTATATAATTTTGTTGGAACCTCTTCATTGACTTCTAACAAACCATTAAAAAAAGAACTTATAAAAACTTGACTATTATTGAAAGGATTGACTGAAATAGCATTTAAATTATTCGCTCCTAATATTTCCGTATACAGGGTATTGATCCATTCGTCTTCTTTTAAATGGCTAAAACCGCGACTATTTAAAGGGTATGGATTAAAAGTTACAGTATGCTCACCAAAAGTGACCCACAAACCATTTGGTTCTGCCTGAACAGAAAACGGATTGTTCAACAAAGGACTGTCTGGGTGTATCTCCTCAAAAGTTGTTGGAGTTGTAAGAGGTGTTTTTAATATGCCAAAATCCGTTGTTCCTATATATAAAAAATTGGCGTCTGCTGTGGCGGATGTATAATTTGTACTAAATTCTGAATTTAAAGGAACTTGAGAAATTAGTGTAAAACTACTATCATAAAGAAACACATTATTTGAGGTAGTAACTAATAAAGTACCTGAAACATCTTTAACATCTAAAGGAACTGTATTGTATTGAAATATCGCATTCAAAGCATCGTTTACTACTTGAAAAATTTGTCTGTTTGAATTGACGGCATACAGCTTATCTTCAACAGTTTCTACTGCAGTAAAATTGCCTGATGTAACTGTTTGCCAATTTTGATAATCAATTAAATTAGGGCTTACTACAAGTGCTTTTTTAATACCGTTTCCGCCCAAACAAGCTGCATAAATATCATCTCCAAAAACTGTGGTTTGGTTTACTGGTATTTGACTACCGCCACTTCCAATAAAATAAGTGTCGCCAAACTCCAGTCGTTCCAAATTAAAAACAGAGATTCCATAATTTGTTGAGACATAAACTACGTTGCCATAAGAAGAAAAATGATTTATTCTTTTGTTTGTGGGAGGAATGGTGGGTTTGTCGATAATATCAACTATCGATAATATGTCGTCATCATTATCAAAAGCAATTTCAATGAGACCGTTGTCGTAGCCTATCACCAATAACTCATACGCTTCGCTATAATAAATGGTTGATATAGTTTCCCCTGACAATCCGTTTACCGTATTGAGTTCTTTAAGTTCGTTTGTTTGAATATCATAACTAAAAATAGCATTTTCGGCTGCGGCATAAATCTTATTAGTTCCGCGAACAACTTCTTTTATGTTGTTGTATGAAAAATGCCCTTTCCAAAGTACTGAAAAGTCCTGTGCAAATGGGAGTAGAGGAAAAAGGCAAATTATAATTACTATGAGTCTTTTATACATTCCTGGAATTTCAATATTCAAATATATTTATAACTAACGAGTTTTACTTAAAAATAATATATTTAAAACAAAAAAGCTTCACCGTTTAATGTGAAGCTTTTTAATTCGAATGACATTCGTTTTATACAATGCCTTGCGCCAACATGGCATCGGCAACTTTAACAAATCCAGCAATATTAGCTCCTTTTACGTAGTCAATATAACCATCTTCATCTTTACCGTATTTTGTACAAGAATCATGAATATTAGACATAATCTCTTTTAATTTTAAATCAACCTCTTCTCTGGTCCAGTTAAAACGTAATGAGTTTTGAGTCATTTCTAAACCAGACGTAGCTACACCCCCAGCATTCGATGCTTTCCCTGGAGCATATAAAATACGCGCTTTTTGGAATACATGTACCGCTTGAATTGTAGATGGCATATTTGCGCCTTCACTTATACAAGTGCACCCGTTTTTTAATAATGTATGTGCATCTGCTTCAGTAAGTTCGTTTTGTGTAGCACATGGTAACGCAATATCGCATTTTACTCCCCATGGGGTTTTGCCTTCAACAAATTTAGCATTTGGATAGGTTTCTAAATACTCACTTATTCTTGCTCTTTTAACATTTTTAAGGTCCATTATAAGTGCTAACTTATCAGTATCTATACCTTCTGAATCATGAATATATCCTGATGAATCAGACATGGTTAACACCTTTGCTCCCAAATGAATAGATTTCTCCACTGCATATTGAGCCACATTACCAGAACCTGAAACAACAACCTGTTTTCCTTTTAAATTTTGTCCCTTAGTTTCTAACATTTTTTGAGCAAAATAAACCGTTCCATATCCCGTTGCTTCTGGTCTAATTAGTGATCCTCCCCAAGACAATCCTTTACCTGTTAAAACACCGGTAAACTCGTTTTTTAATTTTTTGTACATCCCAAAAAGGAATCCTATTTCTCTGGCACCAACACCTATATCGCCAGCAGGAACATCGGTATTTGGACCAATATGTCTGAATAATTCACTCATAAATGAATGGCAAAAACGCATAATCTCGCCATCGCTTTTTCCTTTTGGATCAAAATCACTTCCACCTTTTCCTCCACCCATTGGCAAAGTAGTTAAGCTGTTTTTAAAGACTTGTTCAAAGGCTAAAAATTTTAAAATACTCATATTAACGGTTGGGTGAAATCGTAAGCCCCCCTTATAAGGACCAATGGCCGAATTCATTTGAATTCTGTAACCTCTGTTTACTTGAATTTCTCCTGCATCATCTACCCAACAAACTCTAAATGTTATGGCACGCTCTGGTTCAGCCATTCTTAATAGAATATTTTTACCATAATAAATATCGTGTTCAACGATATAAGGAATTACTGTTTCTGCTACTTCTTGTACTGCTTGTAAAAACTCTGGTTCGTCTCCGTTTCGTTCTTTGACAAGATCTAAAAAGACTTCAATATTACTTTTCATGTGTTTGAATTTAATTTTTAAAATAGATTTATCCAATTAGTATTTTTAATTGAAGTTAAAATTTCAGTTATCCAAAATTACACGTCTAAAATCGCAACGATTTTATCAAAAATACAATTTATCACCACAAAGATACGTTATCTTTAAAATTTACATCATATTTTATTGAATTTCGCAATAAATTATTTTGTGCGAATTATCTTTAATTTTTAAATACTTATAAGTCAATCTAGTTTTTATATATTTGCTATTATTAATGCCTCAAAAAAACAGAATTTTATTATGCTTAACTATAAACGGTTAGCTTCATTTTTCTGCGTGTTTGTTATTTATCAAACTGCATTCTCCCAATTAGGCTTTTCTCATGAAATAGGGGTTATTGCCGGTCCCGTGGAGTTTCGGTCTGACTTTGGTGGTCGAAATGAAATTGAAACCAACTTTGGGAATTCAGGAATTGGAATAGGGATTATTCATTATATTAACTTTGCTTACCGTGCAGACTGTAATTGTTATACGACCGATACCTATTTTAACGACCATTT
>JBNMNO010000185.1:0-4159 GCA_051275695.1 Mariniflexile sp.
TTTATGTTTTGTCCAACCAATGGTAATCAACGCAATTGCGATAATATTAATTAATGGATGTTCCAATGAAGTTAATCTTAATGCTTTGTCAGACATTTGTCCAAGGGAAGCAAAACCAAGAGGAGAAACAAAATACAATATTAACCCAACCAACAACTGTATGTGTGTCCCAATCAATCCAAAGAGCGCAATTTTTCTATCTTTGGCAGTAAATTCTTTATTACCAACTAAGCCAACAACTGAATTTATAACCACAACAACCAATAATAAGAGTGCTAAATAAGCCCAACCAGAATGAAATTTTTGAATGAATTCGTACATGTAAAATTATTTTATGTTTTAACAAATGTAAGTAAAAAAAGAACTAAAAAAAACGGCATAACACTTAAAGTGCATGCCGTTTTCAAGTATTTAAAACTAAGCTTTAGAAGTTGAAACGCAAAGAAGCATTCCAAGTCCTACCATAACCAAAAAAGCCTTCATTTGATACGTTTATTCCTTTATAAGTAGCATCACCTTCTGCAACAACGTCTGCACTTCTTAGTTCAGACAAGTAAATCTCATCAAACACGTTGTTAACATTTATTCTAAATACAACTGAATTTTTATTTCCTTTTCCTGTAAACATTTTGTAAGAAACACCAGCGTCAACTAAATCATAACTAGGTAATTCTAAGTTGTTTTTAACTGCTCCAACATTAGCGTACAGTTTATCATAGTTCCTCCAGTCTGAATCAATAGACAAACGCTCTATTATTTCATACTTTAATCCTAAACCATATATAACTTGAGCAGCATCACCTACTTTACCACCATCAACATCCTCTTTTGATGAGCTTAAAATATTTCTGTTATCATCTCTTACTATTTCAACAGCGTCACCAACATAACGATAGTTTCCTAAAGATGCAAAACCGGTAAGGTCAAGTTTCCTCATTGGTTTGGAAACGAAGTCTAATTCTAAACCTGTGTGAAGTTGTTCAACACCTTCATTAGTAGTGAATAGTAAATTACCATCCGAATCTGTATTAGATCTAGTAGTTACCCTATCTTTCCAAGACGTTCTAAAAGCATTAAAACTACCACTTAAATAAGCTGACTTGAAGTTATAACCCGCTTCTAAACCTACTATTTTTTCATTTTTAGTCAAAGGATTTACCACGTTACCATAATTCAAATAAATATTATCATGATACGGTTGACGTGAGTAAATACCCGTATTAACATATAATGAGCTATTTTCAGTAACATGATAGCTACCACCTGCTTTTAGATTATAACCTACATTATTAACTGTTTCTGCCTTTTGAAATTCCGGTGTATAACCATATCTATCTAACCTTTCGTGCTTTTGGTTAGAAACAGCTCCTTGGAAGAATGCTGAAAAATCATCATTACTATATTCTAACTGACTAAATACACCACCATATGATATGTTTTCCGTGTAGTCATAAGCAATTCTTTGATTTTCATCAATAGTATTAAACATAGCAGACCATGGCTCTGCCTTTAAGCTTTTTGTAACTGTATTAGAAACATCAGCACCAACAGGAGTATCTGTATTGTCTCTCAATGTTCTCGATTCCGTCCAGCTTTTTAAGCCTAAAAAATTAGCAACTTGCCTGTAATGTGTTCCTTTGTATGTTCTTAAATCAAGACCTGCATTAAAAACTAAGTTTTCAGATAAGTCTTTTTGAAGATTCGTAACTAAACCATACCAAGCGTGATTATTCATCGATGCTCTCACCAAATAGTTTCCGTTACCGTAGCTACCATCTCCATCAACCGCAGTTAAATTATTAGCATACATAGTATCAAAATCAACTTGACCATCGGCTGTCCTTTTTCTAGAACCATAATTACCTGTTCCTCCACCTTTACCTAAAGATGCGTATAAAACAGTGGACAATTGTGCATTATCATTAATATCATAATCCCAGTTTATATTAGCAACTGGTTTGTGATAGAAATTTCTTCTTTCAGTCATATACTTCCCATCTAAAGTTCCCCAGTTGTTATTGTATTTTCTTCCTTTTTCAAGATACGTAGAAATAGATTTAGTGAAATTTTGGTCATGCCATTGAGGTGCTCCAGTCAGTAGAAAGTTAAAGCTATGTTTGTCATTCGCTTTATACCCAATAGAAATAAAATAGTTTTGACCCTGTCCTTGAGTTCCTTCATTGTATCCATCACCTTGCCAATGAGAAAACAGTACACTTGTTCCCCATCCATTTTCACTCATACCTGTATTGTATGCTATTGTAGATTTAAAATAATTATCATTTGCCATACCAAATGAAGCTGAACCACCTTCTTTTTTATCTGTTGCTTTTGTAACAAAATTCACAGTACCCCCCACAGAAGAGATAGCTAATTTAGAAGAACCCAAACCTCTTTGAATTTGAATTACATTGGCTATATCAGACATTCCTGACCAGTTAGACCAGTACATTTTCCCATCTTCCATTCCGTTAATTGGCTGACCATTTAATAAGAAAGCGGTATTATCTTGACCAAAACCACGTACACTTATTCTTGAATCACCATATCCACCAGCTTGACCTGCAACATATACAGAAGGGGTGTTTACAAGAGCTTGAATCACATCAGAAGTACCAATTTTTGCTCGAATTTCTTCAGCTTTAATAGTAGAAACGGCAATTGCAGTCTTTCTATCCTTTGCTAAATCGATAATTCCTCTACCAATAACAACAATTTCGTCTAACTCATCGGAATTAGAATTCAAAACAATAGTTCCCAAATCTTTTGTACCACCATTAGCAACAGAAAACTTGATTCTTTTAAGCTCAAAACCTATAAAAGAAATAACTAATTCTCCTGAACTAACCGCAGTATTAATTGAAAATTTACCTTCGAAATCTGCAGAAACAACAGTTTTCGAACCTTTGATAGCGACATTCGCGCCTGGCAAAGAACCTTGACCATCAGTAATAGTTCCTGAAATTTTCCCTTGAGAAAACACCGTTGAAACTACTAAAAAAAGTAATCCGGAGAGTAACCAATTTTTCATCGTCTTCATTTTTTTTGTTTTAATGTTTTGGCGAAATTATAACATTTTTAGTACAAAATGTTAACACAACGTTAAGAAATAAAAAAAACACTTTTTATTTTTTTTAAATTAATCTCATTAAAACGCTTTTTATGCGTTAAAAAATGATAATTACACATCTATAAAGCCAATATAATGCTAATTATTCAAATAATAAACGCTTTGTTAACTGAAGCCGAAAAATTAAAAAAAGCAAGCGAACATAAAGCTATCTATTTATAAAATTAATTAAAATCTATTTCGGATCGTTGAAATGATTAAGTCTTGAGTCTTATAAAAAAGAGTCATAATACTCTATCAATTATCTAACTTAGCCCAATTATACCTTGAATATTAACGGCTATAATATTGGCATTACTTATTCAAAAAACACCTTTAAGCCCAGCCAAAACTGATAAAATTATAAATTATTAGGATTATATAAAGCCATAAACGATTGAAGAAGATACCGTTTTTATATTGTAGCGGACCTTCAAATTTTATGGTTTTTTCTAGATGATATTCTACACTATCAGGAATGTGGAACGCCTATTTACATACCAAATAAGCTATCGCTGCTTTAACAAATGCAAAAAATTCAACATTAAGAATAGACGAAATAGTGTTGACTGTTCTATTAGCACCAAAAGCAGATAATACTAAAGTCGGCGGTGTGTTTGAAACGACCGCTAGTGCAACAGAAAAATAAAATTATCATATATAAATCTAAATAAAAAAATAAACTAACGTCACTGCCATTTTACCCGTTTTAAGACATAAAAAAACCACGCTTTACTGCGTGGTTTTGATTATAAATTATTTTATTGGCTTATTTACCAAAAATATACCTAAGTGTAAATTGCGCTTGCCAAACATCAAAAGCGGAAGCATTTTTTTGGAACGAGTCTTTAATTAAAGTTCTTGTTCCTGCTGCATCTGTCTGAGTTGCTAATTGGTAAAAAGGAACATTCGTAGTTGTTGTTCTATAGTTCAAAACATTCGCATTTGTAGGTCTTTGCGTAACTCCCCAGTCTCTGTTTACTAAGTTAGTAAAGTTTAAGATATCTGCTCTAAATTGGAACGAATTCTTTTTACCAGCAATATTAATGA
>JBNMNO010000186.1:0-4134 GCA_051275695.1 Mariniflexile sp.
ATTTTAGATGCGGTAATTTATTTACCTTTCGATAACAATAGTATCCATACCTGCGCCCAGATCGTGTAGGTCTTTGGAAATGCTTTTTACGAAACCAGCTGGTCCACATACATAAAAATGCTGTCCAAAGTCGGATATATGATCAATCAGGTAGGCACGGTCAATTCGTCGTCCTCTAAATCCCATAACATTTTCACGGGTAAACAGTTTGATAAAATTGTCTTTAAGCATCCCTTGTAGCTCATCTTCCATGATGACATCTTCCGAGTTTTTGTTGCTGTAAATAAGGCTGTTACCTTCAATTAGGTTTTTATGGTACAAGTCACGAAATATTGAAATAAAAGGGGTGATTCCAGCACCTCCGGCAATAAAAACACCTAGGCCTTTATATTGAATTGCCCCAAAAACATCATGCAGAATTAGTTCTGCACCCGCATTAGTTCTTCCCAACATATTGGTGAGGCCTTCGTGATCTCGGTAAATTTTGATCATAAATTCGAGATGGTCCTCTTCCCTTAAGGAGGTGAATGTAAAAGGCCGTAATTGATTTTTCCATAATGGCAGGTTTATGGATACTTCTGCTGCTTGACCGGGCAGAAAATTAAACCCAACAGGTTTTTCAACTGTAAAGCGTTTTACATCATGGGTGATATAAATCGCTTCTATCACTTTAACAATATGACTGTTCATAAGGGGTAGTTTAAATTGGTTGTATTTATAGTTTTATAACCTTGGTTGGGTTGAAGGTTGATTTAGTTTAAAAAGGATACTAAATTTAATGAAATAAAACGATAAATCGATAATTTTTAATACTTAAGTAATTGAATTTAAGCATTTTGTGTCGTTTTGTTTCAAGGAAGCTCTGTTTGGCAACTATGAAACAAAATAGGTGTCGAAATATCGAATCATAGTTTATGTTCATTTTGTTTACTCTTTAATAACTTTATTTTTTAGCTAAACCAAGATTTGAAAGTAAACAACCAGACATACGAAGCTTATATTTATCAATGCTCAGTATTAACAGTAAAATTAAAGGATTTAAGGTCAGATTTAAAAGAGCCAAACCTCATTAAATGAAAATTACCAAGATCTCCAGCAAATGAATTAGACATTCTTAAGCTTGAAGGTTATTTAATAATAGGGTTTTTTATTTGAAAAATAATATATTATGCTTAGAGAATTAGCGTGTTATATCTGTGGCACTGCAATAGTTTTCACAAGTTTACATGATCAAGAATGAGAGTGGTTTAATGCGTCAGTACTTCTTGATACCTCTGTAGAGCCAAGGGATATTTCTTTTTTTCCAGTATGCTGCTATGGGAAATGAGGTTGATTAGGGATTGAAAAATCAAATTGAAATCGATCCTTTATGGAAAGAAGAAGATCGGAAGTGAAAAAACACAACGATTTTGTGAGCGCCCTATCGGCGAATTGTCCATGACCAGCAGTTTTTAGAAATAGGACAGAACCAATATATTCTTACGTATTTAATTAAAAAACAGCAGTGATTATTATGGTGTCTATTTATTATTGTCTTTTATTTTTGTTTCAGATGTCAAAATTTTAAAAGTAATAAACAACAATTTTGAGTAGTATTTTCCCCTTGAAAATACTATACTACTAATTTTAAACAATTATTTCTCTAAATAATAATTAACTCGTGAGACTTTGAAGTTTTAATAGTCAATGATGAAGAGATGATGCTTAAAACAATCGAGTTTAAGTAAAATAAGAAGGATATCAAGTAACTGTTTGTTTCAAGAGGGGAGGGTTCATGGGGAAAATTGTATCTGAAAACGCAGGTATTATAGTGAAGGACATCGGGATGCCTTTTACAAAAATGGCTTGAATTTATCAGGAAGGTCAAATTTGTATTAAAAGTCAATATTCCAATAACTGTTCTGTAGGCCGACTGTTTGGAATAAACATTTTTAGAAGCTTACGATTTCGGCAGGGAATATTCTATCACTAGAATAGGTATCCCAATGAATTAATTGATATTTAAGTCGACTATTGATAACGGTATAAAATTAGATTTTAAATATATCATATTCAGAAAAAAGTATTCTTTTTAATGGTATAATAGCAACAGTTTGTACTATTATCTTGATACAATGTTGAGTGTTTTTTTATCTTTCCAATTTCTGGAAAATGAATATTTGGAATCAAGATTTTGTCTTCTTTTATCAATTTCAAATTTTTATTGGACATCTGTTAAAAAAAATTATATTTGCAATTCTTGTAATTAGGAGAAATTCGCCTATTTCTTCAATTAGTCGTACCTTTCTTAGGTCTTGTGAAAGTGATCTTGTCTAATTCTAATTTTTTTATTGGTTTATAGTCAGCTAAGGAATTATTTTATTTCCGAAACCATATATTTTACAAATTTTTATAAAAAAGAATGAAACAGTATTTAAATTTATTTGACTTTACGCAAAAAGTGAATTACAGAACAGAAGTTTTGGCCGGTTTGACGGTAGCAATGACTATGATTCCAGAATCACTTTCCTTTGCAATATTGGCCGGTTTCCCGCCTTTAGTCGGATTATATGCCGCCTTTATTATGGGTTTGGTTACCGCTATATTTGGAGGTAGACCCGGGATGGTTTCCGGTGGTGCAGGGGCAACGGTTATTGTGTTAATCGCGTTGATGAAGTCGAGTGGGCTGGAATATGTATTTGCAGCTGTGGCTTTAGCCGGAATCCTGCAAATTTTGGTCGGCTTGTTTAAGTTGGGTAAATTTATACGGCTGGTGCCGCAACCGGTGATGTTTGGTTTTGTGAACGGATTGGCCATAATTATATTTATGTCGCAACTGGAACAATTTAAGACAATGGTCAACGGCGAAAGTGTTTGGTTATCCGGAAACCCATTATTTATTATGTTGGGACTGGTACTCTTAACGATCGGAATTGTATTGTTTTTTCCTAAAATAACCAAAGCCGTACCGGCCTCATTAGTGGCTATTATTGTGGTTTTTGGATTAGTTTTAGGTATGGGTATAGAAACCAAAACAGTAGCTGATATCGCTTCTATAAGTGGTGGTTTTCCCCCGTTCCACATTCCGAATATCGAATTGAGTTTTGAAACTTTAAAATTGATTTTTCCTTATGCTTTAATTATGGCTTCTGTAGGATTAACTGAGGGGCTATTGACCTTAAACTTGGTTGATGAAATGACTGGAACCAAAGGAAAAGGAAACAGGGAATGTATTGCTCAGGGAAGCGCCAATGTGCTTAATGGTTTTTTCTTTGGTATGGGAGGTTGTCCTATGATAGCCCAGACCCTAGTGAATCTTTCTGCAGGTTCCAGAGCGCGTTTGTCTGGTATAGTTGCAGCGCTAACTGTTCTTATGATTATTTTATTTGGAGCGCCTATAATTGAGCAATTGCCTATCGCCGCACTTGTTGGAGTTATGGTGATGGTTGCTATTGGTACTTTTGAATGGATTAGTTTTAGGATTATTAATAAAATGCCAAAGCAGGATATATTCGTGGGGATGCTGGTAGCGTTGATTACCGTTTTATTGCATAATTTAGCTTTGGCCGTTTTGATTGGTGTTATTATTTCCGCTTTGGTTTTTGCATGGGAAAGCGCCAAACGTATTCGTGCAAAAAAATATGTTGATGCTGATGGTGTAAAACATTATGAAATATATGGGCCATTATTTTTTGCTTCCACCACCGCGTTTGCAGAGAAATTTGATGTCTTAAATGATCCAAATGAAGTGGTTATAGATTTCAGGGATAGTAAAATTGCCGATATGAGCGCTATAGATGCCGTTCACAAACTTACGGAGCGCTATGCTAAGGAGGGTAAAAAAATTCATTTGCGCCATTTAAGCGCAGATTGTCGACAGCTGCTTCACGATGCGGATGATGTGATAGATATAAATATAATCGAAGATCCTACTTATAAGGTAGCAGCAGATTAAATAAAAAAAGAACTTGAAGTTTTTCAAGTCCTTTTTTTATGATTTCTTAAATTGCCTCGCCGTTGGAGTCCGCAGTCAATACCTCACTCATATAATCAAAAAAAGGTCTGACTGATTGGTAGATTGAATTTACTTTCTTCAAAAAATCTGCTGAGAGCACTTCTTGATCGGTAAAATCATGTCTTAAATAAAATTGTTTG
>JBNMNO010000187.1:0-4122 GCA_051275695.1 Mariniflexile sp.
TTCCAGACCATGATAAATTACTTTTTCAAGTAATTTATGAATCTTAAAAGTGTAAACTATGTCCCTTTAACTTTGTAAAGGATGTCCCTTTACCGTACCGGAATGTTGCACAACGGTTAGTATAAGAGCAGTAGCGGATTTAAATGCTCTTTCCTTTCGGATAGCAAGATACTTAATTAAATGCAAAACGGTTCGAGTATTCACCCAAACCGCTATCGCTTTTATATGGTGTTAGCAGTAGCCTTAAATTATTCTAATTATTATTTTATTTCAATTGGTGTTGAATGTATAAATTCAATTTTCCAATTCCCTTTTTCTTTGATAAATGTTGCACTTTCTGTGAATTTTGGGTGAAAGGTTGTATCAGGGTATTCGAACTTACCGAGGGTCATGTATCTTGCTCTTGCAGAGTTACAATCAACCTTTACATCAAGATTCACCAATTGAAAAGATATTTTATTAACACCGTTAAAAGCCTGTGCTACGCTGTCATTATTCCATATTAATCCATCCTCATAAATAACTAAGTCTTTTGTAGATAGGCTCTCCAATTTTTCAAATTCTCGATCGGAGATGGCTTTGTAATAATCCCGAAGCGTTTGTTCTACTACTTTCTGATCATCTTTTTCGCATTGTTTTGGTGAACATCCAACGATCCATAGGATAGCAAAAATTACTGATAAATTTTTCATGTTAAAATCATTTAATTTGTTTGTTTTTAACGGTTGGTATAAGAATAGTAGCCGATTTTACAATCTAAATCTTTCAATATAAGATGAAGTTGTTTCGATCCACAACACTAAAAGTACGGTGTTATCTCGGCTATTATTTTTATACGGCTTTGTTGGCTGCTGTTATTTTTTTTCTGTGTTAGATTTGGCAAGCCATTCTATATATTTTTGTTCAAGAAATTGATTGCCATCTTTACTATACTCAGGCCTCAATGTCCAATCCGGAGTGTATGCGGTAAAGTGATCTCCTGGATAATAAGCAAACTCAAAGTTGGAATGCAACTCTTTCATTTGTTTTTCAAGCAAAAGAATAGGATCGTTTAAAAAAAAATTATCTCGCTTTCCTACTGATATTCGGACTTTATTATCCAATTCAGATTTTAAAGACTCCCAGTTATTTCTGAGGTTTAAAGCAATGTCATAGTTTTTCCAATGCGCAAATACAGCGGTATCTATCAATCCTGTACTACTATTGCAAATACGTTCAGGTATTCCATCGCTTCCTTTTTTGCTGAATACGGCATCAAAAGAATGCACTTGTTCTCCACGATACACAACGTTTTCCATTTGAAAGCCGGTCTTTTTATACCCCCAAGGGATAAAACCTGCCACTGTAGCCCCCAAACGGAGGGAGCCCTCTTTATCGTAAAACATGTTTTCGGCTTCGTATAAATTTACTTTATAAAAACTTCTGAAATCGACTGGATCGGGTGCACTTGCCCAACAGCCGTCAAATACTTTTGGATATTGTGTTTGAAGCCATAAGACGGCCCATCCTCCGCTGCTATGACCCATTAATAATCTAGCACCATTGGCTCTGAATTTTTTTTCAAGTACCGGTATAAATTCTGTAATTAACGCATCGCTCCACGGACTGCAAAAAACGGTTAAAGTGAACCACTGAAAACGGGAGTTTTTGAACCACTCAAAAACTCGTTTCAGCCTAAGCTATTAAAAGGATTTACAATAATTATTGCTATGCTCACTTTTATCCGCTGTAGGTGGTATACTATGCCCGCCCTATCCAGTTTTGTTCAATTTACGATTTTTTCAATGTTTGTTCGGTTTTTCTTCAATGACTGCCAACAATTGTCTTTACCCAAATTTAATAATAAATTGTACATAATTTCTTAAAATTCTTAAATATAAGTTTGGATTATAGTCTGAGTAATATCATTTAAATTCAAATACGTTAAGTAGAGTTAACCTTTTGTTTAGAGATGTAGTTTCAAATTATCTCAAAATATTCGACAATATTTCGGCAAAAAAAGGAATAAAAAAACCGTAAAACGTTTATTATCAAGCATTTACGGTTTATAAAAGTACTCAAGGCGGGAATCGAACCCGCACTCCGAAGAACCGGATTTTGAATCCGGCGCGTCTACCAATTCCGCCACTTGAGCATAAATAGCAACGCAAAAATATATATTTTTTCTATATTATTCGTAAAAATACTGGTCAATATACTTTTTAGGTTAAAATAAATGCATAAATTTGCACCTTGTTTAAAATCAGGGTGTGCTTTTACGCTATAAAACAACAAGTTAACTATGCCAATCGTGATAACCGGAGCTAAAATTTTTGCATGTACTCAAAGTAAGGTGCTAGGAGAGAAAATTGCTATAGCATTTGGGACCGAATTGGGCAATGTTATTACTTCTACTTATAGTGACGGGGAATTTCAACCATCCTACGAAGAATCTATAAGAGGGACACGTATTTTTATTATTGGTTCTACCAATCCTGGTGCAGAAAATTTAATGGAAATGTTGTTAATGATTGATGCCGCTAAGCGTGCTTCAGCCAGACATATTACAGCCGTATTACCTTATTTTGGATGGGCAAGACAAGACAGAAAAGATAAACCAAGGGTGCCAATAGCCGCTAAATTAGTTGCTAAAATGTTGGAAGCAGCAGGGGCTACTCGAATTATCACCATGGATTTACATGCAGACCAAATACAAGGATTTTTTGAAAAACCTGTCGATCATTTATTTGCATCAACTATTTTTCTGCCATATTTAAAAAATTTGAATTTAGATAATTTAACTATTGCATCACCAGATATGGGTGGCTCAAAACGGGCCTATGCCTATTCTAAAGCATTAGAGTGCGACGTAGTTATATGTTATAAACAACGCGCTAAAGCCAACATCATCTCTCTTATGGAATTGATTGGCGATGTTCGTGGTAAAAATGTGGTTTTGGTGGATGATATGGTTGATACCGCTGGAACCTTAACGAAAGCCGCCGATTTAATGATGGAACGTGGCGCCTTAAGCGTAAGAGCTATTTGTACGCATCCTATTTTATCTGGAAATGCTTACGAAAATTTAAATAATTCAAAATTAGAAGAACTCATAGTAACCGACTCAATACCTATTAAAAATTTAAGCGATAAAATTAAAGTTTTAAGTTGCGCAGATTTGTTTGCAGAGGTTATGGAGAAAGTACATAACAATAAATCTATTAGTTCAAAATTTATAATGTAGTACCGTTCCAAACTTCCCATTTGGAAGGCGAGAATATAAAAATGAATAATAATAATAATTAACTATAAATTTTAAAAATGAAATCAATTACAATCAACGGATCTCAAAGAGAAAGCGTGGGCAAAAAAGCAACAAAAGCCTTACGTAATGCTGGTCAGGTTCCTTGCGTATTATACGGAGGAGATAAGCCAGTTCATTTCACATCAGAAGAATTAGCATTCTCAAAACTTGTATACACACCAAATGCGCATACAGTTGTGATTGCTTTAGAAAGTGGTGAAAAATTCAATGCCATCTTACAAGACATTCAATTTCACCCAGTAACCGATAAAATTTTGCACGTAGATTTTTATCAGTTATTTGAAGATAAAGAAATTTCCATGGAAATTCCAATTCGTTATATTGGTAATTCTCGTGGTGTTAAAAATGGCGGTGTATTACGTAAAAACAGACGTAGTTTAAAAGTAAAAGCACTTCCAAATAACTTACCAGATGTTATTGTAGTAGATGTTACACCACTTAAAATTGGTGATAAACTTTATATTACAACATTAACGCATGATGCATACAGATTTATGCACCCAGAGAACACAGTGGTTTGTTTAGTAAGACGTTCAAGAGCATCAGTAGATGCCTTTGAAGAAGTAGAGGAAGAAGCAGCAGCAGAAGTAGCAGCAGAAGAAGCAGCACAAGAATAAATAACATTCTTAATTAAATACCAAAAGCATTCCGTATTATTCGGGATGCTTTTTTATTTTTACACAATAAAGAATGGCCACTTGAAGATAACAATAATTAAAACGATTAAAAATTTGGGCGTTACCCTATCGGGTCGGGCTATCCGCTGCAAGTCCGGGCTCGTACCTCGCTGTGGGCTTTCCGCTACTATCCCTAACGCC
>JBNMNO010000188.1:0-4088 GCA_051275695.1 Mariniflexile sp.
AGATTTGATCGCCTGCATTATGGCATAATCTATGCCCTTAATACCTTCATCAATTTTAGTTACGGCAGTTCAATGACAACAATAACAAAAGACCTTTCCTCTCACACCCCTATGATGCGTCAGTACAAAAAATCACAAAATCAATAAGTTAAAATAAAAAAAACAGAAACCCACACTTAAGCCTATACATTTATAATTATAATAAAAAATAATACCTATTGTGATATCACAATTTTATAATGATACATAAATGGGGTTATAAACAGATGTGCACACCATTCCAGGTTGTTTAATAAGCTTAATATTGCCTGGAAAAGGTTATTTTAATTAACTAACATTATCATTAATTACACAAGAGATAAGCGGGTATAAAAATTTGAGGTTTGGAATAAGGAATATAAATAGACCTACAACTAGAGCTAATCTAACGATATATTCTGCTAGTTTATATTAGAGGTTATCCCATCATAAATTTGCTTTTAATCGCACTATATGACCACATATATAGCTCAACAAACCAACCGAATTTGGTTTGAACATATAAAAACAAAGGTTCAAAATATTCCTTTATTTCTGGCGTTAATAGTATATAAGCAACAGTTGATCCTAGAAGACCAAAAATAACAATTATTATTAAAAAATAAATAAATAATTTGTTATATAAACATTGGCTTAATACACTATCAAATGCAATTTTCACTTCTTGATAAAGATTTGATAATTCCAATTCGAACCGTTCTTTTTTAGACGATACTTCACTTTTAATAGCAGCTATTGAAGTTAATTGACTAATTAAAATAATCAACATTATGACAGTGAAAACTAATGCTGAAACCATAATCAATGTATTAACTAATAAGGGATTGTCTTCAGGTTTGGTTTTCATTTGACCTAATACTAAAACAAGGGAAAGGGGGATAGCTAATAACTTTCCTTGTATCCCTGAAATCAATTGACTTAGTTTGAGTAAAAACTCTCTCTTAGCTGTAAATATTGTTTCTTTCTCTGAATCAAAAGAAAATTCAGACATAAATAAGTCATAGTTTTGTTCAAAAAGTTTCACAAAATTCACAGAATTCTCTAAAAGATGATTTAATCTATTAGATTCTTGGCAATTATTTAAAACAGCAAATAACGAAGATCTAAGCATATGTATTCTATCGGCTTTATGCTTGTCGCTATTAAACTTTTCAATTAAATTATTTAAGTTTTTACCAAGGTCTTTGTTAAAGTTAGTATTTATTGATTTGCATGGGATAACAACTTTCGTATTCGAGTAAAAAAGCACTAAGGTATCTACATTATGATGTTTTTCTAAAACATCATTTTCGATACAAATTTTTATAAATTCGCATAATTTTTTATACGTATAAGCATCATCATTAACCTTATCATCATATATTTCATAATATTTTGGAGGGGTAATAATAGAAGTACGTTTAATAAGATCATCTACATTTTTAGCAACAAAGCATTCATCAGTCCTTGGTAATTCAAATGAAATCTTTATTGTTAATTCAAGTTCAACATCATTAATATCAACATGATCGTAATTTTCATCTTCAAATTTAATTTGAAGATGATCCATATCATCATACTTTATTAAATCATCTTTTAATAAAGCATCAATTTTTATTGATGCACATAACGTCCAACCATTCCATTGAAAGTCGTTTCTTTTTAAAAAGCTTAGAAGTAAAGTTAAATCATCCATAAATATTATCTATGAGGAATTTGTGTTTTTAGCCATGGCGGCACATCGCTTATTACGAGGTTCTCTTCTTCATTTAGCCATATCTTATTATCTTCGATAGCACTATGCTCAAAAGATAAGGTATAGTCCGTGGTTACACCTTTTACACTATAACGGACTAAAGCTTTTAACCGTCCTTCTTGCGGTTTAAATTCACAAGGTATTTCAATTTTCTTCTCTTTTATATAATCAATAAAGTCTTGGGGCGAAGAAGGAGATAATAAGTTCGCAATTTCATCTAGAGTAATATTTTCTTCTTTGTTAGCTTTATCAAGTGAAAATACATGCACTCGTTTTTTAGCATCCCCAGAATCAGAATCAGTGAGTTTATCTTTGCAAAAGTTTTTTATCACATTAACTAAATCACGAGTATGCTTTGCAGGATCTGTGTACATATTTTCATCAATATTTAGAAGCTCTTTGAAATATCCTACGACTTCTTTTTCTCTGGACTTTCCTTTTAAAAATGAAATGTATCTTTCGTTATCTTCTTCCCAGCGAGTTATGTTAACCAGTGCTGCAACATGTAATTTATCTAGATTTAATGTATGTACTTCTTCAAGCTTTAGATCTGAAGATATGCCAATTCCATCTTTATCTTTTAAAAGAAGGAGTAGGAGTAGACTATCCCCATTAATATTATACTTTGCAATAGTTAAGTAACCTCCCGTTGATGCTGGAACTTTTAACATTTTTTGACGTAACTGCTCCAAAATAAGGATAGAAAAATCGTAGAATTCTAATTGTCCTGATAGAAAACTCTTAAGTTTATTAGGAAAAAGTGAATCAGCAGTAAACCCTGCATATGCTAGAGATGATTCTCGATCATAATTATTGAGAACCTCATTAACTAAAAAATCAGCTTTTTTTTCGGGAAGGTCTAAAGACTTTTCTCTTGGAACAATAGTTACAGGTGTTTTGTGCTGTTCAGTAATAACCTTATGAAAAATTATATTTTGTAAATCCATTTAATACTCTTTATTTAAGAAGCAAACTTTAAACTTAATTTAAATATCACCCTAGTATACCCAAGATGCGATAGTTTTATTTTATGTTAATATATCACTCTACAAATCATTTTAATATGTTAAAAATGTGCCGATAATTTCGTTATTCACGCGATTTAATCTGTACCTATATAGCATTTAAATACCGATAAGAGAATATAGATCATTAATGCTCCGTTAACCATTTGTATTGACTTATTGAGTCAAGGCGGCATTACTATCAGTGCCGACTCACTTTGATAATGCTAGTTATTTAAACATCTTATTTTCCTATTTCATGCTGTTTTAAATTTTCTCTAGAGCGATCGACATACTCAATAGCTAATGACTTTTTATTATCTACTGATATCAATTTTGATAGTGAATCTAAAGGGGGCTGATTATTACTCTCTTGCATTTCGTTTTCATTTACAAATAAGTGACTATTATCTTTGTGCCTCGAACAAGCGACATAAGTGTTAGATTTATCCATCCCTAATGTGTAATAAACAAAAACATCGCCATCAATGGTTAAACCTTGGCTTGAATAAACAGTCATAGCGTAAGCTTGGGTCATATATAAATGACCATCTTCATTACAATATTCATCAGTATTAACTATAACTTTATTCCCATTATCTAGTTTAACTTTAAAGTTATGGCTGCCATCAATTTCAGTTTGAATATCGACAATATTCCCTAAGTCGCCATTTGATAAGCTTTTAGAATAATCATTTTTTGTAAGACGTATACGCTCACCAATTGCAAACTTATTAGTAAAGGTTTTACCACTAACAGAGCATTGAATTGATAATTCTTTATTATCAATTCTGCCCTCAACTTGCAGTATTGAGCGCACTTGCTCATTTAATTCAGTAACGTCCTGCCAACGCTGTGCCAGTAACAGCGACTTTTTATCTTGATTAATAATTCGATAATTGTTCCATTTTTCAATTAACAAATTTTTAGTCTGCTCAGCATCTTCACCAAAGTGCAACAACCCTTTATTATTCAATGCTTGCAAAGCTTTATCTGATTTACCATCACGAAAATCAGCAACAGCTTGCCGCGCCCACTTTTCACGCTGACGCATAATAGTTTCAACTCTAGTAGTACCTAATATTTCGGTTTGAGATAAATACTTTAAAGCACCACCATGCTCAATGGCATCGAGCTGCTTGTCCTCTCCTACTAGAATTAATTTACTACTCTTTTTCTTAATAAGGTCAATAAGCTTACGTAAGTCTTTAGTGCTCACTTGCCCTGCTTCATCAACAATGAGTACTGAATTTTCAGCTAGTGATTTATCTTTTAATAACTTAGCTATCGTAAACGTTTCAATATTTGCT
>JBNMNO010000189.1:0-4071 GCA_051275695.1 Mariniflexile sp.
TTACCCGATTTAATTATGAGAGATTTAACGAAAGAAGAAATGGCGGTTTATGCTGCACCGTACCCGACCAGAAAAAGCAGGGAGGTTTTGCTGAGGTGGCCGCAAGATGTGCCTATGAACGGAAAACCGGCACATGTGCATGAAGCAATGATGAACTATAGTGTTTGGTTAAAAGAAAACGATTTACCTAAGATTTGTTTGTATATTACACCTGGTGTGGGGTTCCAGTCTGTCGATAGAGTAGTGGTGGAAAATGAATTTAAGAATACTAAAATGATAAATCTTGGGGAAGGAACTCATTTTTTACAGGAAGATTACCCTCATGAGATCGGAAGTGAACTCTCAAAATGGTATATCGAGATTAATAAATAAGGAAAGAAAACACGGTATATAAGCAATAGCGGTTTAGGTGAAAACTTGAAACGCTATTTGTATTTATTAAGTATCTTGCTATCTGAAAAGTTGTAGTTGTTTATCCGCTACTGCTCATATACTAGCCGTTGGCATTCATTTAAGAAAAACCTGTCTATCTATTAAATAACATCTAAAATTTAAAATGACTAAAATAAAATCAATCTCATTTCTCATATTAACAATTTGCACTTGTTTTAAAGTAGATGCGCAAGAGAGCAAGCTTACGTTAAAAAATTTCTATGATTATGACCCAATTATAGAACATCAAGTTGATGTATTTTTCAATATGCTAAATGATACCACTCGTGTTGCCCAAATGATTGTTACTTCGGCAGGACAATTAGGGAAATCTGAAAACGATGTTTTAAAATTGGCAAGTGAGAATAAGATTGGAGGAGTCGTCTTCCTCAAAGGCACAAAGGAAAATCATAAACGAATGATTGACAGCTTAAACAAAATAAGCAAGCTCCAAAAACAAATACCCTTGTTATTTTCTATTGATGCAGAACCAAGTTTGCTAAACGGTAGGTTGCAAGGAATTGATCCAATAATGAACACAATTGATATCAAGACAGTCCAGCAGTCTGACTCTATTGCAAGAAAAATTAGTACTGAATTGTTAAGGATTGGTTTTCATCAAAATTTCGCACCAGTTTGCGACATTAGTCCAGAAAATGAGGCAATTAAAAACAGAAGTTTTGGTAATGATAAAGAAAATGTAATTGCATTAAGCAAACAATTTATTCAAACAACCCAAGAAGAAGGATTAATTGCAACTGCCAAACATTTTCCAGGCCACGGATTGGTCAAAGGAGATACACATAAAAAATCTGTTTATATTAATGGGAAATTACAAGAATTGGATGTATATCCACCGCTCATACAAGAAGGTGTGCTTTCAATTATGACAGCACACATTACCATAAAAAATAATAAGAAGTATGAAACCAATGGTCTGCCAGTAAGTTTGTCAAGAAACATGGTAACAGATTTATTAAAAGGGGAATTGGGCTTTAAAGGTCTTGTTATTACAGATGCCTTAAATATTATGAAATCTGTTACAATTTTTGAAGATGCTCCATTAAAAGCATCAAAAGCGGGCAACGACATGTTACTAATGCCAATAGACGAAACAGAAACCATTAATTCCATTCTAAATGAGATGGTAAATAACCCGATTTATAAAGAACAAGTTTACCAATCTGTAAAAAAGATTATTCGTTTAAAGATATTTTTAGGAGTAATAAAATAAATTGAAAGAAAATACCGTTGGGAATTAAAAAACGAATGCCAGCAAAGAACTGAGTTAAAATCCAAGTCTTTTTATCATTAATTTTATGTAGTAGTATTCTAGGCTTAAACTTCGGTTTAAGCTTTTTTAGTTATTTATTTTATGAACGTTGTTACTATTTAGCCATTAACATTGAAACAAAAGTTTCATCGCATGGATGTCCTGATTTAGCGATGGCAAATGCTTGCTTTAAGAGCTTATTAGAAACGGCTATTAACGCTAATTTCTTACTTTTATCTTTGTTTACAATTCGCGCATAAATTTCTCGACACGCTTTATTGTGTTTACAAGCCGAAAAAGAACAGATAAACAACAAGTTTCTTAACTTCTTATTTCCTATTTCTACCTCGAACACTATATCTAGACTGACGAAAGGTTGGTGTGATACCCAAACAACTGCAGAATTGTGCTACTGTTTCGAATTTTGTAAAACCATCGGTAATAACTATTAAAAACAAGGCTGTTTTTACTCCCAAACCTGGAATACTTTTTAACAAAGTTAACTTTGCTCGTTGTTCTTGTTTTACCAATGATAGTAGTTTTGTTTCAATAGCTCCTATCTACAACGGCACCTGATTTATTTGTTCATATTCACAAATCGCCTTAGCATCGCTTTTATCTGTTTTTACTTTGGCTAGTTTCATTTGAATGAAACGCTTCACTTATAAAAGGTTTACTACCGAAACTAAAACACCTTGCTTACATAAAAATGGAGCTAACCGATAATGATAGTAGCCTGTTGTTTCCATTACAACTAATGCTTCTTTAGGAAGGTTTTTTAGAAAAGACATACATCCAGATGCAGCCTTTTTAAATTTATTATGAGCGCTTTTACTCCCACAAACATCAAACACGTCTTTGCGAAAATCCTCGCGGATTTTCTAATTGGTTTGTATTTACTAAATTACGTGCTTAACCTCGCAACTAACCAGACACAAACCGTTGTGTGTAATTTCAAAAAAAAATCTGATCTAAAACTGTAACCATTTAATTTCCCTTTTGTATTTAAATAAAAATCTATGACAATTAAAAAACTATTAAAAAGAGCTTTTACAATTTCACTATTACTCTCTGTTTTTTTTTTAATTTATCTTTCAATACCAAGAGTTAACAATCCTGACCTTGAATCTCAAACTGAATTGGCTTATGGTAAACCTGTCGACAAAAAAATTAATGACATTTTAACACCTATAGAAAAACCAGAAAGAACAAGATCGATAGTTATTCTTAAAAATGAAAAAATAATATATGAATACGGTCCAACAGATAAAATTATGAATACGGCTTCCATACGTAAATCCATTCTTGGACTGTTATATGGAATCGCAGTTGATAAAGGATTGATTGATATACATTTGACCCTTGCGGAACTCAAGATTGATGAATCAACACCTTTGACTAATATAGAGAAGACTGCTACTATAAAACATTTGTTGATGTTTAAATCTGGAATTTATTTACCATCTCGAGGAGAGCACGATTCACAAATAACCGATAGACCTATAAGAGAAAGCTATAAACCTGGTGAATATTTTTTCTCAAATAATTTTGATGCTAATGCTTTGGGTACAATCTTTATGCAAGAAACTGGGGTATCCATTGGTAAATTCATGGAAGAACATCTAGCGATACCGATGGGGCTTCAAGATTTTTCTGAACAAAATGTAATCGTAGGAGATCCTTTTTTTTGGTCAAAGAAAGAATCAAAACATAAACAATATTATATTTATTTAAGTACAAGAGATTTAGCTAGAATTGGTGCAATGGTTGCAAATGAAGGTCATTGGAATAGCAAGCAAATTGTATCTAAAAAATGGATAACGGAAAGTACTACTTCATACAGTAACCTGAAGGAAAACCATATAGATTACGGACGTTATGATGGTTTTGGTTATCAGTGGTGGTTAGCGTCTAACAGTAAATCCATTTGGTCAGATGGATATGGGGAAAGGTTTCTAATTATTAATCCAGAAAAAAAATTAACTTTAGTCGAACAGAATTTTACAGGAAACTCTTTTTTAAGTATAGGACTGTGGCTGATAAATAAAAATATGGATTCGGGTCTTGGGAATTTGACTAAAGCACATCAAATGATTACTGAAACGATAAATAAATAACTACACACAACACCGTGTATAATTAATTGCTTTGGCAAGTGCTTATTTGGAAATTTCCTTCGGAATTTTCTCTGGTTCGTTTTTGTTTACTAATTTAGTTGCTTAGACACGCAACTAACCATACACAACAACGTTGGCAACTATTACCAAAATGTACTTTCCTGAAATAGGTTGACTAAAAATTAAACACTTAATGATAGTCACTTATGAAAACACAAAAAGAACCCTGGCGAAAAAAAACCTACGAAA
>JBNMNO010000190.1:0-4065 GCA_051275695.1 Mariniflexile sp.
CTGATGACCTTGATAGCCTTGCTCAATCAGTTGTAGCATCCAATTTTTTTGCAAATAATATATTGCTATCAATAACGGTTAAAAATTATTGGGATGTGGTGAATGAATTCAAGCCCTTAATGCATACGTGGAGTTTGGGGGTTGAAGAGCAATTTTATTTAATATTTCCATTAATTCTATTAACTATATACAAGGTGCATAATAAGTACGTATTGATAATAGTATCAATAATTTCTTTTATATCTTTAGCCTTATATATAACCTCTTGATTTAGCTAAGTTCTTTCTATTATATGGAATGAGTTTACTTTATTCGAGAAAGTTTACAGAAGTTACCTTGGTCTTTTTACCACTTTTAGCTGGATTACTATTATTTGGCGGCTCAAGAGTAATTATGGTTGTTTTCTTTGTGTTTACCTTTTTCTGTATTAAACAAAAAAGAGGTTTTAACTTTGGTTTTTTTTCAATTTTAGTGTACTTCCTTTATGCAAATATAGGTTTTTTGGTGAACGTAGTAAAAACTGGCAAAGGCTTTAATTAAAAAGGAATATTTTATATTGAACTTTATAAATTCATTAATTTTAGGACGTTGGCTATATGAAACATTTATTCGTAGCTAGAACAATTTACCCTTCTGAAGTAGGAGGTCCATCTAACACTGTATTTCAAATGGCTAAAGGCTTAACTGATGCCGTTGTAGTTAGCAGTGATAGAGGAATGTGTAAGCAAATAAAAAAAGATTACAATATTAAAATCAATGCAGTTAATGATATTGATGGACAGATGATTTGGATATTTAAATCTTTTAATCAACGGCCTCTAACATTCTCAATTGCTAAATGGTTATATAACAATGTTAAAAATTATGACATAGTTCATCTAAATTCATTTTTTGCACCATTAATGCTCTTGGCCGCTATTATTTGTATGGTCAAGGGGGTTAAATTCACAGTAGCACCTAGAGGGGAGCTTCATGGGCCCGCTCTTAAGAACAAATCCTATGTTAAATTAACGCTATTTCTATTTTATAAGCTTTTATATCGTAGTGCTGAATGCTTTGTTGTTACATCTGCTCAAGAAAAAAAACATGTTGCTAGCGAATTTAAAAATACAAAAATTATAGTTTCTCCTAATCCATATGATTTCAATGACTTCTTTCCTGAGTATAAGAGGAAAAGTCATTTTCTCTATATTGGTAGGATAGATCCAATAAAGAATATTGAACTTATTATAGAGTCTTTCACCCAACTCACTAGAGATAGAGATAGAGATAGAGATAGAGATAGAGATAGAGATAGAGATAGAGATAGAGATAGAGATAGAGATAGAGATATAAAGCTTGTGATTGCCGGTGCTGGCAATCCTGCCTATGTTGAGAGTCTGAAAAAACTTGTATCCCGTAATGGTGTCAATTCCCTAGTCGACTTTGTTGGCTACACTACTGGTATTAATAAACGGGAACTATATAACCATGCATTCGCTACATTATTAGTTTCTAAATCTGAGAACTTTGGAAATGTAGTTGTTGAATCTTTAGGGCATGGCGTTCCTGCTATTACGTCTACAGGTACCCCCTGGGAAGTATTAAAAGAAAGTAATGTTGGGTACTGTGTTTCACCTCAAACTAAACCTATCTTAGAGTCAATGAAAAACATATTAGCACTAGAGTCTCAAGTATATAGAACAATGTCTAATAATTGCTTAAAATTCGCACACTCAAACTATTCATCTTTTTCTGTCATGGATAAATTTGAATGTAGTATTAAAAGCGGTTTAGCTTCAAACTAAATTAGGAAAAAGTATGATTTTCTGTGGTGATTTTGTTTATCCTTTTGAAAATAAAATGGATATTTCTGGATTAGACAATGAATTTATTTCTCGGCCAAAAATTGTCAATTTAGAATCTTTAATTTTTATGGCTAGACTTCAATGAAGTTAAGTCTATTTTTTACAGGAACTAATAACTTGTATTTTATTTTGAGCATATATTATGATTATTTGTGGTGATTTCGCTTATCCATTTCAGGATAATATTGATTTTTTGTCGGATGTTCCAGATACATTTTTAAAAACAATTAAAATAGTTAATTTCGAATCTACATTAGATTCTTTGAATCAGCACAAACTTGCTTCGGGTATTGCTATATCTTCATCTGATTTATCACTAGATGTCCTGAATGATTTGAATGTAAAAGGGGTTTGTTTAGCTAATAATCATATTTTAGATTTTGAATATGATGAAAATACTTTCTTATCTATGTTTGAAGATAAGGGAATAAAACATTCAGGAATGGGGAGTAATATTAAGAAAGCCGCAGAACCTATTTTTATAAATGAATATGTTATTTTAAACTTTGGTTGGGAAACTATAGGATGTAAACCTGCAAAAAATAATGGTAAAGGGTGTAATCCATTAAGGTTCGAACATGTTTTGACCAAATCCATAGAGTATATCAATCGCTTTGAAGATAGCAAAATAGTGGTTGTTTTTCATTGGGATTATGAGTTTGAACTATATCCACAGCCAGCTCATCGTAAACTAGCTAAAAAGCTAATAGACTTAGGTGTAGAGTGTGTGATGGGTCATCATTCGCATATTATTCAAGGAGTAGAATTGTATAAAGGGAAGGCTATAATCTACGGTTTGGGGAATTTTTATTTACCAAAATTTAATTATTCTGGCTATTATTTGGATTTTCCTGATAAGGCCTATACAGGGTTAGCTGTAGATATAACTACCTTGGATTCATATTTGGTTTACTCTCATGATAATAAGTTAAGAGTAAGTGAACCTATACATTTATTTGAAAATGAAGAAGTTATGAAAGTAAGTCAATTTGCTGAAATGAATGATGTCGAATATTTAACTTTTTTCAAGAAAAACCGAGTTAAACGTAAATTATTACCAATATATAAATCTTGGGGATTTAAAACGGTTTTAAACGACAAGTTTGTACAATTAAGACAAGTTTTTATTGATGTATTGGTTCGTCTAAATTTGAAAAAGCATAAAAAATGATTAGAGCATTAAAACAATTCATTCAAAAAAACTCTTGGATCTTCACACTCTTTAGATACGTACCTTATCGTTTTCGGTTAGGACCTGATTACTTAAAGCATAAAATGTTAGTAAATAACTACTATCAAATGTCTGATAAAGAGAAAGAGTGTTTCCATTTTAATAAGTTAAAAACAATATTAGATTGGGCATATAAACACAATGAATTTTATAAGTTTTTTTATTCGCTAAATAATTTTCATCCATCCGACTTTAAAAAACTTGACGATTTTGTAAAAGTCCCAATTGTTACTAAAAATGACTTAAAACAATTTGCGCTAGAAAAACGAAGTCAAACGAGTAATTATCCTTTTAAAGTTAATACTGGTGGGACGTCAGGTGAACCTCTTGAATTTTACTTAGATAATAATGCGTTTTCCCGTGAATGGGCATATATGCATACTATATGGTCTAAATTTGGTTATTCATACTTAGATAGAAAAATGACTTTCCGAGGTAAGGATAATAATGGTATACCGTTAAAGTATAATGTCATTCATAATGAGTATATTGTTGATGCCTATGTGTCATATGCCTATATAGTCAAGTCAATATACTTATTGGTCAAGCGTAAAAATATAAAATACTTACATGGTTACCCTAGTTCTATTTATGCTTTCTGTAAGTATTTAAAAGAACAGGGAATTGATTCTTCAGTATTATTTAACGACCAATTAAAAGGTGTTCTCTTTGGTTCTGAATATCCAGCGCCTATGTATAGAGAGTTAATTGAAGATGTTTTAGGTGTGCCAACAATTTCTTGGTATGGTCACAGTGAAATGGCTATTTTAGCCTACGAAAAAAAAGAACATTTTACTTATTATCCGTTTCAAACCTATGGTTTTACTGAAACAATTAAAAATGGTGAGGAGGAAAGTAGATTAATAGGAACTAGTTATTATAATTTCAACTCACCATTTATTCGATATGATACTGGGGATTTAGTTACCAGTGAAGAATATGATAAAGGCATTCTAAAGTCTTTTAAAGTCGCTTCGGGACGTATCG
>JBNMNO010000191.1:0-4045 GCA_051275695.1 Mariniflexile sp.
CTATTTAAATCGACTCCTCCTGCATTATGGCGCCAATGCCCTAAATCTACTCCATCAGGATTTAAAATAGGAAAAGCCAATACCCTGTATTTAGATAAAAACTTTTTAGACAGATCATTGTTCGACAATACAGTTGATAAAAAACTTTGAAACGCATAATAACCCGTAACTTCAGGCGGGTGTTGACGTGTCAATAATATAATTATTTCTTTATTTTTTTTAGTGCCACTATAAATATCTAATACTGGTAAATTCTTTCCTAAAGCAGATTTTCCAGCTGACCTAACCTTAACAAAATCTTCTTTTCCTTTTGCAATCGTAGAGTACCAGTTTTTTACATCAATTGATGATTGGATTTCTTGAGCTGCCACGATGATGGGCTCTTTACTTAACTTTACTTTAATCGTTATGATGCTATCTTTCTTAAACACACGCGAAGAGTCAATTACAGTCCACACGCTATTGACCTTTAGCTTTGCTGTATATCGATGTTTGAAGCCTTTTGGATATTGAAATTCAAAATAAAATGATCTCGGAGTATCGGACCAGGTTTTAAAAGCATAATAGGGACTATTGTTTACAGGCACATTTTCTGGTTGCACGATTACTAAGGCAGTACTATCATTTTTTTTTAAAAAACCATTTAAACGGGCTCCATCAAATTCATTACTAGCATAAATTCCCAGATCATTTAAATGGTATGTTTGCTTGTTTTGAAGATTAATACGCTTTACTGTTGTATCTACAACCGTTTTAAATTGTACCGGTTTTACACCGGCACATCCTACAACGAAGACAAAAGATGCGATGCTGTTAAATATTTGATAATAGGGTCTTCTCATATCGATCAGTAATTATAGAAACTGTAAAACAAAGGAAGTTTTCGTTCTTTTGAGCATACCACTTTTTTAAGATAAGACATACCAATATCATATTGTACTGATAGTTAAGTGTATATAAATACTCAATTGAAATCACTTATCTTTAATGCTCTATTAATATTGGTATCGACCTATCGTCAACCTCAAGCAAATTAAAATGGTAATGATTAAATTTATAACAATTACCCTATTTACTTTTTTTTAAAATTACTGCGGTCTCGATATACTGTTTCTTTATGGCCGTATTTAGCTATGATATACTCCCTAATTATTTGTTTAATCTCAACCTCTAATTTGCTAATCAAGTGTTTTTATTCCTCTTTATTCTAGCAATTTGGATTGTCTTATGGGTATTATGCATTGTACAATAATGACGTACTCCAGAAACAACATACAAGCTGGGACGGTTACTTTATATTTAAGACTGTTTGCGAAAATACAAGGCGCAACATCACCGAAGGAATAAAATGAGTTGTAAGCGCCATTGAAAAAGTAGCAGTATGGATTTGTCAACAAAGACTTTAACCAATAATTGTGTTAATAATTTTTGTTTTTTCTATCATTACTTTCGTATTAACAGAACTGTATCCTATTACTAAACCTTCTTTTTTCTCTTTGGTTATGTAATAATTACTCAATGGATATGCCGCTACATCTTCTTTTAAAAGTAATTCGAAAGCCGTTTTATCACTGATACCGCTTTTAACTTTACCAATTAAATGTAGTCCTTCAAAAGATTCATCTATTTCTAAGGAATCATGCGTCTGCTGTATAAATAGCTTCCTACGCTCTCCTGCAATTTTCATAACATTTCTTATATGCTGATTTAGGTAATCTTTTTTTATAAATTGGTGCATAATTTCTTGGTTTGAAGGACATATAAACCTAGTTGATTGATCAGAGATAGCCTTCATTGGATTGATTAGATACTTAGGCACAATTACATATGAAATTCCAAGAGACGGGTGCAGTAGTTTATTAAAAGTCCCCTGATATATCACCCTGCTTTCTTGATCCAAACTAAAGATTGAAGGAATCGGATTCACTAGATTACAAAATTCATGATCATGGTCCTCTTCAATAATTAATGAATTCTGTTTTGACGCCCAACCTAACAATTCCAATCGTCTGTTTAAGCTCATCTTAATGCTAAGAGGAAATTGATTAGATGGAGTGGTGATAATAAGTTTCACGTTTTTATCGTGTATTGAATTAATATTAATACCCTCATTGTCTATACTACAGGGTATTATTGATGCTTTTAAACTTTTAAATAACTTATATGCTCTTGGATATGTTGGATTTTCCATTATTATTTTGTCATGCTTATCCAATAAAACATTCCCAATCAAATAAAGGGAATGAATCGTGCCTTGTACAATAAATATCTGCTGATAGTCACAATCAATATTTCTATTTAGTTTTAAATATTCTGCAACACTTTGCCTTAATGATTCTAAGCCTTCTGTTGGGTTGTTTGATAAAATCGAGGGGGTGCATTCTTTCCAATATTTTTTTGATAATGCACTCCACTTTTCGACAGGAAAAAGATCTAACGGCGGCAAGCCAGGTCTAAATGCAATATTTTTCATAGAAAACTTATCCGTTAACACAGGTTTGTTTTTTTGAAATGAAATTGCTTTTTTTGAAATCGCAGGATAATTTGAACCCTCTTTTAGTGGCTTTTCAAGTATTGTACTATCGTATATCGTGCTTGCTGTTGTATAACCAGAACCAATTTTTGAAACAATATATTTTTCTAAGAGAAGTAGCTCGTAGGTTTTTATGATGGTACTTCTTGATACATTCAAATCATTAGCAAGTATTCTAGAGGACGGAATTTTTATATTTTCAGGAATAATGCGCTTTATAATGGCATTTTTTATGATATAATATAACCTCATGTATAAAGGTGCGTCTGCTTTAGCATTCCAGTATTCGCTTGTGACAATAATTGGTTTAAGGTTATAATACATAATTGGTATGCTCGATATAATAAGATTGGTGTGCGCAATTTAAGAAGATAATTTAATAAATTTCACCACTTATTTAACACTTAATAAAAATTTTGTTTAAAACAATTGGAAAATCAATATGACTCTATCAAAGAAAATTGGATTTTGGACTGGGATTTTAATTCTATTAATTTCAATATTAATTACTCCTCCCGAAGGAATGGAATCCGAAGCAGCTAGGGCATTAGGTGTTACTCTTCTTATGGCAATCTGGTGGGTAACTGAATGCATTCCTATTTATGCTACGGCCTTTATTCCCATAGCACTATTTCCTTTGCTAGGAATTCTAGATGCAAGCGAAACCGCTGAGAATTATGGCGACAACTATGTTTTAATGCTATTGGGAGGATTCTTTCTTGCAAAAGCTATTGAGTTAAGTAGCATTCATAAAAGAATTGCTTTGTACATTGTTCAAAAGCTGGGAACAAGTAGGAGAAAAATTATACTCAGTTTTATGATAGCAACAGCATCTCTGTCTTTTTGGATAGCCAATGTTGCTGTTGTACTACTCATGTTACCAATTGCATTAGCTATAGTTGATAAAGAGGAAGGAAGCAAAGAAGTAAATTCAAAGTTTGGACTAGCATTACTATTGGCTATTGCCTATGCAGCAAGTATTGGGGGAACAGGAAGTTTGATTGGCACACCTCCTAATATGGTTTTCGCAGGTGTTGTCACTAAAGCATTTCCAAATATTCCCGAAATTGATTTTTTAGAATGGATGAAAATAGGCACTCCTATTGTAATTGTGATGTTACCTGCCACTTGGTTTTATCTAATAAAATATTTTAAAATAGATGGAGATTTCGCTGGTGGTAAAGAAGTTATAAATCATGAAATTAAATTGCTTGGCAAATTTTCAAGCTATGAAAAAAGAGTGTTATTCGTTTTTATTTTTACAGCAGTGGGATGGATTTTCAGAAGAGATATTGAATTAAGTAATTTTATTATTCCGGGCTGGTCTAGCCTACTTGGTGTTAAAGATTTCGTTCATGATTCTACCGTAGCTATTATTTCTGCCTTATTGTTATTTATCATACCAACTGGAGAAAAAGACAATAAAGCAAAAACTCTTCTAGACTGGAAATCAGCTTCAACAGTTCCTTGGGGAGTTGTCATGATTGTTGGTGGTGGCTATGCCATTGCAGC
>JBNMNO010000192.1:0-4033 GCA_051275695.1 Mariniflexile sp.
AACCTCATCGGTACTTACATTGTAAAATAATTTATTATCAAAATTATCTTTCCAGGTGTTTTTAAACGCATTTAAAAGAATCATGGTGCCTATAACGTTGGTTTTAACAAATGCTAAAGGATCTATTATGGATCTGTCTACATGAGATTCTGCTGCCAAATGAATCACCTTTTCGAACTTATGTTTTTTAAACAACCTATTTATAAAAACCTCATCCGTAATATCACCTTTTACAAATGAATAATTGGGCTTATTTTCAATGTCTTTTAAATTCTCTAGGTTTCCTGCATAGGTAAGGAGGTCCAAATTAAAAACATGATAATTAGGATACTTTTCTGCAAACAACCTCACCACATGAGACCCAATAAATCCTGCGCCACCTGTTATTAAAATGTTCATTCCGCTATTTGTTTTTAAAGTTTACTCTCTTTATTTAGGTATTTTCCCAAACCAATGGCAGTAAACACTAATAGTGTTAATGTAAGTAATATTAAAGGAAGTACAAACTTCATTTTATCTGTCCATTCCCTTATATCATATCCCGATTCAGGAAAATTCGCCAAAACATTAATAACGTGTTGCTGTTTTACCTTGTCTGTGTTAATTTGTCTTCTCTGGTCTTCTAATTCCAGTCGTTTCTCAATAAGTTTCGATTCATCTACTATTAAATTACTTGATTCGGCGTCTCCCATATATAAATTGGTCCCAGAGCCAGGTATGGACTCCTTATTTGATTCATTGATGCGGATTTTTAAATACTCATCCACCAAAGAGTCTGTTTTTTGAACCTGCTGAGCAAGTGCCGCATCCTTCTTTTCTAAATTTAATTTATTTACTTCTACCAATTCTTCTAAATAGGTATTGCCTGAAATTTGTCCTAAAAAGGCTTTCTCAATCTTTTTAAAAACGCCTTTATCGGTAGAGGCTACACCTATTTGATGTATATTAAAATTATATGGTGTTAATGACTCTTTAAATTGCTTATAAGTCATATCCAATCTTGATATCGAATCTAGTCTCATAAAGAACGTAGAATACATTTCAGACATTTCATTTTCGTCAACATCAGGTTGTATATAAAACCCTTTTAGCTTGGATGCTTCTTCAGGAGAAATGTTTAACCGCTTAGCAAGTTCTAGCGAGTCTTTATCCTGATATGCTAATTGTTGAAATTCTTTGATGTTTTCATATACTTGTCGAGTTGAATTAAAATTAGTTTCTATAAAAGCGTTAGCTCCATACATTGTATCAGATTTTTTATCCACAACAAATCCAATAACAACACCTATAATAACAGCTCCGGCATACCAAACCAATCGTTTATAAAAATGTATTAAAAGCAATAAAATCACTTTGTAAACTCCTATAAAAATACTTCCTATAAATTTGAAAAACCTGTCAAAAGCTTTTCCTATAAGTTTAAATAACTGACCTAAATCTACTTCTTCAGATTCTTGTGGTTGTGGCAACTCTTTACTCATATCCTGTTTTATTATTAATTAAATATCTGTTCTATTATTTTTCTGGTTATTAAATAGGTCGGTTTTACACCAGTAGTTCCCAAACCACCAGATGCTAATGTGGCTCCAGTTTCTAGAGGGTTGTCACTGGCGTAATAAGCATATCTTACTTTTACGTCCGGACGGATACTTCCTCTTACTTTCGATGCCGCTTGAATGGCTTTTTGGTAATGCGCCCCTTCCATTTCTAACCCAATAACACTCCAGGTTGAATTGAAAAAGAATTTTAAAATGTCTTTATTTTGCAATGAGGTTCCTAAAACGGTAATCATAGTGCCTTCGTACACATCCACTCCTTGTCCATCTAAATCTTGTTTTGAAAGTTCATTTTTAAAAGGATAGTTATCAGCAGTTCCTTCAAAAATATGTGCTGAAGGAATCATGATGTCGCCTTTGCCTCCTGCCAAAATTCCTGCCTTACCCATTATGGATATGGACGCTATATTCATATGTGTTTTTTTGCCTTTTACTTTATACGGCTTTAATAATTCATCTATAGTCTCGTAGGCTTGTTCTCCAAAGGCATAATCCATAACCAATAAAACTGGTTTTTCTGCTTTTATAACTTCTTCATTAACTTGGAGATCTAATTTTGAGACATCTATTTTACTAGTATCAAATATTTGAACATCTATTTTAGTTCCCGACGCATCTTCAATATAAATCATTCCGTGTTGTAAAGCTTCTTTGGTTACCTTACTACGTAAATCATTATTTTCCTTCATGCTTATAGACTCATAAACACTATAAATATCATTTTTGGAAGCTCCCGTTTTTAATGCTGATGGCGCAAAAAGCGTATTCATAACACTGTGCATATTAGCGCTTATAATATGTATAGGCCGCTCTAGTAAATCATTTTTACATAGAACATCCTTTATGCTGTCTGCCCAAATTTCGCCGTGTATATGATGCCCCAGTCGCTCTCTTAAAACAGGACTAAATGTTACGGTTCGTTTATTATTGTTTATTTCTTCTTCAATCGCCAATTTACCTAACCAATATACAATATGCAATAGGCGCTCAGGTTGAGATGGGGTTGCAAAATCTAAATAAACAGCTCTCAATTCGTTAAACGTACGCCCTAAAATATTGGCGGTATGGGTAATGGCTATTTCGCGTTCTGTTTGGGTAAGTTTCCTTTTTGATAAAACCGCATTTTCAAGCTTGGTCCAATCTCTGGTTGTTGCCCCACTTTCGTCAATTAAAACGCGGTTACTAATTTTATGCGATTCAATAAAAAGAAAGGTGATATGCGTTAAAATATCATAGATTTCTGAACGCCCACGCGTAATCTCAATATTCATTTGTTCCGCATCAATCCTATAGCAATTTCTCTTTCTTTTTTCTGGGATTATGGCTTTGAAATGAGAATTAGAATAGCCCTCATCACTAGTTAAATTAATAAAAGTACACTCCTCAATACCAATAGGAAGCCTGTCAATAACATAAAGTAAGCCTTCCAATTCCGCTTTTTCCTCGCCTATGGAGCCATAAATTTCCGGCCGTAATAACAATAAGGATTGACGAAGTGTTTCCCCCGAAATACCCATAGGTTTATAAAACCCGCGATTAAACAAGTGACGCATAGTAATATACATTCTTTCAATGGCATTCGAGCTTTCTTGTGCTCTTGTTCTTTCGTGATGTTTTTTAGTGCTCATATTCAAAATTCTAGTGCCAAATATACTACTATTTGATTTAATTTGTGTTTGGAAAACCATCAACAATTTTTCTGTCGTTTGATAGTCTGGGTAGTTTGTTTTGACCCCCTAATTTACCAATAGATTTCATATACTCTTGAAATCCGTCTTTTTTTACTTTTGTTATTTTTAATGGCTGCAATACCTTTCCTGAAATTAAATCACCATAGTAACTGTTTTGTTTTTGAAGAGACTCATCCAGTTTTTTAGCTAAATCTGAAAGGTTTCTAGGTTCATTTTCAAATTCTATAAACCATTCGTGATAGGGCAGTCCTGCTGATGGATTAATTTGAGGGGCTACTGTAAATTCAGTAACTCTTATATTTGAATCTAAAGTAGCCTCTTGCATCGCTTGTTCAACTTCTTTGCCTATAACATGTTCGCCAAATGCCGATATAAAATGTTTTATCCGACCCGAAACGATAACCCGATATGGTTTTGTTGAAGTAAATTCAACGGTGTCGCCTAAATTATAGGCCCAAAGACCCGCGTTTGTTGAAATAATCATAACATAATTTATGCCTATTTCAACATCTTTAATTGTAATTCGTTTTGCGTTTTCGCTAAAAAATGCATCGGCATTAATAAACTCGTAAAAAATACCAGAATTAAGCTGGAGTAACATCCCTTTTTCATTCTGCTTGTCTTGAAAAGCAAAAAAACCTTCGCTGGCTGGATAAAGTTCTATACTATCTACTTTTCTTCCTATAAGATTTTCAAATTTGGCTCTATATGGTTCGTAATTTACACCTCCGAAAATAAAAAGATTAAAATTTTTAAAAATATCACCAACTTTTTTTCCTGTTTTTT
>JBNMNO010000193.1:0-4023 GCA_051275695.1 Mariniflexile sp.
GCAATTTCTATTGAATATACAGCGCATTCAAGAGGTTTTTACCAACAAATTTTTATCAATAAAAAGCAAATTTCAATAGAAAATAAAAGAGGTGAATCTCCTATTACAACAACTTGCAGTGAAACCGATTGGAATAATTTAATGAAAGCTTTGAAGCCAATTGATATTGAAAATATTCCAAACTTAAAAGCCCCTTCTGAAAAACGCTTTTATGATGGGGCTGCCATTGCCAACCTTAAAATTATTTACACTGATGAAACCTACGAAACCCCAAGTTTCGATCATGGGAATCCGCCAACAGAAATAGCGGACCTTGTTAAACATATCTTATCATTCTCCGAAAACATTGAATAGGAACATTTCTTATTGTATTTTTACATAAAATTATATTATTGTGACTATTGAAAACATACAAAACGAAATAATAGACGAATTCTCAATGTTTGAAGATTGGGAAGAACGCTACCAGTATATGATTGATTTAGGTAAAGATTTACCTTTAATTGACGACCAATATAAAACTGATAGTAACATTATAAAAGGTTGTCAAAGTAAAGTATGGGTACATGCCGAATTACAAGGCGATAAAATTGCTTTTACTGCTGATAGCGATGCTATTATCACAAAAGGCATTATTGCCATTTTAATACGTGTATTTTCAAATCAGCACCCAAAAGATATTATTAATGCCAATACCAATTTTATTGATAAGATTGGTTTGAAAGAACATTTATCGCCTACAAGAGCCAATGGTTTAGTAAGCATGATAAAACAACTAAAAATGTATGCCATAGCATACCAAACACAGTTAAACTAGTTTAGCAATTTGTCGTTTAGAGGTTAAAACTTAAGCAACAAACAACTAACACAAAACATTTAAAAATGAGTGAAACAATCGATACAGCCCTATTAGGCGAAAAAATAGTAAACGTTTTAAAAACGATTTACGACCCAGAAATTCCCGTAGATATTTACGAACTAGGTTTAATATATGACGTATTTGTGAATGAAGATTACGACGTAAAAATCCTAATGACTTTAACCACTCCAAACTGCCCCGTGGCAGAAACTTTGCCGCTTGAAGTAGAAGAAAAAGTAAAATCGCTTAACGATGTGAAATCTGCCGAGGTAGAAATTACTTTCGATCCACCCTGGACACAAGAACTAATGAGCGAAGAAGCAAGGTTGGAGTTAGGAATGCTTTAAAATAGTTTACAGTAATTAGTAGTAGTTTTCAATAATTCCAAAGTACAATTAACATACTAAATGCCACCTGGAGCCGAGTCGAAAGGTCTATATAAAAATGTCAGACGAAATTATAAATCGCGTAGCGAATAGCAAATTAATAACTTTAAACCTTGAGGATTATTATCCAATAGGCAAACGTGTATTGTTTGATATTAAAGATTGGTTGTTTGAAGGTTTCGTATTACGGGAAAAAGATTTTAGAAATCAGGTTGCAGAATATGATTGGTCGCAATACCAAGATAATTATGTGGCATTAACTTGTAGTAGCGATGCTATTATTCCAGGGTGGGCCTATATGTTTTTAAGTATTCAATTGGAGCCTTTTGCAAAACACATTATTATTGGTGATTTAGAATCTCTTGAAACAGCCATTTACCAAGATATTATTAAAAATCTTGATGTTTCGGCATATACAGATGCTCCAATTATCATAAAAGGTTGCTCAAAAAAACCTGTACCACAAAATGCTTACATCATGTTGGCCAATAAGCTAAAACCTATAGCTAAATCTATTATGTATGGTGAAGCATGTTCTTCAGTTCCGTTATATAAAAACAAATAATTCGTACAAATTTCATGTGACCAAATTACAAAATAGGGTCTAATTTGTATATTTGTATAAATTTTAACTAACTGAAAACAATGAAAAAAACATTATTATTATTTGCTTTATTTGTTGGAATTGCAACAATAAACGCTCAAACCAAAGAAGAATTACAAGCTCAAAAATCTGAAAAACAAGCTATTGCTGATGCTGCACAAGCAGAAGCAAATGAATTGCAAGCCCAAATTGACGCCCTTCCAGGGTGGAGACTAGGTGCTTTTGGTACAATTGGTGGTAGTTTATCTAACTTTTCAAATTGGTATTCGCAAGGATCTCCAAATAATGCTTCTGGTAATATTGGATTTACAGTTAATGGCTATGCCAACTTAATTCAAAAAAAATTCTTTTGGAGAAATGCGCTAACTACTAATTTAAACTGGGTAAAACTAGATGATAAAGACAACCCAAATGATGATGATAGTTTTAAACCGACAACCGACGTTTTTAATATTTCATCTTTATACGGAAGAAATATTACAAAAACATTTGCCGCTTCTGCATTGATGGAATACAGAACAACCCTTTTAGACAATTTTAATGATCCCGGTTATTTAGATTTAGGAATTGGTGCTACTTGGACACCAATTGAAAATTTAATAGTGGTCATTCACCCATTAAACTACAACTTTGTATTTAGTTCTGGTGATACGGTTTTCGAATCGTCTTTAGGGGCTAAAATTGTTGCAGATTATACCAGACAAATTGGTGCTGTAAACTTTAAAACAAACCTTTCTATGTTCCAAAGTTATAAAAGCGGGGATTATTCAAACTGGACTTGGACAAACTCATTTAGCTACACGCTTTGGAAAATGATTGGTGTTGGGTTTGATTTTGGTTTAAGAAGTAATGCCCAAGAAGCTTTAAACTACGAGCTAAATACATTAGGAAATACTACCGCTACATTTGATACTATTGATAACGATTTACAAACGTATTATACTGTTGGTTTAAGCTATAAGTTTTAATAAATAGAATTACATTTAAAAAAATGCGCTTCGTTTAAGGAAACGCATTTTTTATTTGTGCACACTTACTTTTTCCCCTTAAACTTTTTCGTTTTATTCTTCTTTGTAAATAATCGCTTTAAAAAACCATCACGCTTGGTTTCCTCACAGGTTAAGTCTGAAATAACGGCATCAGTAGACTTTTCAAAATAACTCTTTGTAATTTTTTCATATTTAGTATCAGCGTTTAATTTCTTATAAAACTTCGCGAAAATTGGTAAAGCTGAATTTGCGCCTTGCCCTATTCCTGTAGTTTTAAAACCAATAGCATGATTATCGTTTCCAACCCAAGTAACGGTTACCAAATTTGGTGTAATAGCCACAAACCAACCATCTTTATTATCTTGTGTAGTGCCTGTTTTTCCAGCAATATCATTTGTTAGGTTATAGATAGATCTTAATCTGGAAGCAGTTCCCTTGTTAACCGTTGATTTCATTATTTCGAGCATCACTTGTCTTGTATAATCGCTATATGCAGGTTCTGTATTTTCTAATTCAAATGATGCAATAACGTTCCCATTTCTGTCTGTAACTTTAGTAATGCAAAATGGTTTAACGGGTTTACTTTGGTTTACGTAACTAGCATAAGCCCCCGTAAGTTCTTTTAAATTAATCTCGGCAACGCCTAAGGCCAGGGATGGCAGATGTGGCAATTCTTTTTTAATTCCTAATTTTTCAACTTGTTCTAAAACCTTATCAATTCCCACTTGATTTAACACCTTCACAGCAATGGTATTTACCGAATTACTTAATGCCATTTCAAGATTATAATTGAGATATGGGTCATCAGTTTCACCACCCGAATTAGAAGGTGTCCAGTTGTCATAATTGCGATAACTTACCTCTGCCAACGAAAAATAGGTGCAGGGTTTTAAACCATTTTCAATAGCAGCGGTATACACAAAAGGTTTAAATGTGGAACCCACTTGGCGTTCACTTTGCGATATATGGTCGTACTTAAAATAGCGATAATCAATCCCGCCAATATAGGTTCTAATCGCGCCTGTTTTGGGCTCTATGCTCAACATGCCTATATTTAAAAACTTCAAATAATGCTGTAAACTATCTAAAACACTCATTTTCTGAATGGTGTCTCCTTCCCATCTAAACAATTCTGTGTTACGCTTTACTGAAAGTGAATCATGAATTTGAGCATCTGACAACCCT
>JBNMNO010000194.1:0-4012 GCA_051275695.1 Mariniflexile sp.
GCATCTAAATCAATTTCTATGCTGTTCCATTGATTTGGAACAATATTAATTCCTGTGTTTGCTTGATTTCCAGGGCCAGCTCCTACCAACTGTAAATTAAAAGATGTTGATTCGTCAGACCAAACATTTAAATGAAAATATTTATATGCCGAGAAATCTGTTTCATCAAAATTCATGAATAGGAGAGTGGCATCAGTTATGTACCTAACATTATCTGTTGTTTCAAAAATAACCGTCTCAGTAGATGTACCATAATTTGAACCCGCACCAACCCAATCCGCAGCAATAAAATCAACTTTATTAGCCGGTGTTGTGTAAACATCGCTGTGTAAAAAAAGCACATCACTTTCTGGTGTCGTTGCAACAGGAGCAGATGTAGACGGTGCTGGTACAGCAGGGCACGCAGCACAACCAGAAGTAGTACCACCACAATCAATACCTGTTTCGTCTTGATTTTTTATACCGTCACTACATGTTTCCGGGTCTGCAGGTGCTTTAACGATATTGTCAACATATATGGTCTGGACAGCAGATTGACCTGGAGTACCATAAGGTGAATAACAACCATTAGTACAAGCGTTTCCATTATTATTCCAAAGTGGGTAAAAAATTATATTTGTATAAATGCCATTAGCTGAACCTGTGTTATCTCTACCATTTGCAAAATTAAATTCAAGCGTTTCCCAACCAGTACCGCTATGATTCGCGTCAGTTGCAGAAGCAGGACCACCACCAGCAGTTACTTTGGCTAGAACGCTTGTTGCAACTAAAGAATAAACATCAATAGAAACTTTTTTATTTCCTCCACTTAAATCTAATGAGGGCCCTAACAATGTAATAAGTTGGGCTCCTTGCCAAGCTGATCCAGTTGCAGAAGTAATAATCTCCAGTGATTTTTCACTTGGTACAGTAGGATTGGTAGTAACCCGAACAACAGCGTTCGCATCCGAATCTGACCAATCAAACTGAGGGGCAGTACCTTCAAAATTCTCAATAAGAGTTTGCGAATAACCAATGGAAGCTCCTAATAATAGAAATAGTAATGTAATTTTTTTCATAATAAAATGTTTTAAATTAGTTGTTTTAAGAAAATATGCATTCATATTAAAATAATAAAGATTGACATATTTTCTTTTTTATAAATATAATTCTATAATATTATGAATTAAATAAATACTACCGCTACAAAAAACATACATGGCAATAAAAATGTTAAATGTTAATTTTTAAAACAAATCACCGGGATTATGGTGCTGTTTGTCAGGTTTTTTAATGAAAAAGATGATCGCTCTATTTTTAATAATTCAAAATAAAACACTATGTTGTGGTAATGTAGTGGTAATTTAAACTGTTAATAACCGCACATCCTTATTAAAATACTTGATAATAAGTGTTTTAGGCTAACTTTTACACTATGTTTTAAAGTTTGAAAAATATAAGCGAAATTGAATGTATGTGTAAAATTAATTACCCACGCTCCATTTACACATTTCTGTTGGTTAATCCATCATTCAAAAAACAGGCCTGTAACTAGCTATTAAAGTTTATATAGTTACTATACTAATAATTTTAGTTGAATGCGCTGAAGTTTAGGCGCTACAAACAAGTTTTAGACTCTAATAACGCTACTTGAATAAATTTATTTAAACTTAGATTTAGTCCTTTTACTAAATATAGATAAGGGTCCGTTATTGTTGCTTATTACAAACAAACTTTTTTTCTCTTGTTCCAAACGCTTCAGGTCTCTACTATCTGTAGGCACATAAAAGCCACTCTCTAAAGCTGACATAAAATTAAAATTGTTTTTACCGTCTCCTAAAAGTACTGCTCCAATTCCAGCATCATAACGCACAGTTTCTACCTCAACTCCATAATGGTTGCCAACTATTAGTATATCCTTAAAGCCATCATTATTAATATCCACAACCAAAGAAGACTTAATAGGTGCAACTTGTGCCTGGTTAGGAAGTGCTTTTTGCACAAGTTTACCGCCATCGTTAATTAAAATAATACTTTCGAAACTATTAATTTCATATATAACAGCCCCTTCCATTTTATCTTTAGGCAAAATATCTACTAATTTTGAGGACGCAAAAGCGTTATAATCTTTAAATTTATCGGCAACATACGGCATTTGTTGGCTGGTACATTCTCTTCCTCGTACTGGCACATAATCCGTCTTGTAAAACTTTGCTAACACAACGTCATTCGTGCCATTATTATCAAAGTCATTCGCATATAATTTAAAGGGGTGTTCCTTACTCGCCTTAAATTTATTGTTTTTACCTAAATTACCAATGATGTAATCATCGTCTCCGTCATTATCTATATCGCTCGCCGTAATTGACCACCAAAATCCTCTTGTGCTTTTAAGCCCTAGTTTTTCAGTGCTATTTTCGAACTTTCCTTTATTATTAGTTAATACTACTATTTCCATCCATTCTCCTACAATCATTAAATCTTGATCGCCATCTTGGTCTATATCAGTAAAAACAGCATCGGTTACCATTCCCATATTTTTCAGGGCTGGAGCCGTTTCAAATGGGGCCTCTTTAAAGCTTCCCTTTTCATTAATTAGTATATAACTGGTAGCTGGAAAACCATATTTTCCAGAAATAAGTCTGGTTCCTACAAACAGATCTAAATCGCCATCCTTATCAATATCTGACGCCTTAACACATTGGGAACTTGTATATAGTTCTGGCAGCGCTTTATTATTTTTCGCGAACTCACCGTTGCCCTTATTTATATACAATCTATCTTTTAATAGCCGGCTTCCCTCTTTATACTCGCTACCACCACTAGCTATATATAAATCCATATCCTTATCGCCATCCACATCCAAAAACAAACACCCTAAATCTTCAGATTCTTTATCATTTTCCCAGGGTTGAGAATCGTTTTTAACGAATTGACCATTTTCTTGTTGCAGGTATAATACCCCACTATAACCAGCTGCTCCACCAACAAAAATATCGTCTAAACCATCTCTGTTAACATCTCCAACTGCCGAAAAAGGGCCATTTTGAGAGATATTATGTGGCTGTAAAATTTGTTCTTTATATTCATCAAACTCATTTTCTTGATGCTTATACCCGAGTCCAATAGTATTAGAACTAATTTGTACTACTAATGTTTCTGCTTTTTTTGTTTGATTTACTCTTAAATTTGCCTTAGAATACTTAGCTATAAGTGTTTTATTAGCGTTTACATTTTGAAAAATATTGACTTTACCATCCGGCCAAATCACTTCCACTTTTTCTACTTCTGTATCACTTCCAAGTCCGAAAAATAAACCGGGTTCTACTGACGAAATGAAACCGCGTGTTACATTATTTTCTGCAACCTGCATGTTTTTTTTATGATGTATTATTGCTTTTGCTCCAAAGCCAAATTTGTTTTTTTCAGATCCTTCTAATTTTATTTTTAAAAAATTACCAGTTGCTTTATTTTCGTATACGAATGCTGGAGCTTCCATATTATTAACAACAACATCTAAATCACCGTCATTATCCAAATCACCGTAAGCCATCCCGCTCGAAAAACTAGGGGTGTCAAATCCCCAATCTTTAGAAATTTTTTCAAACTCCATGTTTCCCTTATTCCTAAAAGCATAGTTTGAAATAGGTTGAGAAGGTGCGTTTTTGCTCAATTCAAATAGTTTTTCGGCAGATGTAGACCCCTTAAGGTTACTAAGAATATTTCTATAATCACTATTATCTACATCCTTTTTAATACCGTTAGAGACAATAATATCTTTCCAGCCATCATTATCTAAGTCTACCAATAGGCTCGACCAACTCCAATCGGTATTTGCTACTCCAGTCATATTAGCAATATCAAAAAAACTACCCAAGCCTGTATTAATTTGTAAAGCATTTGCCATATACTGATAATGTGCACCGGATTCGACCAAAGTATTGAACGCCTTACTACTCATAGATGCCATATTAGTTTTTGATCTAAAATGGTCCTCAGGAGTCATGTCTGTAGTAATCAAATCCATCAATCC
>JBNMNO010000195.1:0-3978 GCA_051275695.1 Mariniflexile sp.
GTCCTACTGTCAACACTAAACACGAATTTAAAGTGTCTAGGCAAGTTATCGAACAAGTGACCAGTGGAAAACCTAAAGGCCAGGAGTTTTACAACTGCAGTGATGGAGCAAGAATTAAAGGAACGCTGCCTATTAGGCCAGATGAATTGCTAATAGTGGTAACAGAACAACAAAAAGTACAAATTGTTGAAAAACTAAAAACGTTAATATTTTCAACCAAAGAACTTGGCAACTATGTAGAAAAGTTTGAAAGACAGTTTTCTCATGATTTGTTGATAGAAGAACTAAGTGCTTTTGAAACACTTTTAGAAAAAGAAGTGACCACCAAAAACGATGCAGAGAAGATAATCACCAAACAAAAAGAAATGCTGTTTGCGTCATATAAAAAGGGGACCTCATTACTATTTTATTATTTGTATGGGACGGTGAATTATGCAAATGCAGTTTTGACCAAATTACATTTTAGAACCTCATCAAATGAGTTGGCACTACCAAAAGGTTTTGGACAGGCGAAGGAAAAATGGTTGGACACTCTAAGCCAGATAAAACAGGTTATATCTGTAAAAGAACCAGAAGATTTTGATGTATCTTCCTTCAGTTTAATGAAAAGAGAAATAAAAAGCTTAAAGCATAATTGCGGTAATGGTTCGATATTAATCGTGACTGACTCAGTAGAATTTAGGGAGTGTATGAAAATTGTATTAGCAAACCAATTCTCTTGGATTACGAAGATGGAAATTATAAGCGATAAGGAAATAAGAACCTGCATAGATGTGCCAGATTATGCAGTTTACCATGTAAATAAATTGAGATGCGCACCAGTATTAGGGAAAAAAAATACAATTATCACTATAAAACCTGACGACGAAATCCCTCCTAATTATAATGGTGTTACTTATCTAAAAACCATTAATGTAAACTGTAAAACAGTTTTTATTAACCCTATATTTTTAGCAAGGGTGGCAATCGTAGCCTGTTTAAATGTACACAAATGCATAGTAATATTACCTAAATATAAGACATTCGACAGTGCTGAATTTGGGGAGAAATTTTTGAGCATAGCGGCCGAAAATCATGTAGCAACTAATTGCTTTTCCTACATTTGCGTAACTTCCAAAAGCAGTACTCAACAAACAAAAAATATTAACAATAATGGTACCAGAACAAAAAAAATAATCGGCTCATTAAAAATGAAGCATTTGTTATTTCAATTAATGACTGAGGCAGACTTTAATATGGAAAAACAGAACATTTTTGATTTACTACAGTCTAAGATACAGGGAAACCCACACGACTTATCAATGCAAAATTAATATTTACGGTTAACTTTCTATTATTAAAGTGTCCGGTACTATTCAACCAGAACATTTGACAACTACCGCCATCAGCGGACGAAAGGAATTAAGGCTATTTTGCTTAAGTCGGTCTTTGAAATCGTTGAGTCTATCCCACAGGGCCTGGATGATGCCCTTTGCTTCTTCAAGCGACTCAGTTTTGGGCGATGCGGGGAATGCTTTTTAGCCGTCATAACACAACAATGAATACTTGCGGGGTCGCGCGATGGGATCGTTCGAATCGATGAAAATAAATATTTCGGGATGTCAATACACCCTAGTGAACAGTTACCCTAATAGAGTTCTTTACGGTCTCGAAAATAAAAAGGAAATACCATCTTTTGCAATTAATTTTAACCCTAATTTATTTAAAACATCTAAACATTCTTGCTCATATCCTGCATACATAATAAATTCATGTATTTCTACCATTATATATTTAATAAAAATATTAAAACACAATAATTCTTGTAAAAACTGCAACTCCCCTCCTTCTATATCTATAAGAATAACATCAAATTTTATATCAAATTTTTTCATTAAATTTGGCAGTGTTATTACGTCAACTTTATGTTGAGTTTTATTTTCCTCACGATCATCCATCCTATGGCTACTTCCTGCAACAACTTTATCATATGAATAAAATACATCATTACTATTATTTGATATTAAAGCATTTAAAATAGTAAACTTTGCATTATTAATATTACGATTATGTTCTAAATTATTTATTAGTTTAGGATTTGCCTCAATAACAATATGTTTATTAGGATCATCTAATTTTTTATTAACAATTACAGCCAACACGCCAAGACAACCACCGAGTTCCAATACGCTCATTTTACTTAAATTGGGTATCTTTGAGATAAGACTTATTTCTTGTGATTCATATATGCCTCGCTTCATTCTATCACCCATAGCAAAGTCTGCATTAAATCTATATCCTTGATAAGTAACTGCAATCATTATATTAATACCCTCGTGAGATTTTAGCATTTTTGTATTCATTTTTTCTTGAGCAAGAAAATAAGTAATTAAGCATGAAATATCTGAAAAAAATTCTAGTTGGATTTTACTATACTGGCATTACCAAACATTCAGGTTGATAAGGTGAATATGGCAATTATAAAACTACGAGTTGGGATACCACCGGAATAAAACTTACTATTTTCATTTTTCTATTATAGCCAATAAAGCAGGTTTTTGAACGCCATCTATAATTTTCACATTATTAAATTGCTTTCTTAAACATAAACCTAATGACTCCTTATTGAACATATGAATATGCCCATCGAATATCTTAGGTAAATCCCGCTCAACTGGTATTTCTATCACAACATACCTAGTGCTCAGTTCGTCACATTTCTTTAAAAAGTTCTCGATATCTATTATATGTTCCAGTATATGCCATGCGAAAACAACGTCATAAATTTTTTCAAAATTATGCTCTAAAAAATCATTAGTATATGTTTTGAATCCCTGTGCTGCAATTTCATCAGACAGAAAATCGGCGATCTCCAAACACTCAACGTTCCTAACACTACTTTTAATTCTGTTTGCAAATGTACCGCCTCCAGCTCCTATATCCAAACAGTCAAAAGATTTATGCAACACGCCTTTTATTTTCTCGTACCTCGCATCTACTATCCATTGCCGATTTGCATGAAAAACTTTCCAGTCTATTTTTCTATTAACGACCTCGTTACTACTTCTGGTATGCAGAAGATGAAAAGCTTTTTGGAATTCCAAGTTGTTTTCTTTGTCTCTGAACAAATGCCCACATTTAGAGCAGGTCTTTCTATGTTCCAGTTGAGTAGCTTCGCCACCACATACCGCACAGTTAATCATGACGCTATCCTAAAATAGTTATACCAAAAACTCTTAGCCATTATATTCTTATCAAAATATTCTTTCTTATTAACCTGTCGTGACATCAGTGCATAAATAAATTTACTACTATCTTGGACATTGTTTAATGAATTTGATAGGCCACTAGCCATACCATCAAATGTTAATCCTTTGTTGGAAAAAATATCCATTCCAAATGCAATCGGTCTTCTATTTAACAAAAGCGTCTCCATCAAAAATGTGCTATTAATACCTAGAATAGCTTCTGACTTTTCTATTAATTGCTTTTTAGAAAAATCACTACTAGTGATATCAACCAACCTATCATCCTTATTTGAATTTAGAAAAGGCAAAATTTCATTTATGCTACGCTTATCATCCGGATGTTTCTTGATTAATATTTCACCTTCATATCCTTCTAGATAGTCGTTTAAAATATATTTTAAAAAAGATTCTACCGTAGAAAAATTTGGACTGCCGATATTAAGTTTTGAATCGCCATCCACCTGCAAAGGCACCACCACAAACTTATTATGTTTAACATCGTTTCCTTTATTAAGCTCATTTAAAGTCGAAGTCATGTAATGGTCGAATACCTCTTGGTCAAAGTCATTAAAGTACTCTGGTGTTTTTTCGAACAAAAATGACTTATTACCTATTCCGCTTTCGTCCAAATAAATATTTCTTGACCAAGTAAACCAAGCATATTCACTGAAAATGAATTTCACATCATCGTCCGACTCTGAAAGCATCTTAATTATATTTAGATCTTTTTCATCGTTACCGTTACTCACGA
>JBNMNO010000196.1:0-3916 GCA_051275695.1 Mariniflexile sp.
TCTTCTAGAGATAACTTTCTTTTCGTAATCCCCTCTGCTTTTTTTCGCGCCCTTTTGTATTGGTCTCGGTATTTTTTAGTTTTATCGGCGACATAATCGTCAAAGGTACGCCATGAGTCCCTAATCTCAAAAATCATATTAGGTTGCGTTGTAAATCTAAAAAACGATTTAAACTCGGGATTGTTGAAATGTTGAACTCCGTCTTCTGAAAAGTCTTTAAAGATAGTGAGGTGTATTCTAGTACCTTTTATACGCAAATTACTCTTTAACAACTCTGTTGCTTTTTTCAATAAAGTCAATCCTTCCGAGGCAGGCAACTTTGAGCTAAAATAACATCCGTTTTGTCCACTCAGCATGTTGTTGCCTATAACAAGGACATTAGAGCTGAAATTTTTAAAAACAAAATCTCGAACGATTGTTTTTACACAGTGATCTCTTTCACCAAAAGAGTTCACTTCGCTTAGGTCAATATACTGTGAAACCGCTATGCCAACCAACTCTTCGTTCAAAAAAAGTGCGATAAAATGACACTGTATATTTTTTGGAGCCGAAATGGCTAATACTTCTAAATAGTCACGAGATAGAAATAGGTTATTTTTCGCGAAAGAGTCCCAGCCTGATGGAATATTTTTAACGGAAGAGTAAATTTGAAAAGAAAAAGGGGAGCTCAATAGATGTGAAATTAGTATTTGTCAAAATTAATATATTAAGTTAAATGGCAAAGCAATTAGATAAATTTTAACTAGCTTGTAAAAAATATAAATTATGAATGTATACAATGAAGTTACCGCGCAACCAATATTAAAAGATTTGAACGAGTGGAAGTTTAACGACAATGGAATTGAAAAGAAATTTGTTTTTAAAAATTTCAGTCAAGCACTTAGTTTTATAGTACAAGTGGGGATTTTAGCTGAGAAACAAGGTCACCATCCCGAACTTTTTAATGTGTACAATAAAGTCAACATACGATTAGCTACTCATGATGCAGGGGGTCTAACAGACAAGGATTTTACTTTAGCTAAGGCTATTGAATTACTATAACATAAATGGCGTCTCTTTATTCTTAAGAGAGACGTTGTTTTATTGTAAAAATAAATTTTATAATGAAGCGTAAACCCCAGAACTCAGTAACAAATACAGTAATCTAGAATACAACTTAATGTAAATTAGGTGCTAAATGCTTTTTTCTAATATGCCGTGGTACTTTAACCATTTGGTATTGTATTCGTAGTAGAACAGCAGAAAGTTCATGGTTTTACACAATAAATAGTGAATGAAATTTTATACTATCTGATAATAGAATTATACTCATTAGGGCCATAAACGAAAAGCTATTTCCTACAGATTATTCGCAGGTAAAAAATACTCTTGTTCCTAAAAGTAAACTTAAGGCTCGTCCTACAGCCTTCCTGCAAGTAATACTAGTTTTTTTGTTCCTCCATTCTTTAACTAAATAGTAAGTTGATAACGGGTAAATGCTATTAGTCCTGCTACAATGGTAACGCTAAAGAAGGTCTAAAAGAGTATTTGCTATAACGTTGACGAATCAAATGTGACTTTACTAATACCAAGAGCTATTTTTGTAAGAAAAATACATATATTTTATATAAAACAGTGTATTTAGTCGATTTAAATTGCCGATAATCTATTTTTTGTGTATTTTTATATAATAACAAGTGCAAACCTAAGATTATGAAAAATCGATTCATTTTATTACTAACAGCTTTATTCTCTGTGTCAATGATTGCAGAAGTTTCAGTTTCAGATAAAGCAGTGCTGTTGAAATTGTATACTGCCACAAATGGAGTCAATTGGAATAAGCAATGGGATTTATCTTCCCCTGTATCTGATTGGTATGGCGTTAAATTAAAAGGTGACAAAATAGTGTCGATAAATTTATCAGATAATAACCTTGTGGGTGAAATACCAAATGAAATCGTTACTCTTACGGATTTAAAAGAGTTAAATTTCCACAAAAATAGGATATCGGGTGTAATTCCATATAATTTAGAATATTTAAAAGAGCTAGTAGTTCTAGATCTTTCATTTAATAAATTGACAGGCACCATTCCTTCTTCAGTAGGAAAGGTAAGTAATCTAGTGGTTCTTCAGCTTTACATGAATAGGCTTTCAGGTGAATTGCCTACTCAAATCGGAAACTTAAAACATTTAGAAACTTTAGCCGCTTTTAATAACGAATTAGAAGGGGAAATACCAAATTCGCTATATCAAGTTGGCACTTTAAAAACATTGCTATTGAGCAGTAACAAGTTTCATGGGAAACTAAGTCCCGACATCGCGAATTTAAAAATGTTGGAGAACCTTAGTTTATTTGAGAATAAAATGGAGGGTCATGTTCCTTTTGACTTAGAAAAATTAAATAATTTGAAAGAAATGAATATCTCCTATAATCGATTCAGTGGTTTGATATCCAGAAAATTAGCAGTCTTAGATGCTTTAAATATGACAATGTTAAACGATAAGGGTGTGGCAGTATTGTTAAATGTTACAATGGAGATTGAAAGACCGTTAGTTTCTAAAGATCAGTCTTCGAAGAGTAATTTTTAGTAGCTGTACTCTAAGTAGTGTTTTTAATTAGTTTAGTTTTTTTAAACCCATCTTGCCTGCGCATAGTGGATCGTTGGAGGCAAAGGACTTTTGGTAATGAAAACGTTACCCACATAGAAAGCTTTACGTTTCTGTGTTGCTTTCTTAGTTAATGACGAAAGCGCTTAATTGAAGATGTTTATACCGTACGGGAAATAAATAGTCTTGGCATGAGTAATTATATATCAATCTTTGAATAAGTTCTTTTTCTATTCTGGCTTTAAGTCATTTTTGGTTTTTTATTGCAGCTTTCTTAGAATAAAAAAATTAGGAATGAATTATAACTTTATTTTTTTACTGTACTGTTCTCTTTGTCTATAAAATCATCCTATTTGAAGCTTCCCAATTAACTAAGTAATAGCGTAAGTATTGTTCCGTTTGATTTTTTTAGAGTACAATGTACAAATTCAGCTAGGAGCTTGATCAAGATAAATAAAAAAAGCTTCACATTTCTGTGAAGCTTTCTTAGTAGCGGGAACTGGACTCGAACCAGTGACCTTCGGGTTATGAGCCCGACGAGCTGCCTACTGCTCTATCCCGCGATGTGCGTTTGTAATCTCAATAAAATTAACTTAGTAGCGGGAACTGGACTCGAACCAGTGACCTTCGGGTTATGAGCCCGACGAGCTGCCTACTGCTCTATCCCGCGATGTGCGTTTGTAATCTCAGTAAAATTACCTTAGTAGCGGGAACTGGACTCGAACCAGTGACCTTCGGGTTATGAGCCCGACGAGCTGCCTACTGCTCTATCCCGCGTTGTTTCGGGTGCAAAGGTACGACGAATTTTATCATTTGCAACATAAATTTTAAAAAACGTTTTATTTCATCTATTGACTTGATATAACTACCTTTGCAAAATAAATAATATATTAAATGGCACATAAAGCAGGTTTTGTAAATATAATCGGAAATCCAAACGTTGGAAAGTCCACATTAATGAATGCTTTTGTAGGAGAAAGACTCTCTATAATTACATCAAAGGCACAAACGACTCGTCATAGAATCCTTGGGATAGTGAACGGAGAAGACTTTCAAATGATTTTGTCTGATACTCCTGGGATTATCAAGCCTGCATACGAAATGCAAGCATCGATGATGAACTTTGTAAAGTCCGCTTTTGAAGATGCTGACATATTAATTTACATGGTTGAAATAGGGGAGCAAGATCTGAAAGATGAGGCATTCTTCAATAAAATCGTACACTCAAAAATACCTGTTCTCTTATTGTTGAATAAAATTGATAATTCTAATCAGGAACAATTAGAAAAGCAGGTTGCTTTTTGGACAGAGAAAGTGCCTAATGCAGAAA
>JBNMNO010000197.1:0-3912 GCA_051275695.1 Mariniflexile sp.
TTGTTCCGGTCAGCAAATACCTGTCCATCAATTTATATTGAAAACGACCAAAGTAAGAAGCCAATTTAGTTTCGTTAAAAACTTCATCTCTGTAACTTGTTACATTTCCTACTTCATTAACGCCACTCAAAGACCAGTAATTAGCATCAGCGTTAACATTTTTTCTAGATATTGTTACTTGTTCTCTTGCTCCCCTAATAGAAGTTTCTATTCCTCCTGTTACTTCAATATCATGAATATCAGCAAATACTTCATTATAAGTGAAGTAATTTGATAGATTCCAATTGAAATATTGATTTCTACCTTTTGTCAATAAATTAACATTGGCAGTAGCGTTGTATTGAGATACATCTCTGCTAGGATCCGCTGCTAACCAAATATTTCTAGTATCTTCAAAATTATAATTCTTCCAAGTATAATATTCTCCGTTAAACTGAGAAGTGAATTTTAATGATTTTAAAATTTCATAATCTAATTTCAAACCACCTTGTAAGATGACACTTTTTTGTTCTTCATCAAAGAAGTCTAATTGCGCCACTGGATTACCCACATTGTTAAAAGAGGATCCTGTTGTCCCTGCAAAACCATCGTTTCCAACAAATGACACGCCATATTGTCCACTTGAAAAACGAACAGGAATAATAGGTGATTGCTTGTAAGCATTGGTAAAAGCACTTAAAGGCTTTGGATTTGATTTGGTTATACCAAAACTAAAGTTTTGATTTAGCGTCAGTTTCTTAGAAATTTTATATTCATTATTATTTCTAAAAGTAGTTCGACTATAATCTAATCCATTCAGAACCGCTTTCTCCTCATAGTTTCCTACACTGAAAAAATACTTTATATTTTCTGTTGATCCTGAAACGGATATATTATTTTGAGTATATGCTCCCGTTCTTGTAACTTCATCAAACCAATCTGTATTTACAGGTTGATCTTGAGAAAAAGTTGTCGTTTGTAAAGCTGAATTAGAATAATAAGAATATTTATTACTTCCTGCCATTTTTACTTTCTTCAAAGGCGCTCTAAAACCAGCAAAACTTTCAATTTCTACCGTAACACCGTCTCCTTTTCCTTTTTTAGTTGTAATAATAATTACCCCATTTGCAGCTCTAGTACCGTAAATTGCTAAAGCCGAAGCGTCTTTTAAAATTTCATAAGAAGTAATATCATTAGTGTTAATATTATTGATATTCTCTGTGGGCATTCCATCAACTATATATAACGGAGTTCTACCTCCTAAGGCGGTTCCTAAACCTCTAATAATAACTGAAGGAGTACTACCCGGTAAATCTGATGATACCACTTGTACACCTGCAGCTTTTCCTTGAATAGCTTGAGAAGCATTCAAAACTTTCGTTCTAGAAATCTCTTCTGCTTTTAATGAAACTATTGCAGTAGTATTATCAACCTTTTTTCTCGAACCGTACCCTATGATGACGACCTCTTTCAAAGCTGTATCCTGAGATTCCATCATGGTAATACTCATTGGGTCTAAAGTTGCATTTACTGTGATAGGATCAAAGCCTAGCATGCTAATTTTTAACATTTCACCTACTTTGGCGTTAACACTAAAATTTCCGTCAAAATCAGTGCTAGTGTTTGCATTGGATTGAATAGCAATCACAATTGCTCCCGGTATTCCAATTCCATTTTTATCCAATACCTTTCCCTTAATTACCTGCGCAGACAGGTATGCAGGAAGTAGAATAAGTGCTAAAAAGCCAAATATAAAATTTCTCATGTATTAATAATTTGTTAAGTTAATGGTGCCAAATTAAGTAATTACAACGTTATAGTAACACAGCGTAAATTACTACATAGTTACATCACAGCAAATAATATCAAGTACAAATCAATGAGCAAGGGCGTTGAAGAAGGATAATAGGAGAATGAATTACATCTACATGATGTAGTAATGATGTATTGTAATTATGTTAAAAACAATCCTAAAAAGTGTGTTATCTGTAAAAATCAACTAGTTTTTATATTGATAATAAAAACTTAGAAAGATTATCATCCTGCACAAGTGCTAATTTCTTTCTTAATCTATAACGGTGTAATTCAACACCGCGAAAAGAAATATTCATCATGGGTGCGATTTCTTTTGAAGTAAGATTCATTTTTAAATAGATGCATAGTTTAATATCCTTAGCAGTAAGGTTTGGGTATTTCTTAGAAAGTTTAATGATAAATTCGTTATGGATTTGATTTAAATTAGTTTCAAAAGTCTCCCATTCGTGTTTATTAACAGCATTGATTTTTATCGTCTTTTTAATCTCGCTCTTCAATTTGTTTAAATCGATTTCCGAATCTAAAATTCCTTGAATACTTTCTATCATTTCACTTTGTTTAGCAATTGAAAGTGATTTTCCCGTCACCTCCGATGACTTAGACTGCAGCTCTAATTCTAAAATATGCTTTTCATATTCTTGACTGTTCAATTCGTTATCCGCTTTTAACTCAATTTCTAAAATCTTCTTCTGGTGTTTTAATTCTTCCTCCTGTAATTTGAGTTTTTGAACATAACGCATTTTATTCCATCTGTAATAAACGAAAAATATGCTTCCGATTAAAACCAAATACAATAGAGTCATCCAAAAAGAAAAATACCATGGTTTTGCTACATAAAAATTGAAACTAGAAACTTCATTAAAATGAGCACCATCATGATTGTATACTGTAAGGGTATGATTGCCGCTGTCTAAATTATTTAAAACAATCAATCCTCCATTTACTGGAGCATAATCTACCGACTTATTTGTCTTATAAAAAAGGCTTGGTTTGTTTGATCCATATATTCCTGAAATTATATTTACCTTTAACTCTGAATTGTATTTAATCTTAGAATCATCAGCAACCAAGTTTTCATTATCAAAAGCTTCAATCTTTATCTTTGGGTCCACTACCGTCGTATTCTTTAAGGGAAGTGAGATGAACCCATCATCCAGATTCAGCAAGTAACTATCGTCATTTTTAAAAATTCTTATATTGTCGTTGATAATTTTTCCCTGATAATATTTTTCTTGGATTAAATTTCGAGTAAAATCATTTCCTTTGGCATCCACTTGATATAATAGTCCCTCTTGCAACACTATAAAATGGTTTTCATCTATTTTGACGATATCAGATGTATTTGTAAAATTCGAATTAAACAATTCGTTTTTCACTAATTGGTTGGAAATTGAATTATAAGTATACCATGTTTTATGAATCAAAAAAAGAATTTCATTTCTAAACTCAAATATTTTTACCCCAAAATCATTTGTATCTTTTTTACTTTTCTGTGTAATATTTTCCACCTTAGTAGTTTCAAAAGCATCGTTATAACTTATTCTATATAACCCCCTATAATTATCTGCAGCCCATATTTCATTTTTTTTATCTTGAGCGGCATATTTAATCGGTTTTAAAATACCTTTTACAATAATTTTTTGAGAAAGATTCTGTACGTTAGGATATATCAGAATACCGCTGTAACTCGTCTGGAGATACCACTCATTAATAGTACTTTTAATTAAATTCCAACCTCCATTGATATTGTTTAATTTTGAAAAGACATTATTTTCATAAATATAAGTCCCTTCATTATGACCAATAATATACTTGTTATTGATTTTACTGATATTCCAAGCTTGACCTTCTGAATTTGGAATTAACGAAAAATTATTTCCCTCATATTTAAAAACACCGTGATTCGATGCCATTAAAAAACCTTTGTCGGTTTTAACTACAGAGTACACTGAACCCAAAGCACCAGTATTATCGTAAAAAATACTAATGGGTGAATTAATCTCGATGTGAGCAATTCCATTATCCAATCCTAACCACAAGTCATTTTCTTTGTCTAAGCCGATACTTAAAATCGAGTTATTCATCAATACATTATTTCGGTCAATATTAATATGAGAA
>JBNMNO010000198.1:0-3909 GCA_051275695.1 Mariniflexile sp.
AATCAATCAGGACTAAAAACAGTTGGCTTTTGCTCCTGCCTCGCTTATTTTAGCCAACAATTTTTAGCCTATTATTTGGGCGTTATAAGCAAAAAGGATTTTGGTGAGTATTTCAGATAAGTTTTCCAATTTTTGTTCGTCAATACGGATAAACAATACTGTTGTTTCAAATATATCTTACAGAGCCAAGCAAATAACTAAACGAATAAATTTAGATTATAGGCTTTTGGAATCTGATACTAGGTATAGCCTACTAGTAGGCTCTTATGGGCGAGGAACAGACATTCATACTAGTGATATCGATATGATTGTCGAATTACCATCATGGGTTTATGATCAATTCAATGGTTACTCCTCTAATGGGCAATCAGCATTGATTCAAAGTGTTAAAAACACTATTCAAAAAACCTACTCTACTAGTTACGTTAGCGGAGATGGTCAGGTTATTAAACTTAATTTTTCTGATGGAATATGTTTTGAAATAGTTCCCGCCTTTATTAATACTGATGGAAAAAGCTACACGTACCCCGATGCAAATAATGGGGGGCAATGGAGAATTACAGATCCACGAGCTGAAATTAGTGCAATAAATGCAGGCAACAACCTATGGAATAAAAACCTTAAAAGGTTATGCAGAATGGCGAGGTGCTGGAAAGATAAATGGGAAGTACCTATCGGTGGTTTATTAATAGATACTTTAGCCTACAGATTTTTATCTCAATGGTCATACTCCGGTCAATCTTATATGTTCTATGATTGGATGACTCGTGATTTTTTTGAATTCTTAAAAAACCAAAATAGTGAACAATTGTACTGGTTAGCTCCAGGAAGCAACCAATATGTATGGGGAAAGGGACTATTTCAATATAAAGCGCTTCGATGTTATAACCTTAGTTTAGAAGCTATTAAGTATGAAACAGACAACATGCCTTATTCGGCAAACAGTAAATGGCGAGAAATATATGGAACAAAGTTCCCAAATTAAAATACTAGAAGAACAAATACGAGAATGTTATGGCCGTGTAGTTTGGTCTCATAAGACGCATGAAAAATGCGCAGATATTTTAAATAGTAGAAATTCGCGAATCAAAATGTGGCAGATCATTTTGTCTGCTGTTACTACGTCTAGTATTATTTTTAACGTATTAGGGGAAAGTAAAAATGCAGCAATTTTTGCAGCTTTAGTTTCTGTTGTACTTTTAATGTTAAATACTTATTTAAAAAAATATGATTTAGGAGGTTTAGCACAAAAACATGCTAACGCTGCCTCAAGCATTTGGAATATTCGAGAAGCTTACCTTTCGTTAATTACTGATTTAAAAGCTGAAATTATCGACGTTAATAATATTTGCAAGAAAAGAGACAATTTACAAAGTAATTTACATAAAGTGTACCGAGGATCACCTAGAACAATTAGCAAAGCATATAACCAAGCATCAAAAGCTTTAAAAGAAATGGAAGAGTTAACATTTTCGGAAGAAGAAATTGATAAGTTTCTTCCAAAAGCTTTAAAAAGAACGGCGTAAATTGCTTATAAGAAATTCAACAAGGACAAAAAACAGTTGGTTTTAGCTCCTGCGTCGCTTATTTTAACCAACTATTTTTTGCCTGTTAATTAGGCGTTATGTGGAAGGAGGTTGTCAACAACATGAAAGTTTTAATTCTAATTATATGTTCAATGTCATTAATTGGGTGTTCTACATCTTCTGAAAATGTTGTTCTTCCAAGTGGAGAGCAAGGTATGGCTGTTAGGTGTGAAGAGTTTTTAAAAGATTGCTATAAGGAAGCTGGAAAGGTTTGTCCAAATGGATACGAGGTAAAAGAAAAAACAACATCATCTAATTTTCTTGTACCTGTTTACGATTTAATGATCGTATGTAAATAAAGCTATCGTTACTGTTATTTTATATATGCACATATATTAACAACCACATAACAAGAAAATCAACAAGGACACGTAATAGTTGGCTACGTTTCGCTGCGCTACACAATTTTAGCCAACTATTACTTAGCCTGTTATTTGGGCATTATGAATCAGGAGCTGTATGGATACCTTCCAAAAAGAGTTTATGGAAATGCTTGAAGAAGAGTTTATAACAAACCCTGAAAAAGCAGAAAATATTGATTTTGCAGAAATGATTGAAAATCTGACTCCTGAATTAACTTCAACACTTCGCTCCTCTTTAGAAAGTACATCTGATCAAATGCTAAAAGAAAGAAGAGAACAATTTACCTCTTTTACTCAACGCAATGAAGACAGATGGAAAGATGCTTTTGATTTATTGGAAACTCATATTGCCATATGTACTGAAACTGGTGAGAGCATAAATACTGAGCAACGGTCTATTGCAGTTAAAGAAAATAATATTAAGTTTGATATTTTAGTTAGGCACCATGCAAGAGCTTGCCATATTGCAAATGAGATTCTATGTCTGCTTAAAAATGGTTTTCCTGATGCAGCACATTCTAGATGGAGAGCTTTGCATGAGGTAAATGTAACTGCCATGTTTATTGAAAAACATGGTCAAGAGTGTGCTCGGCGTTTTTATTTTCACGATATTATTGATTCATATGATGGCATGAAAGAGCATAAAAAATATGAGCATAGGTTAAATGAAAAAGCTCCGGAACAATCAATTATAGATAGCTGTAAACTAGAATATAATAATGCAATTAAAGAATTTGGTAAGGGCTTTGAGCGTCATTATGGATGGGCTGCTCATTTTTTTACTGAGCGAACTCCAAGATCAGTTGGTTTTGCTTCACTTGAGAAAGACGTTGGTCTTGACCATATGCGCCCATATTATAAATGGGCTAGCCAAAACATTCATGCGGGTGCAAAAGGGACAAGAAATAGGTTGGCATTAGCAGAATGCAACGATGAAATTTTAGTTGTTGGTCAAAGTAACTCTGGCATGGCAGACCCTGGTCATGCAACAGCACTTAGTTTAATGCAAGTGACTCTAAATTTATTAAAGATTGCACCAAATCTAGACCATATTGTTTTAATGAACCTGCTGAAAGATTACTCTGATGAAATTGGAGAAACATTTCTTAGAGTTTCTCGTAAAGCTGATTCATAAAAAGGCATTTAAAAGGAACAAAAACAGTGGGTTACGTTGAGATTCGCTACACATTTTAACCCACTATTTTTGTCCGCTTAATGCGGCGTTATCAATACAAAATCTAATCTGAATTCAATTTTAGTCACTTGATGCTAATGTCTATACTGTGGCAAAAGTTAGCGTTCAGAAACGAAATGCGACTGGCAGCTTTGAGCTTCAAGCGGACGTTAGGATTAACGAGTGGCTAACTTCCTCTAGCGCACTATTTATGATTATAAATTCACGATTAAATTAGGTCGGCTTTGTGGCAACAGTAAATGTTCAGATACGAGTCGCCACCGGCAACAATGAGCTTAAGCGGACGTTAGTGTATAATCCTATCCAACGGAACCAGATAAATTATAAATTGGACCAAGAGTTATTTATTAGCCCGTGCCACAAAAGATGACAAACTGAACCACACGCCTATTGCCATAACTATTGGCCAGCGTAGCGCTCAAAATCACTAGATTTTCGCGATAATGTTGCCAAAAATTAGCCTCTCAAATCCCCTCATATATTCATTATTTATATAAGAAACTAAAAATAAATAACAAAACATTCTTAAAATTTCAATTTAATTGACTGTTCATTACATTTCAAAGAGTTAGTTAATAATATATTTTAAAAGTGACATTTTTTGCGAAGAAAGTGACGGGTTATGCGAAAACTTTCCTCTGATAACAAATACGTATAATTTACTTTTATTCATTTTTCATTCAATATATTACCCAATACTTTTCGCGATTTTATTCGAATGAATAAATGGGAATGACTATGAATAGAGAAAACACCAAGTCGATAG
>JBNMNO010000199.1:0-3814 GCA_051275695.1 Mariniflexile sp.
ACAACAAAATTACGCACAAAGATGGCAAATTGAAATGTGTTTTAAAGCTATGAAATCTAGTGGATTTGATATAGAAAACACACACCTAAAAGAGATACTAAGAATTGAAAAAATAATATTATTAGTAATGATTGCTTTTGTGTGGTGTTATAAAATTGGAATATATCTACATCATAGAAAACCAATCCCAATTAAAAACCATGGTAGAAAAGCTAAATCTTTATTCAAATATGGACTTAATTTCTTGGCTAGATATCTTTTAAACTCTCAAAATAAGGCTGATATAGAAATATATCAATTTTTGTCATGTACTTAGTTTTGGTTTATAAAATTAACACGAGATATGCTCTAAAAAGCACAAAAAAAAGATTCTATTTTCGTGTATTTATAAGGATAAACAGATAATTAATTTATTAAAATTACATACAAGCAGGCTCTAGAAAACCCTCTAAACAAAAAAATCGCAACTACTTAATTAAAATCTTGTTACGATTTTGTTTCGTGGTCCCAGAAGAACCAAACATTGGACTATCATATTATGAGTCATCTAAACATATGTTTCCTTTTATTTCTTATCTATTATTACCTACATGTTGCACCTAAACTGATACCCATATTAAATGACTTTAAACTTTATATAAAGATTGCAAAGTTTGCAATCGTTGCATTTATGAAGGTTAATAAATACTTATTCCTCTAAAAAGCTAAATCATTATTTGGATCGTCATCATTCACAAAACGAACCAAATTCATCTTTGAAGAAATATCTACTTTATCTTCTTGATTGCTAAAAATCTATTAATGAACAGAATACGAGTTTTAATCCTACTAAATTGATTTTACCTTGTAAATGAGTGTTCAGAACATAGGTTAATTCACTATATTGCGAAACTAAATATTTTCTTTATTAGAAAAATAAGTCGAATTACTTGTCTTATACTAGTAAAATCAATAAAGTATGTTTTTGTCATTTGCTAAAAACTATCATTCGTAATGAAAAAAATTAAATTATTATTCTTTTTAACCGCTGGTTTTACAATCAACACTTTTGCACAAGCAACAGCAACTTCAACAGTTACGGCAACTATTATTGCTCCAATTGCAATTGCGAATGCGTTAGACATGAATTTTGGAAATGTAGCAGTACAAGCTGGCACTGCTAGTACTGCTGGTACTGTGATAATAGCACCTGCAGGAACAAGAACGAGAACAGCTGGTGTTACTTTGCCTAGTACAACAGGTACTTTCACCGCTGCTTCATTTACCATTGGAGGTGCAAGTGAGTACACTTACGTAATTACAATACCGAGTACAGGCTACATTATTACAAAGGCGACTACCCTTGAGACGATGACTGTAAGTACATTTACGAGCAGCCCTTCTTCAACAGGCACACTTACAGGTGGATCAGAAACTTTAAATATTGGAGCAACATTAAATGTGGATGCAGGTCAAGTTCCTGGGGTCTATACAAATGCTACTGGTTTTGATGTTACAGTAAACTACAATTAAAAGTAAAGATCTTATGACTGTATTTAGAAACCTTACCTTTTAAATGAATCCTTTCTTTTACTATTTTTAAAGGAGTGTGCATTCTTTTTTCTGCAGCCTTTGCCGAAATATTTAATTGCTCTGCTATTTCCTTGTACTTCTTTTTCTTTATTCTATTCACTTAAAAACTTCACGCTGTTTTTCACGCAAACTTACAATGACATTTTCTAATTTGCCATAAAACTTATTTTCTATAAAAACGAATTTAGAAGACTCATTACTCCTTTTATAAGTGTAATTTTTATGATCTTTATCTATAACTTTATTCTGTCTTGCAATAATGTAACAAAGGTAAAAGTTAATTCTCTAGAAGAATTAGCAAGTGTCGCAAAAAACACCAAACTTATTTGTCATGACTGTGAACAGCGTCTATTTCTTAAAAAAATGACTTAAAATTTATGCACTCGTTCTCATAACGTCTGCCTTAATTAAAACTCCATTTTTAATTTCATCTTTAGTAGCTCCAAATATTTTGGCTTCTGAAACATAGACTACTTGCTAAACTTGGGACTATTTTTTAACGACACTTTTAAAGAAAATTGAGTTTTAAAACTGCATTTATACCCGTATAAATAAAGGTTGTAATTTAATACTCTCGCAAGATTATCTGAGATTTATTGATGGAAACGGATTGATATGGAGATTAATTTGTAACACTATTTTAGCTAATTAGACTAGGCTCGCATGCTTAAAAAATTAAGAAAACCCCTTATTGGATAGCGTTACGTTAGGTTGTACTTTAATACTTGAAAGATTATCTGTGATTTATTGATGGAAACGTATTGATCTGGGGATTAATTTGTGGTGCTATTTTAGCTAATTAAACTAGCTTCGCATGCTTAAAAAATTAAAAAAATCCCTTATTGGATGGCGTTGCGTTATTTAATGTTTTGACTCATTTTTACATGCAATTGTAGTTTTTTCAGCGTCTCTTGAAGATAGTAATTTATGATAAGTATCAAATTTCAATAAAATATTACTCTTAAGAAACTTAATGAACCGTTTTTTTTATGAAAAAAATAATGAAGACTCAACAAATCATGATAGAACGCTAATAATCACCATAATTACTGATTATTTAAATCTATTTACCTAAAGAAGTTAACCGTTGCTCGATATTTAAGATTTGTCTGTCTATTTTTTTCACCTCAAGGTAAATGCTGCCATATATTTGTAGCATCGAACATAAGTAAATTACTAATAATCAATTAAAAAGCCACCATTATGAACTTACAAAAATTATTTATCGCATCCCTTTTAATCGCTGTTTTTACGAGCAATACTTTTGCCCAAGATGTAGCAACAGCAACGGCATCAGCAACTATTATTGCTCCAATTACAATTACAAATGCAGTAGATATGAATTTTGGAAATATAGCTGTACAAGCTGAAACTGCTGGAACTGCTGTAATAGCACCTGCAGGAACAAGAACGAGCAGTGCTGGTGTTACTTTGCCTAGTACAACAGGTACTGTCACCGCGGCTTCATTTACCATTGGAGGAGAAGGCATTTATACGTACACAATTACAATACCGAGTACAGATTACATTATTACAAAGGCGACTACCCTTGAGACGATGATAGTAAATACATTTACAAGCACTCCTAGTGGAACGGGAATACTTGCAGGTGGGGCACAAACTTTAAATGTGGGTGCAACATTAAATGTGGGTGCAGCGCAAACTTCAGGGGTTTATACAAATGCTACTGGTTTTAATGTAACAGTGAATTACAATTAAAAAGACAAATTTTATGGCCGTATTTTGGAATATTTTAAAAAGAAAAGATTGTTCTCTTAAAACTTGTCCGCTCACATTGGTCGCTTTTATTTTTTCTTTTTTTCTGTTTATAAGTGCAGCAAGCGCTCAAGGAGATTTATTGATTTTTCCAAAGCGCATTGTATTTGATGAGGGAAAAAGAGTAAAACAACTAATCCTTTCTAATATAGGAAAAGATACTGCTGTATATAATGTTTCATTTCTACAGTATAGGATGAATGAGAATGGAGGGTTTAAAGCGATCACAACACCAGATGTTGGGCAATATTTTGCAACACCTTATTTACGGGTTTTCCCTCGTACGATAACATTAGCGCCCAATGAATCTCAAATAGTTAAAGTACAATTAACCAGGTCAACAAAATTAGAAGAAGGTGAATACCGTTCACATCTTTATTTTAGAGCTAAAAAAAATAACAATCCACTTGGAAGAAAGGAGAATGTATTAGATTCAACTTCCATATCTGTGAAATTAGAAGCTATT
>JBNMNO010000200.1:0-3680 GCA_051275695.1 Mariniflexile sp.
ATTAACTCACGCAATACTGCATCTTGAACTACAATAAAATGCCAAGGTTCAAATCCAAAAGAACTGGGTGATAAATGGGCTGTTTCTAAAATAAATTTAATATCGTCGTCCGTTATCGTTTTTGTAGCGTCAAACTCTTTAGTCGCATGTCTAAATTGAAAAGCGTTGATAATATCTTCTTTTGCTATTTTTGGTATACTCATTTTCTATCTTTTTTAAAGCTGTTTTCTAATTTCGGACAAAGGTAAAGCCACAAAACATTTATTTAAGATAATAAAAAAGGTTATTGTATTGCTTTTTATGGTTTTACTACTCAAAAAATATTTTATTGACAATTTATAGGTAGGTCTGGCTTAAAACGATATTATCATGGAAGTTTTAGAAGCTGATAAATCTTTTGAAATACAAGCGTTAGAATTAAACAATTGGAAACAACGCGCTGTTCAAAATGTTTTTTTGAACTAGCTTTAATTAAGGATGGTACAGGTATTCAATCCATAAACTATAGTAATTACCCCTACAGCAAAGGCAGTATGTTTTTATTACCTTATTTAAAGTGCCACTCGTTTAGTATTAATACGCCTAAAAATTTTGTGTTTTTAAAGTTTACTGATACTTTTTTTTTAAATATAAACTATGTCACAATAGCTAGAAATGATGTTTTAAAAAAGCTTCTATATCCTTTTTACTTAAAATCAATTGCTTGGAGCTAAAATTAAAAATGAACAAGATCGGAGATATTTAGAAAGTTTAATCTCCATCATTTTCCAAGAAAGTAGAAATCATGGTGCGTATTCTATTAACGTAGTGACCTTCTTAATAAATGGTGCTTTGAAAATATTGATTTACATCATAAAAAAAGAGTTGCTATTCTGAAGTTTCTTCAACTAATTCAGATTATACGCTTACAGAAATTGTAGACTAGTTGGGCTTTACTGATGTGAGTCACCTCTCAAAAACTTTTAAACACTATGTTGGTAAATCGATATGTGATTTTAAAAATGAAGGTGAGTAAAAGCTTTTAAAACGTAACATGCGCGTTAACTAATTGTATTTACTCATCAAATTGTCTTTTAAAAAGAACGTCATTAACATTGTTTATGGGAACTTTAATTTTTTTAAGCAATCCAAATCGTTTTTGTATTCACAAATTCACGAATTCCATAAGCAGCCAGTTCTCTCCCGTAGCCGCTATTTTTAACTCCACCAAAAGGTAGTCTTGGATCAGAAACCACTAATTTATTAACAAAGCTGCTTCCTGCCTCTAATTGTAAAGCTAATTTTTCTCCACGTTGTATATTTCCCGTGAATACTCCAGAACCTAATCCAAATTGCGAATTGTTTGCCAATTCAACAGCATGGGCATCATCTTTTGCTCGCATCACAGAGGCCACCGGACCAAACAATTCGTTGTCAAATGCTTCCATTCCTGGCTCTAAATCAACTAATATTGTTGCTGGATAATAGGAACCGTTACCTTCAGGGATTATTCCTCCAAGAACCAAGCGCCCTCCCTGTTCTACAGTTTTTAATACCTGACCATGAAGTTCATCTCTTAAATCTAATCTTGCCATCGGTCCATAGTACACCCCTTCATTTGTTGGATCGCCCATTTTTGCAGCTTTCATTTTTTTAGTGAATAAGGTCAAAAACGCATCATAAATTGCATTATGTACAATAAACCTCTTAGCAGCAATACAAGTTTGTCCATTGTTTTGTAGTCGTCCAAAGGTAGCTAAATCAGTTGCTTCTTCTAAATCTACATCATCTAGGATAATATAGGCATCGCTTCCTCCTAGTTCCATTACTGTTTTCTTTAGGTTTTGTCCTGCGATTGAGGCTACGGAACGTCCAGCAGGGTCGCTTCCTGTTAGTGTGATCGCAGCAATATTTTTATCTTCAATAAGTGTTTTTACTTCTTTTGATTCCACATTCAAATTCATAAATACTCCTCTGTGAAATCCTGCCTTAACGAAAGCATCCTCGATGGCAAAAGCGCATCCTTGAACATTAGATGCGTGTTTTAAAACTCCTGTGTTTCCTGCCATTAATGCTGGAATAGCGAAACGAATAACTTGATAGAATGGAAAGTTCCATGGCATTACAGCTAAAATTACTCCTATTGGTTGAAATGTAATGTAACTTTTTGTCGCTTCCGTCTTAACGTTCTCATCGGCTAATAATGTGGCTGCATGTTCTGCATAATATCGGCATACCAAAGCGCATTTTTCAATCTCCTTACGAGATTGTCCAATGACTTTCCCCATTTCTCTGGTTGCAAGCTGCGCGTATTCCTCCTTGTTCTTGTCAAAAATATCGGCTAATGCATACATTAATGAAGCTCGTTCCTCAAATGTTTTTTGTTGCCATTGCAGGTATTCCTTTTTTGATGCTGCTATTTTTTCTAATGCTTCGCTACCTGTAATTCGATTGTATTCACTTATTTTCTCTCCCGTTGCTGGATTTATTCCTATAAAAGCTGCCATTATTTATATTTTTAAGTCTGTATTCTTTTTTATTGTAAAGTTTAAAAGTACTACAAAGGCAGCCAAGATTTATTTTCATTTGGTTTAATTTAGCAAAGTGCTGCCTTGCTTTCATAGCGCAGTGTAAGTATTTGGTTTAATTTACATGCTCGAGTCAACGAATAAACTACCGTAACATAGCGCAAAAGTTTACAACAAAACAATAGACGTAAATACACATAATTTTTAGTAATATTTTTTGATGAGCGAGTCAGCGGCAGATTCGAATTCTAACTTTGCGGAAAGACCTAAATAGAATTAAAGTATAATTATTACGTCTGCACTTCTAAAATTACTTGTTACGTAATAAAATTTAATTATTTAAGATGATAATTTACTATTAAATGCTAATACTGTCACTCCTGTCATATGTTCTGTGGCACTAAACATATTGTATTGAAATCTAAAAATTTTTAACAGTATTCATTAATAGTTGCATAATTCCCTATTTTACTGCATTTTTATTGCTAAATCAGTCTTTATTATAAATTAAATCTCTTTATTACTTCTTTGGCTTGGTTTTGGCACTGAATGAAAACGTAAGTTTAAATTTAAATACGCAATTGGTAAAAATTACGAAAATCGTATTTTTAAAATTAAAAAAACAATTTTATGAGTCAAGTTAAAGAGAATAACACTGTAAAGGTACATTACGTAGGAAAATTATCAGATGGTCAAGTATTTGATACTTCAGAAGGAAAAGAGCCTTTAGAGTTTACTTTAGGACAAGGAAAATTGATTGCCGGATTTGAAAAAGGGTTAATCGATATGAAAATAAACGAGAAAAAAACGATTACCATTTCAAAAGAGGAAGCTTACGGCGAATCTCGTGAAGATCTAATTCAAGAAGTAGATAAAAGTCAACTTCCTGAAGATATCACACCTGAAGTAGGAATGGGACTTGTATCTAAATCTGCTGACGGAAACGAAATGAATTTGTTAATCGTTGAAGTTAAAGAGACTACTATCGTAATTGACGGTAACCACCCTTTAGCTGGTAAAGAGCTAACTTTTGATCTTGAGGTAGTAGACATTCAAGAGTAACAAGCAATCTATTTTATTTATAAACGGGACGGTATTTGTTGAATGTAATTCAATAATTACCGTCCCGTTTTTTAATTACTTTGCAGTAATACAACTGTTGTATTACTGCAA
>JBNMNO010000201.1:0-3430 GCA_051275695.1 Mariniflexile sp.
GTTCGCTAATCTCTTAAAATTGATTTGGATAAATACCAAGTTTAAGGGAATGTCTCCGTAAAATATTTTACTTAAAAATTTCTTGTAAAATTTTAATGAAATTGATCTGTTCCAAGAGATTCGTGAATTTCATAAAAATTTTTATAAAACATTTAAACAAACACGGTTTTTTCCCCTGTATCTCCTAATTTATCGTGAGATGTTAATACAAATAATATTTTCATATTGTTTTCTTTTTTAATCTCTTTACAACTTGATGCGCTAATAATAGTAAGTACTAATGCTAGAGTTTTCAGTATTTTCAATATTTTTATATTTAAACTTAATAAGCCATTTTTACAATTTTTTCAACTTTATCCGGTGATAACGTTTTATGCTCCCCTAATCCTAACCAACCACGACCTGTAAAACGTTCTGCAATTTTTTCTGCAGTGCCTTCGTAATCCTTAGTATAATCAGATAGTTTAGTATCAATTCCTAATTCATGGAAAAAAGCTTCCGTTTTTTCAATAGCAGCATAGGCTTTATATTCTATACTTCCTTCTGTTATATTCCAAACGCGTTCACCATATTGAGCTAATTTTCTTTTTTTAGATTCAAAATTATATTTGTAATGACTTGGTGTAATTATAGCTAACGTACGTGCGTGATCGATTCCGAATAAAGCAGTCAATTCGTGTCCCATGGCATGAACAGCCCAATCTGTTGGTACACCTTTTTGAATTAATCCGTTTAGTGCCATCGTACAACTCCACATAAAGTTGGATGCCACTTTATAGTCTGTTGGATCTTGCAACACTTTTGGCGCCACCTCTATCAAAGTTTGTAAAATACTTTCTGCAAAACGGTCTTGTAATAATGCACCCATTGGATACGTCATGTATTGCTCTAAAACGTGTGTAAAAGCATCGGTTAAACCATTTGCTAATTGACGATGTGGAATAGATGTAATGACCTGAGGATCCAATATAGAAAACACAGGGAATAAACCAGGGCCACCCATTCCTAATTTTTCTTTGGTTTCTGCTCTTGTAATGACAGCTCCAGAATTCATTTCAGATCCTGTTGCAGGTAAGGTTAATACAGTACCAAAAGGCATCCCTTTTTCAGTTCTAATATTTTTGGCTAATATATCCCAAGGCGTTTTGCCCTCATATAAAGCTGCAGCACATAAAAATTTGGTGGCATCAATTACAGAGCCACCACCAACTGCTAATAAATACGTGATATTTTTTTCTTTAATTACTTTTAAAGCTTCCATTAAAACAGCATATTCTGGGTTTGCAGGAATACCTCCAAACTCCATAACATCTACTTTTGCTAAAGCCTTTTTTACTTGGTTGTAAACACCATTTTTCTTAATACTTCCGCCTCCATAAAGTAATAAGACTTTGGCATCTTTAGGGATTTCATTTTCTAATTTTTCTATGGTGTCCTTTCCAAAAATAATTTTGGTAGGATTCTTAAATTCAAAATTGTTCATCTTCTTTTTCCTTTTAAGTTGTTTAAATTTTAACAATCATTTTTCCTTTGTTTTTACCATCAAATAAATCGATAAAAGCACTCGGTATATTATCAAAACCTTTAACTATAGTTTCTGTATATGTTAATTTGTCTTCGGCTAACCAACCGGATAGATGTGTCATGGCTTCTGGAAACTTTTCAGCATAATTAGAAATAATAAACCCTTGCATTAACGCGCTCTTTTTTATTAGAAAAGGCTGCACGCTAATACTTTTTGGGACTTCTTTATTATTATAAACAGAGATGGCTCCACAGACAATAATTCTTGCAAACCTATTGATATTAAATAATACAGCATCAGATATGGGTCCTCCTACGTTATCGAAATAGATATCTACACCATTAGGAGCTGCTTTAGCAATGTCTGAAATAATATCTTTACTTGTGTTGTAATTGATGCCGGCATCAAAACCAAATTTGGTGTTTAACATATCAATCTTTTCATCTGTACCAGCAATTCCAATGACTCTAAGTCCTAGTATTTTTCCTATTTGGCCTACAACACTTCCAACGGCACCAGCAGCTCCAGAAACAACGAGCGTTTCACCTGCTACAGGTTTCCCTATTTGATTTAAGCCTAAATAAGCTGTTAAACCAGTTAATCCTAAAATACCTAAATAGGTGTTTAAAGGCGCTTTAGAAGCATCAACTTTTAAAAGACCTTCGCCTGTAGATACTTGTTTTGTTTTCCAATCTAACATTCCAGAAACATAATCACCTACCACAAAATTTTCATTTTTAGAATCTACTACTTTAGCTATAACACCAGACTGTATAGGTTTATTTAGCTGAAAAGATGGAATGTATGATTTAGCATCGCTCATTCTTCCTCTTAAATAAGGATCTACTGACACGTAGACAGTTTCTAAAAGTATTTCACCTTCATTTGTTTTTAAATCAGATTTCTCAGTAACAAATTCAAAATCTGAAATTACAGGTTTTCCGTCAGGTCTATTTTTTAGTAAAATGGTATTTATCATAATTGTATTTTTTAGTCTATTATTGTCACTAAATCTTCCAAGAGTTTTCTAATCTTTAAAAAATATAATAATCAATGTTTTTAATTGTTTTTTCCTATTTTTTTTGATATTGTTTGAAGTAATAATTACTTAGGCATTACGTGTGTTATTCGAAAAAATCATCATGGCTTGCGCAATACTTTCAGCATTAATTATTTTGTATTTATTAAATTTTCATATAAATAATGGATGAACTATTTTAAAAACAACCAAACCTGTTTTTTCTAATATCCTGCGTTCGTTGCGCTCGCCGATAATTAACGAAGGTCTTAAAACTAGCATATTTTTTATGTTTTGCTGCAACACATCGTGTTCCATTTCACCTTCTATTTTATTATAAAACAAACTACTTTTTTTATTTGGTCCCATTACTGAGACTACTAAAAAGGTAGGTGTGTTGTTTTCTTTTGAAAGCTTAGCAGCAGTTAAAGTAATGCCATAATCTATTTGCTTGTAAAGCGTTTTGTTAGCTATTTATTTCATCTTATTTATGAACCTTTATACTGCTCCAAGCAGATTGATAGGCTTCTTCTATATGTGTTTTGTCTAACTGAAATGCACCACGTTTTTGAGCTATCATTAAAAAAGACAATGGATTTATGGAATACGCATATAACAAGTAGTCTGATATCGGTTTTATAATGCCTTCTTTTTTACCACGTTCCCAAAGGTCGAGTAGGGGTTGTAAATGCTTAATACCTTCCTGTCTACTAGGTTCGTCAATCATTGGTGTATTATCACATGGTGCTAAAAACATGGTGTTTTCGCATTCATTTAACTTAAAATCCGCAATACGTTTCCAAATAAGTTCAAAACCAGCTTCGACAGACGAATTATGGTTAAACGTTTTAAAGGCATATTTTGTGTATTCTGCTTTAACTTCTATA
>JBNMNO010000202.1:0-3402 GCA_051275695.1 Mariniflexile sp.
CTGCTTGCGCATTTGTGGCAAAACAGCTTTAATAACGTTAATGGGGCCAAAAAAATTAGTGTCAAAATTGGCTCTAATTTCGGTTTCGGGAATTTCTTCAATAGCACCAGTAATTCCAGCGCCTGCATTGTTTATAACAACATCTAGTTTGCCTTCTATTTCTATAATAGCTTTTACTGTTTGCTGAATGGTTTGGGAGTTTTTAACATCTAACTCTAAAATAGGAAATTTGCTTTCTTTATAATTTTCAGGTTTTCTACTAGTACCATAAACCATAAACCCCTTTTCAGTTAGATATTCTCCTATAGATTTTCCTATTCCCGAAGAGCCACCAGTAATTAAAACAACTTTAGACATATTTTTAATAAATAATTAGGAATGTAAAATTAACAATGAATTTGACAAATCAGCAAAAAATGAAAATGTTTTGGAGTAAAAAGAGAAGATTTCTGCCTTCGCAGTAATAAAAAAAAGGCAAGCTACCTACATCACACCGCTACGACCATATACCTTTGCTGCGTTCCCGCCCTGGAGGATTAAACAGGAGCTGGTTGTGTAGGACTTGCCCGTGCAAATATACAATCTTTTAAAATTTTCACAATGATTTTTTAAACTGATTTTAAATAAATATCTTGCTTTAAATTTTAAAGTACAGATGAATACATTCAAACACCTATTAATCATTTCTTTAAGCACATTAATGATGGCCTGTGGTTCTAATACAGGGCAAAATAAAAGTGATTTTAGTATAAAAACGAACGCTGTAAAAGGTGCTGTTTTTAATAATGAAACCTTAAGTCTTTCAGTAGAAAACAAAAAAAACCATCCAATAGACTCCATAAGCTATCATTTAATTGGTAAAAAAATTAGTGAGTCGTTAGATTTGAATACTTTCAAATTAGGAAAACAAACTATTGAAGCCACCGTATATTTTAATGGTGAAAAACAAACAACTACTACTTCAATCACTATTTTAAATAACCAATCTCCAAAAGTTTATACTTATAAGATTATAAACGAATATCCGCATGATATTACTTCGTACACGCAAGGATTAGAGTTTTATAATGATACTTTATATGAAGGTACAGGGCAGCGTGGTGAATCTAAACTGAGAAAAATAGATTACAAAACTGGGAACGTATTGAAAAATATAAATTTAGAAAAGGAGTATTTTGGTGAAGGCATTACCATTTTAAATAATAAAATTTACCAACTTACTTGGCAAGGTGGAACTGGTTTTGTGTATGACATAGATACCTTTGAAAAACTAAACAGTTTTAAATACGGAAACAGTAAAGAAGGCTGGGGTTTCTGTAATGACAAAAACACACTTTATAAAAGTGATGGAACCGAAAATATTTGGCTTTTAAACCCTGAAACTTTAGTTGAAGAGGACCATATACAAGTTTATACAAACAAAGGAAAAATTGTAGAAATAAACGAAATGGAATGGGTTAACGGTGAAATTTATGCCAATAGATACCAAAAAGATGGAGTTGCTATTATAAACCCAAAAAATGGCGCTGTTACTGGGGTTATTGATTTTTCGCCTTTAAAGAAGTTAGTAACACAACATGCGGGTTTAGACGTTTTAAACGGCATTGCTTATAACCCTGAAACTAAAACTATTTTTGTTACCGGTAAACGTTGGGACAAATTATTTGAAGTCGAAATTATTGAGAAGTAAGATGCCATAATTAAATTCTTTGCTCTCAAGAACTATATATTATTGATTACTATACGAGGTGAAAGCTTCACATTTATCTTATAAACCCGCAACAAGACACGAGTTTCAACTTGATGTGCATAACCAAACTTTAAATAAGCCCAAAACTCATAAATTATATTTTGATTTATAATTAAAGAACAAGCGTGACACTGGTACAAACATAAGCCCTACAATAACAAATACAATAAAGGCTCTTTTTAAATTAAAGGCATGTGCCAAATAACCAATAAGCGGAGGCCCTATGAGCATACCAAAAATTCCGTAGGTTGTTACTATTGAAATTGCCATTCCGGGTGAATATTTTTTTGAGGTTCCAACTAAAACCATAGTCATCGGGAAGATGGCAGCGGTTCCAAACCCCACTAAACTAAAGCCGAATAGAGCTGGCCAGAAAAATGGAAATATTACGGCTATTAAAACGCCTGATGAAATTAATACGGAACTTAAAATGTAGAGTTTTTGCAGACCAAATTTATTCATTAACCTATCGGAATAAAATCGTGAAAATGTCATACACCCCATAAAAATTAAATATCCATAGGTGAAAATAGATTCATTTACCACTTCTTTAAAATAGACACCACTCCAATCAAACATGCCACCTTCGCAGATCGCACCAAAAAAAACGAGTAAGCCCAAATAGGAAACAAATGGGTCTGGTTTGCCCATTATTAATTTATTACCAGTGGGCGATTTATCATTTGTAACCGTAAAACGATAGGTGTAAAATGCCGTAAATAAGGTTATTAATGAAATGATAAGCAAATGCGTATGCATGCTAATATTTAATTTAACCATGAGTGTTGAAAAAGCGACACCTACTAAACCACCCGTACTCCAAAGTCCGTGAAAAGCCCCTACAATACGCTTTTCATACATTTTTTGAAGAGTGATAGATTGTGTGTTAATTGCAATGTTTAAGATTCGCATACAAAACGAAAAGAAACACACTGAAACTATCAAAAAGAAAGGTGTTGTTGCGAAACCAATACATGTAAGTGCTATTGAAAACCCAATTAAAGAGACCATTAATGGTACTCGACTATCAAATTTAGCAACTAACCATCCTGAAATGGGTAATCCAATTAAGGAACTTATTGGCATAGTTAAAAGAATAGTTCCTAATTCGGCTTCATTAAAGTTAAAAAAAGTTTTAATGGTTGGAATTCGCGATGCCCAAGAAGCGAAACAAATACCCGACAGAAAGAAATAGGTGCTTAAGGCGTTACGCTGTTTATTTTTTAAATCCATTGTTACTTCCAAATGTAATATGTTGGTATTCCTGCATTCATTACGTTTAATAACAATAATTAACGAATAGGATACAGAAATTTGTGCGTAAATATAGCATAAAAAAACCGTCAATATTTAACGGTTTTTTTAGTGCGACTCAAATAAAATTATAGTTCGATAATCTATATTAAACCAAATCTATTACTAGCTTTTTTATTTCAAATATTCGTTTTTCTTTTTTTGGTTGTCTGTTCTTTTTAGCAAAATCTGTATGATATTTATGTGATTCTAAAAACTTTATTTGCAGCTTATTCCATTGATCTTCATTAGAAACAAAAGAAGCTTCCTTCAGCTCTCTGTATAGTTTATTGCTTATCTCATAAAAATCATTTCTGCCCAAATAATCTAAATCAGAATCACAAATAATTTGTTCTAGC
>JBNMNO010000203.1:0-3390 GCA_051275695.1 Mariniflexile sp.
ATAATGAGTTCTTGTTTCAGTAATTTTATCCCCATTATCGCCTATAGTCGTTCTAGTAATAACTATTTCACAATTACTAATAATTGATTCTGTGTTATCTATTTCAGATGAAACAAACCCACTACTCCACATAAATACTCCAGCTAGTGCTGCAAAAACTAATTTTCTCATAATTAACATGTTTTAAATGATTCATTTAGAGCACTAAGAAAATAATAAAATAATAAAATAAGAAATATCCTAATTATTTTTTTATTATCTTGATTTTTAACAAAATAAGTAGCTTTATAAGGTCGTTTATCGATTATTGAATGCTTTTCTACATCCCCTTAACTGTTCCTGAAAAAGTAACAGGCTCTTTTTATCACCAATCCTACTGAGGTTAACAAAGCTTATGTGAGGGTAAAAACAATAGATGCATTGTGATAGTTGAGTTAGCAAAGGCCACCGGTTCTTTTAATTCATTTACCGCAGTACCAGAGATTTGTGCATTGCCTATAAAGCATAGTAAAAATAGAAAAAGACCGGTTAGGGTCTTTTTGTTTAAGTTTAATAAATATTTGAATTTATTTATTTTCTTCATTTTTGGTTTCCCATTCGTAGATTCTTTCTGCACCAAGTCGCTCTAAGGTAACCTTAGTTTGACGAATACCTCTTCCCATCTTTGCAAGAGTTCGTTTGCTACGATCATTTCTCTCATTTGTTTCATTAGTCAGGACTTCACGTAAAGTAAATTCCTTTCCTTCAAAATCGCTTTTATTAGGAACAACTATAGAATTATCATATTTCAAAGATGTAAGATTCCAATATAAAGTACTGCCATTATAAGTAGATTCTACATTAATTATAAGACCTGGCAAACCTTTAAATTTAAATGGACCAAATGGAACAGCTATTTCTGGAGCATACCATGCGGTAAATTTTCTACCTCTAAATTGAACTTCAGCCTTTTTACAAATATACTTGTCTATTAATTTATCCTCTTTTAATAATTTCCATTCCAATTTTGGCATTTCATCCAAAACCATCATTTCTTGATTTTGTGTTTTTAAATAAGAATAATTTAAAGTGTCAGATACGTTTAAAAATATAAAATTAGAAAAAGTGCTGTTTTTCAATCCACTAATAGTATAACTTCCATCCTTCAATTCGGTTTTTGGTGTAGATTTTTCTAAAGCTTTTTTATTCAATACTTGGTAAAACCCTTCGGTTTCATTCGCGATTAATACTTCTATTCGATTAGATGATCTATTTGAATAAGTATATTCAGCAACTAAAGCTTTATTCTGACTAGACAGAACTGAAGTGAATAGGAATAAATAAGCTAAAAATAAATTCCGAATTATTACCATTCTCTAAGTCCCAGATTTAAAGCTGTAACATGCATATCCATAGTACCTTGACAATCTCTTGGACCAACTGTTACTGCAGAAAAAGATCGTGTTTCTGAAAATTCTTGACCAAAAACGTTTGTCCATGATGCCGTTATTGTGTATTGACAATCATAAAATGGATTTTTTGTTTTTAATGAATTTTCAGTTTCAGAATATGGACTAAACCCACTACTCAACATAAATACTCCAGCTAGTGCTGCAAAAACTAATTTTCTCATAATTAACATGTTATAAATGATTCATTTAGAGCACTAAGAAAGTAAGAAACTAAGAAACTAAGAAAAATCCTAATTATTTTTTTATTATTTTTATTTTTAACAAAATAAGTAGCTTTATAAGGTCGTTTATCGATCAATGAATGCTTTTCTACATCCCCTTAACTGTTTCTGAAAGAGTAACAGTTCCTTTTTATCACCAATCCTACTGAGGTTAACAAGGCTTATGTGACGGTAAAAACTATAGATGCATTGTGATAGTTGAGTTAACAAAAGCCACCGGTTCTTTTAATTCATTTACCGCAGTACCAGAGATTTGTGCATTGCCTATAAAGCATAGTAAAAATAGAAAAAGACCGGTTAGGGTCTTTTTCTTTGAGTTAAATAAATATCTGAACTTATTTTTTTTCTTCATCTTCGGTTTCCCATTCGTAGACTGTTTCAATGCTTAATCTTTTGTAGGAAGTTTTAACATTAGCATATCCCTTTGGTAATCTGGCTATACTTGCCTTACTTGCCTCTTCCCTAAGCTTTTGTTTATATTCAACAAACTCTCTAATGGTCATATTTATACAGTTCGTGCATACAGGAGGCATTTGAAAATCTTTATCCAAAGTTGCAATATTAGTTGCAATCCATGATTTATTTGAATTTCCCCCTGTAGAATTCAATATCAGTATTAAACCTGGAAGACCTTTGAACTTAAAAGGTCCAAAAGTAATCGGAATTTCCGGTGTAAACCATGCCTCATAATCTCTTCCTCTAAAATGAGTAGTTGCTTTATTACAGATGTAGCCGTTTATTTTTTTTACTTCTTTCTTAACAATTACCCAATCGATATTTGGAACTGAATCGGTTATCAATCTTTTCTCACCTTTGTATTTTAATTGGTATAAGATTGTTTGACTTTCTTTTTCTTGAAAAAATTCTATCTTGTTAAGTTTAATGTCTTTTTGAACCAAAGTTATATCGGTACCTTCTACTTTATCTTTTGCTGAATTTAAACCTGCATAAGGTTCGTTATAATAATAAGATGAATTAAAATCTGCATATAATATTTCTTGTTTTTGGTAACTATCTGTAGTAAATATATAATTTACTTTAATAGTTTGTGAAAAACACAAAACAGGAAAAATGAAAAGGAATAGTATAAGCTTCATAAAAAACTTGTTATATGCGGCCTTTGAAGGTAAAGCGGTATTATGGGTAGAAAACCGTTAACGAGCTATTTGAAGGAGAAATAATAAATCTCGCGATCATACGCGCGCGCCGTATGAACGGTTTCTATGACATTAAAATATTGAAAGCTCGAAGCACTTCCTAAAAAATATTCCTTTTTTAATTCTTTGTTACTTTTTACTTGTGCTGAACTGATCATCATCGAAGAGTTTATGGTCTATACGATAATATGCTGACAGCACAGCAATCTTTATTCTTTTATCAAACAGAAGTATTCCAGGACTACCTATCAAAGGACCAATTCATAATATCAGTACGCAACCCAAAATTTAACCATACTGTGCTTTCTCCACGTACCACATCATTATTAAATCGCGGATTCTGACTGCGGTAAACTAACTGACCAAATACCTTTAACCTACTTGCTGGATTGATCACATAACCAGCTTCTAAGTGTCCGAAAAAGAAATTGGAGATATTACCTTGTACCGTTTCATTACCGTTATCTGAGATGCGATCATCTTCAGAGCCATAAATATTACCGCCATAAAAAGCAGTATCTCCATGGAGAAGAATATCATACCCTCGTTCTCCATAAATGG
>JBNMNO010000204.1:0-3385 GCA_051275695.1 Mariniflexile sp.
GCAACTAACGTTACCTTCTGATTCGGTAAATCAACTGTAATCACTGTTTTTGGATCTGCCATAATTGATGTGAATAATGTGTCTGCAAATTCGGCAGATACTTCCACTGGCAATACGCCTACATTTAAACAGTTGTTTTTAAAAATATCTGCAAATGCTGATGAAATTACACAACGTAATCCAAAGTCATATACCGACCAAGCTGCATGTTCTCTCGAAGAACCAGAACCAAAATTTCTACCACCTACTAAGATTTGAGAACCTGAATATATTTCTTTATTCAAAGGGAAGTCTGCTTTAGGTGTTCCATCTTGATGGTACCTCCAATCACGGAAAAAATTCACGTCAAAATCTACACGTTCCGTTGCTTTTAAAAAACGAGCAGGAATTATTTGATCTGTATCAACATTCTCTGTTGGTAGCGGATATGCTGTACTTGTTAATACTTGAAATTTATCGTAAGCCATTCTCTTATTTTTTGTAAAGTTTTAAAAGTCTAAAAATTCAAAGTTCCTTAGATTATGAGTTTTCTTAATTTTTAACGCTTTATATTTTAACTCTTTATACTAATAATGTTCTTGGATCTGTAACCACGCCTTGCACTGCAGACGCCGCAGCAACTAATGGTGACGCTAATAATGTTCTAGATCCAGGCCCCTGTCTTCCTTCAAAGTTTCTATTTGAAGTAGATACTGATAGTTTTCCGGAAGGAACTTTATCATCATTCATTGCCAAACATGCCGAACAACCGGGTTCTCTCAAAACAAAACCTGCCGCTATAATAATTTTATCTAACCCCTCTGCTTTTATCTGAGCGACTACTTTATGCGAACCTGGAACTAACCACGCCGTAACATTTTTTGCCTTCTGTCTTCCTTGCACTATTGAACAGAACCCCCTAAAATCTTCTATACGTCCGTTTGTACAAGAACCTAAAAAAACAAAATCAATTTCTTTACCAATCATAGAGTCTCCTTCATTAAAAGACATGTATCCCAAAGATTTTCTGTATGTTTCTACACCACCAGCCAAACTTTCTGCAGTTGGAATCGATTTTGTAACCCCCATTCCCATTCCTGGATTTGTACCATAGGTAATCATTGGTTCGATATCTGAAGCGTCATACGTGTATTCAACATCAAATACTGCGTCTTTTGCTGTATATAAAGTTTCCCAATATTTCATAGCTTTGTCCCAATCTGCTCCTTTCGGAGTTTGAGAACGTCCTTTTATATATTCGTACGTTTTTGCATCTGGAGCAATCATACCTCCTCTGGCCCCCATCTCAATGGACAAGTTACAAACGGTCATGCGCCCTTCCATAGACATCTGTTCAAAAACTTCACCAGCATATTCAACAAAATAACCTGTTGCACCAGAAGTAGTTTGTTTGGCAATAATATACAAAGCCACATCTTTAGATGTTACGCCCAAGCCTAATTTACCAGTTACATTGATGCGCATTTTCATAGGTTTTACCTGCATAATGCATTGTGTAGATAAGACCATTTCTACTTCAGAGGTACCAATGCCAAAAGCGATAGCGCCAAAAGCCCCATGGGTAGATGTGTGAGAGTCTCCACAAACAATGGTTGCACCAGGCAATGTAATTCCGTTCTCTGGGCCTACTACGTGCACAATTCCGTTATTTTCATCTCCTAAACCCCAATGAGAAATACCATGTTTAGCAGCATTATTTTCTAAAGCATCTAACTGATTTGCAGACAAAGGATCTGCTACGGGTAAATGTTGATTTATTGTTGGTGTGTTGTGGTCTGCAGTTGCGAATGTACGAGCAGGATATACGACACTGTTTCCTCTACTTTCTAACCCTAAAAAAGCTACCGGACTTGTAACTTCGTGGATAAAGTGACGGTCTATGAAAAACACATCTGGACCGTCTTTAACTTGTCGAACAACATGTGAATCCCATACTTTGTCAAATAATGTATTTGCCATTTTTTTTTCTTTTAGTATTCAAATTATACTTAATTACAAAAATACCATATTTGTAGGGTTTTTAACTATTGTTGAAAGTAATGGTATTATTTTCAACGCTTAACGTAAGTTTTAATATATTATATATCAACAAATTACACTGTATTAAGATACGATGTCTATTTATTTCGTGAGTTATTGTAAAAATTATAAAAATGGTCCTTTTTTTGAATCATTCCTTTTCACTTTTTACTACTTTCACTTTTTAATTCTAACCTAAATTAAAGTTACATCCTAGAAAATTTTTAAAAAAAATAAATTCATCCACAAAAAAATAATTCTGAATATAGCATTTAGGCTTATTTTAATTAATTTTTAAATATTTGTAACTAAAAGACCTGTCAATTTATTAATTTTTGTAATTTTGTATTATAATTGCTTAATTTTATTTTAACAGAATCTCTATTAAAGTCAGCATAATTATTTTTTTATTGACAAGTAAAATGATAATGATTTTAGTTTGGCTCTAATAATAATAATAATAATAGCCGTAGTTCATCAACCCCCAAATGTAACATGTCTAAAACTTTAATAAACTTTCTGCAATTCAGTGAACTTCCGTCAAAAAAAGAGCTCGAAAATAAAATTAGTGAGTTTGGTTATAATTTTAAATTTATTTCAGAATTTGAAAAATTTGACAATCTTAATCAAATAGACGCTATTGAATGCAAACTAAACGGACATCAAATATTTATTCAAATTCATCAAAACTCTACAAAAGAACTCCTCACTAACATTACCTACTTAAAAGAAGAGCTAACTCATAAAGATTGCGCTATTTCCTTTCCTTTTAGTCCAATTAAAATTATTTGTGCTTCAATGCATATAATCTCACTCGGACTCATAGAACTCTGTCAGTCTAATGTGTTGCATGCGCATGATAGAATGTTTTATTCACGTGAAACGTTAATTCAAAATATATCCAGTTCTTTAAAATACAGTGTTGTGGAAAGGCACAATAATTCAAAAAATACTTTATTAGACGGTCTGAAATCGAGCAAAAAAAGAAATGAAAATATAAAAATATTTATTGTTTGGGCAAGCTTATTTTTAGTTACATTATTTATGAACGGAGGAATTATTTCTTGGGCGACCCCTTTTTCACTATTTATTTTAATTACTACTCAAAATCAAATTTATCTGCAAAGAAGAAAACGATTTAAAAAATAAAGATGAAATACTCAAATAATGCTAAATTATTAAGCTAACAAAAACATTAATTCCAATTTTACAGAGCTTTTTTAAGGTTTCTAAACACCTCTTTTACATGTAAATAGTGCATAAATTTGGCTAATTTTTTGTTACAAAGGTTTAAAAACACTATTTACTTAAAAATAAGCATTTGTATTTCAATGAGATTTTTGCTAAAATATTTAGACGTTAACAG
>JBNMNO010000205.1:0-3325 GCA_051275695.1 Mariniflexile sp.
CGCTATAAAATGAAACTATTTCACGATATGGGAGGGTTCAATACAATCGAGTGGCATGCACAAAATCCTTATGGCGGAAACTATATGTGGAAAGGTCATCCCGATAAATCAAAAAATGTAGTGAAAGCCATATTGCCTGGTGGTGAAAAGCATCAAGAGTTTTTAACTCAATTAGACAATATGGCGGCTTTCTTCAACTCGCTTATTGATGACGATGGTCTAAAAATACCAATTATTTTTAGACCGTGGCATGAGCATACAGGTTGGTGGTTTTGGTGGAGTAAAAAGCACTGTTCGGAAGCAGAATACATTCAATTATGGAAATTTACGGTAAACTATTTATCTGCTGAAAAAGGGGTAGATAACCTTTTGTACGCCTATTCCCCATGGTCCTCTTTCGGTTCTAGAATTAAAAGTAGGGAGGATTATCTTTATGGCTACCCAGGCGATGCATATGTAGATATTCTAGGACTTGATAATTATTATGATTTGCGTCACCATGCGACAAACATGCGAAAATTTGTGAAAAGTGTAGAAATCACAGTATCGATTGCCAATGAGAAAAACAAACCTGCTGCATTAACTGAAACAGGAGCGTTCACAATGTTTGGTAAGGCCACAATGCCTGAAAAGGATTGGTTTACAAAGAAATTATTAAAGGGTATCATGCACAATGAAATAACACGTCAAATTAGCTATGTAATGGTTTGGCATAACGACAATAAAGATCATTTTCACGCAGCGTATCCAGGCCACCCTAGTGTACCTGATTTTTTAGAATTTTACAATAATTCATATATTCTATTTATGTCTAATACTAATAAATATGAGTAAACTTAATTTTCTATTTATTTCCCTCTTATTTATAGGCACAACAGGAAGGATCTATAATTTAGAAAAACCCAATGTCATAGTAATACTTACTGATTATCAAGGAAGATCCAGCGAATGTGTTGGATGATAAGTTTGGATTTACAGGCGAAAAAGTAAGTAAAGAAATATTACAATATTTAAAAACAATTTAAACCATAAAACATGAAATTTTTTATTGATACAGCAAACCTAAGTGAAATTGCAGAAGCACAAGCTTTAGGGGTTTTAGATGGGGTAACTACCAATCCATCATTAATGGCAAAAGAGGGCATTATTGGTGAAATGAACATTTTAGCTCACTATAAAAAAATATGTGATATAGTAGAAGGAGATGTAAGTGCTGAGGTTATTTCCACCAATTTTGATAGCATGGTAAAAGAAGGTGAAGCTTTAGCAGCTTTACATCCTCAAATTGTGGTTAAACTGCCAATTATTGCCGATGGTATTAAAGCCTGTAAGTACTTTTCTGATAAGGGAATTAGAACTAACGTAACTTTGGTTTTTTCTGCCGGACAAGCATTATTGGCAGCTAAAGCTGGCGCAACATACGTGTCTCCATTTTTAGGAAGATTGGATGATATTTCAACAGATGGATTAAACTTAATCACTGAAATCCGTCAAATTTATGATAACTACGGTTTTGAAACTCAAATTTTATCAGCTTCCATCCGTGGTACCATGCATGTTATTAATTGTGCTAAAATAGGTAGTGATGTGATGACTGGACCATTATCTTCAATAAAAGGGTTGCTCAAACATCCTTTAACGGATAGTGGTTTAGCTAAATTTTTAGAAGATTATAAAAATACTAACCAATTATTATAATAAAAATATTTCTTATAATAATTCAGCATTACTAGTAACGAATGTTTTGTTACTTCCCTTTTAGTAGCAATGCTAATTCAAAAAATACTAAAATAAGAACCTTAGAGTGATGAAAATAATATTAAATGTTTTAAAAATCATTTTGTTATTCGTTTTTTCACCATTTGAAATTTCAAAAGGTGCTAAAAGACGGCTCTTTATCAAAATTAAAAAAATAATGACTGATACTAATTTATTTAAAAAAGGTAAATAAGATTGAGTTTTTGTATTCTAATCAAGTGAATAAACTAAAACAATGATAATACAGGATACCAATTATGTTTAAAAGAGAAACATTAGTAGAACAAATACAAGAAAACTCTGAATGGGATGTCATCGTTATTGGCGGTGGTGCTACAGGTTTAGGTGTTGCATTAGACGCCACCACAAGAGGCTATAAAACACTCTTATTGGAGCAAGTTGATTTTGCAAAAGGAACCTCAAGCAAAAGTACAAAACTGCTTCACGGTGGTGTTCGATATTTAGCTCAAGGAAATATAGATCTAGTGAAAGAAGCTTTGTATGAAAGAGGGTTGTTATTAAAAAATGCTTCACATTTAGTGAGCAATCAATCATTTATTATTCCCAATTACCGCTGGTGGGACAACTTTTTTTATGCATTCGGACTTAAAGTGTATGATTTATTAGCCGGAAAATTAAGTTTTGGTAAATCGATTCGCATCAATAAAAAAGACACTATTTCAAGATTAAAAACCATTAAAAAACAACATCTTAAGGGCGGAGTAGTATATCATGATGGACAATTTGACGACGCAAGATTAGCTATAAATATTGCCCAAACCTGTATTGAATATGGCGCCGTTATTTTAAATCATTTTAAAGTAAAACAATTGTTAAAAAATAATAACGGCATTGTAAATGGAGTTGTTGCAAATGACAGTGAAACCAACATGTCCTATAATTTAAAGGCTAAAGTTATTATTAATGCTACGGGTATTTTTACTGACAAAATTATGCAAATGGACAATGTTGAAGCAAAAAATACAGTTAGACCTAGCCAAGGGATTCATTTGGTTTTAGACAAATCCTTTTTACCTGGAAATGATGCTATTATGATTCCTAAAACTGATGATGGAAGAGTTTTGTTTTTAGTACCTTGGCATAATAGAGTAATTGCTGGTACTACCGATACATTGCTAAATAGTTATAGTTTAGAACCTACTGCATTAGATGAGGAAGTGAATTTTATCATTTCAACAGCAAACAAATATCTTAACAAAAAGGTATGTAAAGAAGATGTTTTAAGTATATATGCTGGGTTAAGACCTCTGGCAGCATCAAAAGAAAATTCAAAAAAGTCAAAGGAAATTTCTAGAAGCCATAAAATTATTGTTTCAAATTCTAAATTAATTACTATTACTGGAGGGAAATGGACTACATATAGACGTATGGCAGAGGATACTATAAATAAAGCTATTTTAATAGGGAAGTTACCTAATGTTTCTTGTAAAACTGCATTGCTTCAAATACATGGTTCTAAAGAAGCACCTCATAATACGCATCATTTAAATATATATGGAAGTGATCAAGATAGTATTCAAAAATTAATAATAGAAACACCAGAATT
>JBNMNO010000206.1:0-3274 GCA_051275695.1 Mariniflexile sp.
ATGGTCTTTTATATGTAGGTACATTTGGTGGAGGTTTGAATCAAATTGAAATTTCAAATAACACATTAAATTTTAAACATTACACAAAAAAAGAAGGACTTCCAAGTGATGTTGTATATCAAATAAAGGAAGACAACCAAGGTAATATATGGATGTTGCACGTTAGAGAGATCTCTAAATTGAACCCTAAAACCGGAGCGGTTACCTATTTTGAAAACCAAGATGGAATTAATGTTAGCGAGTTTAAAGATAATGCCATGTTGTTCACCAATTCTGGAATGATGCTTTGTGGCGGTGTAAATGGGATTACTTTTTTTCAACCAGATAGGCTTTCTGTAAATGAAATAAAACCGCAACTAATTATTTCAGATTTTAAACTTTTTAATGAAATTATCCTTCCGTTAGAGAAAAGAAATGGAAAGGTTATTTTAAAAAAGGGTATTAATGAAACAAAAAAGATTGTATTGCCGTATAGTCTTAACTCTATGGAGTTTGTTTTTTCAAGCTTGCATTTTTCCAATCCTGAAAAAAATCAATACAAGTACATATTAGAAGGGTTTGATGAAAAGTGGCAATACTCTAAAGGAAATGAACGACGGTTTGCATCTTATACGAATGTACCGCCAGGAAATTACATATTTAAAGTGTTTGGTTCTAATAGTGTTGGTGTCTGGACAGATGAACCAAAAGAGATTTCGGTTTTAATAAATAAACCGTGGTACTTAACAACACTAGCTATTTTTATTTTTTCATTGTTAACGTTTGCCATTATATATAGCTTTGTTAAAATTCGTTTAAATCAAATACATTTAAAGAGCAAAATGGATATAGAAAGTGCTGTCCATGAGAATTCTGAAGAAATGAATCAGATGAAGCTTCAGTTTTTTACGAATATATCACATGAATTAAGAACACCTTTAACATTAATTGTGGGTCCCTTGAGTCAAATTATGAATGGACGGGCAGATACTAAAGATATTCCGAAGTTAAATTCAATCATGTATAAAAACTCCAATAGACTACTCAAACTAATTAATCAACTTTTAGATTTTAGAAAAGCAGAGTCTGGAAATTTAAATTTAATTGTCCAAAATGATGAACTTGTGTCCTTTGTAGGAGAAGTGTTTACAGCATTTGAAGACATTGCATTAGAAAAAGATATTAAGTTTTTGTTTTTATCTCCAAAAAAAGAACTTGATGCTTGGTTTGATAATGATAAAATTGAAAAAATATTATATAATTTATTATCTAACGCCTTTAAATTTACGCCCAAAGGAAAAGGTATCACAGTAAGTCTTGAAAAAGAAACTATAAACAGTGAAGACTATGCCATTATTAAAGTAATTGATTTTGGAATAGGAATCCCTAAAGATGAATTAATAAGCATATTTGATCGCTTCTATCAAACCAGAAAAGAAAATAATGCGATTAATGAAGGCTCAGGTTTAGGGTTGGCATACATAAAGCATTTAGTAGAGATACATAAAGGCGAAATTAATATCCAAAGCGAATTTCATAAAGGAACTACCTGCACTGTTACGATACCCATCTCTAAAACAGCATATTCTAATAATTCGATTATAGAATTACAACCTCAAAAATATGATTTTAAATACACTAAAATTGGAGTTGATGTTATTAAGGAAAATCAATTAATACCGAAAAAAACAATTAAGAGTGCTAAAGAGCACTCTAAAGAAACACCGCTGCTTTTAATTGTTGAAGATAATAGAGAATTGCAAGACTATCTGGTGACATTTTTTAGTTATGATTATAGAATATTAACCGCAAATAATGGTAAAGAAGGTTTAGAACAGGCAATTAAGAACATACCCAGCGTTATTATAAGCGATTTAATGATGCCCGAAATGAATGGGATTGAGATGTGTAAAAAATTAAAAACGGACATCAACACAAGTCATATTCCAATACTTATTTTAACTGCAAAAGCTGGACTGGAAAACGAAAAAGAGGGGTTAGAAACTGGAGCTGATGAGTTTATCTTAAAACCTTTTAATATTGAAGTTTTAAAATTAAGATTAGATAATATTTTACGTACCAAAGAGCAATGGATTCAAAAATTTAGAACGAATTCAAGTTCTAAGTCTTGGAAGGAATTGTCTAATAAATTGGATCAGAAATTTATAGAAAAGTCAATTAACATCATCAAGAAGAACCTTGATAATACAGAATTTTCAGTTGAAAAGTTCGCTTTAGAAATAGGAATGAGTAGATCTGCACTATTCTTAAAACTGAAATCAATAACAGGGCAATCTACATCTGAATTTATAAGAACAATTCGCCTTAATAAGGCTGCAAAGCTTATTGAATCTGGAAAATATTCCATAACCGAAGTAATCTATATGGTAGGGTTTTCTGATCCAAAATATTTTAGAACCTGCTTTAAAAAACACTTTGAGTGTACCCCAAGTAGTTATTTTTCAAATTTCAAGAAGGTTGCGTCTTAAACTACTCCTTAAAATCACCTATTACCCCCAGTCCAATAACCATTAGACCCTAATAACAAATTTAATTTGAATTACTATTGTAGTATCATAGCACTACTATTTATAATAATAGCCGTTATCATAGCCTTTTATATTTTCATAAAACTCCTAAAAATTAGGTACATGAAAATAGACAATCAGTAAGCAAAAGCATATTTTTTTAAAACAAAAAACAAACATCATGAATAAAAAAACTTTTTTATTATTAATAACGGCAGTATCTGCTTTAGGCGGATTACTATTTGGATACGATACTGGCGTTATTAATGGCGCTCAATTTTACTTAAGTAAACATTTTGATCTGGATTCAGCAATGAAAGGTTGGGTTGTTGGAAGTGCTTTGTTAGGCTGTCTAGTTGGGGCCATTGCAGCAGGTCCTTTAAGTATCCGGTTTGGGAGAAAGCACTCTTTAATAATTTCAGCGATACTGTTTTCTTTGTCGGCCTTTGGTTCTGGTTTGCCATCTATTTTTTCAGAGTCAGTTTCTTTATTGGTTTTCTTTAGAATTATTGGAGGATTGGGTATTGGTATCGCCTCTATGAATGCGCCTATGTACATCGCCGAAATTGCGCCAAGGGATATAAGAGGAAAAATGGTTACGTACTATCAACTTGCTATCGTTATTGGCTTTTTTGTAGTGTTTTTAGCTACCTATTTTATTGGAAGTAATTTATCTGAAGCAGAAAATATAACATTTGGATGGAAATACATGTTTTGGTCAGAATTGATTCCAAGTTGCTTATTCTTGATATTATTGTTTTTTGTTC
>JBNMNO010000207.1:0-3132 GCA_051275695.1 Mariniflexile sp.
AGACAATTTAGCCGATATCGCTACTGAAGTAACTTTAAGCGAATTATCTGAAAAAATTGACTTAATGCTCAATGGAAAGTTAAAAGGACGAACTGTTATTAATATGGAACAATAAATTACATCATATTATTTCATCCAAAAGAAACTTACTAATTTTAACCTACTTTTAAAGTACGTTTATAATACAATTTTAGCCCTGCTATTGGTTTACAATAACAGGGCTATTTCGTGCACAAAACAGTAGTACGCTAAACAGCTCTTACCATTCACTTCCGTATAATTGAATCTTAATAAATTGTAAAGCAGTGTAATATAATTATATAACCTAATGAATTATGCCTAATTTTTTAGTACAAAAAATAATACCTGTTCAATAGAGGTGTTATTAAACGGAAAAACAGCAACTATTCCTTTACAATTCAGTAAAAATAGTGATACAAGCTTGTCTTTTGATATAGTGATGAATTTAGAAAACTGAGACGCTTTAGCAGCAGTAGCAACAATCAATAAAGCATGCGAAGCGTTGCATACCGGCAAAGACAGCATCAGTAAAACATATAGTGAAGTAGCTGTACATGCTGATGTTTTATTAAATAAAAACTAAAAATGGCCGTCAGAGAAGTGTCTCGCTTGTTCTCGCCGACCCATTTTACAGAGATTAGAAAGTTTGATAGAAAAAGAAAGCACTCAAGTTAAGACGTGTGCTGAACTAAAAGCGTTTTTACAATAAAACTTAAAATATATAGCCGACTGAATCGTGATTTTCAGTCGGTTATTTATCGAATTCATTATCAATTTTTTATACTTATTTCTATTATTTTTAGATCAGTAAAATAACTAATTTTGACTAACCTAAGCTACCACAAGCATCTTCGCCTGTGCCCGCTAACACATTACTTGAAGAATACTAACCGAATACAGAAATAAATATTGTTTATAAACCAATACAATAAAAACTAAATCGCATATTAAACACCCCCAAAAATGAAAACATTTCTTCTAACCTCAATCCTATTGATTTCTTTATTTTCAATTGCCCAAAAAATCAGGTTTAGAATATTATTACAGAGAACAAGGTGGTAACTTTTTAGACAATTCTATGAAAAGCGCCTCTGATAGCGCTGTTTATTACAAAAAAGAGCTTCAGAAGTATTTTTTAAAATGATTTTATAAAAGTTAACGACTAACAAGCTGAATAATTAAATGCCGCACAGTAACGACGGCAAAGTCCAACTTTCTTATAAATCCAAAGCCAACTCAAATTAGACACATCGGCTTCTTCTAAGATCTAGACTATGAAAAATACCTATTTAGCACAATTAGCAGTTCGGTTTTATCTATGGGTTTTGTAATATAATCGTTAGATCCTGCCGATAACGCTTTTTCCCTGTCTCCATTAAGACCAAAGGCAGACTGTGTTATGATAATTACATCACTGTTTAATTTCCTGATCTCTTTGGTCGCTTCATAACCATTTATGTCGGGCATCTGAACGTCGATTAATATTAAATCAACATCTGTGTTCTCTCTGAATTTTTCAATTGCTTCACGCCCTGTTTTTGCTTCGATTATTTCTTTGGCAAATTCATGTACTGACTTTAAGATTAACTTTCTTGAAATAATGTCATCATCGGCAATCAGCATTTTTAATTTTTTCTTTATTTTGGGCACAATTTCCTTTCCATGTTTTTTAATTCTGTTCGTTTGCGACTTCTTTCCTTTATTTTTTGTGTCAAGCGGCAACGAAAAATAAAAGGCGCTTCCTATTCTTTCTTGGCTTTCAAGCCAAATTTCACCACCCAATAACTGAACAAAAGCTTTTGAGATGGCTAATCCTAAACCGGCACCCTGACGTGCCTGAATGTTTTCGATATCGACCTGTATAAATCTTTCAAAAACAGCAGGTTGCTGCTCCATAGGAATTCCGATACCAGTATCTTTCACAAAAAATTCAACAGCTTCTTTTTTAACCGTATATCCAAAATCTATTGCGCCTTCATTCGTATATTTAATAGCGTTTTTAACTAAGTTTGTCAAGATTGCATACAGTTTTTCCCGATCGGTCACTAGATAAAGATCTGGCAATAGCTTACTGTTGTACGATAATTGTATCGATTTTTCTTCGGCATCCAATTTCAAAACATCAAAAACGAAATCAATTTCTCGATTAACATCCACTTCTTCCAGTTTTACTTTCATCATTCCCGATTCAATTTTGGATATATCTATAATTTCTGAAATCAGGTTAAGCATACGCGCTCCACTAATTTGAATTAGTTTAATGTATTCCTGCTGTTCTTCATTGCTTAATCCAGGCTCACTCAACAAGGATGAAAATCCCAGTATACCGTTCATGGGAGTCCTGAATTCATGACTCATATTAGCAAGAAAAGCTGACTTCAATCGGTCACTTTCCTCGGCTTTTTCTTTAGCTTTTATTAATTCAAATTCCAGTTTTTTACGATCAGTAATATCCACAAAAAAGAGGGTAATTCCATTTTCAGATGGAAACATATTATTTTCAAACCATTTATCGTAGGGCTCGTAATACTCTTCCGTTTGAATGAAAACCCTTTTCTTCATTACTTTTTCATAATTTAATGCAGAGGGGTGACCTACAAATTCAGGAAATTCCTCCCATATATTTTTACCTATCATTTCAGTTGGGTTTTTCCCTAAAACGACTCCAGCTTTTGAATTCATATAAGTATAACACCAATTAAAATCTAGTGAAATAAATGCGTCACTCATGTTTTCTAGAACGTTTTTTAAAAACTTATATTCTTTAATATGTACTTCTTCAGCCATTTTACTTTGTTAATTGTTTCTTCTATATCCAATCGCGCGAACTGATTTTTTGTTTTTACCAAAAATTGTTCTCTTCACCTTTGTAAGTTTTAAGCTCTAAAAATACAACATACCTAGTGTTAAATGTTTAATTAATATCTTATTTTTTAACACAATTCGTTTATTTACATTTATTGTAATTTATTTCTTATTAAAAATTGTAATTCACCCACTTAGATCTGTCAAGTGTTGCTATATAACTGGAGTCTATTGTTTTCTTCTAATTCGCTTATTTGTTTTTTAGCTCAAAATACGAAGCACTCAACATATCAGTTTATCTAAAAT
>JBNMNO010000208.1:0-3123 GCA_051275695.1 Mariniflexile sp.
AAATTAATAACTACTAGAAATTCTATACCTATTGCATAATATGTTATAAATCATTAACTTGTGTAAAAATATACACTATGCCTATATACATGGATCGTCATGATATACCTGAAGAAATTACAGCTGAGCATGTAGCACAAATGCATCAGGAAGATTTAAAAGTACAACATTTGTATGAGTGTAAAGGCATGACCTATTGGTGTGATGAACATAGAAAAACAGCCTTTTGTTTAATAGAAGCCCCAAATAAAGAAGCTATACAAAAGATGCACAATAATGCGCATGGTGAAGTACCTCATAGAATTATAGAAGTAAACAAAAATATAGTAGAATCTTTTTTAGGACGAATTGAAGATCCTGAAAAATTGCAAAACACTGCATTAAACATTATTAACGATTCAGCTTTTAGAGTTATCATGCTTATCGAAACCAGCGATTATTTGCACCAGCTGGAAGGAAATCAGTTTAGTTTATTTACTCAAAAATTTCATAATAGTGTTACAAAATCTTTTAAACAATTTGAAGGCAGTATTGTGAAGCAAGATAATAATAGCTATTTGGCTTCATTTATTTCGGTTTCTGATGCTATTTTATGCGCTTTAAAAATTCAATACAATTTTAAATTTATTACTACAAAAACGGATATCTCCATGCGTAAGTTAAATATTGGAATTAGCTCAGGAGCACCCGTTACCAACAAAGATTCCTTTTTTGAAGAAACTATAACATTAGCCAAACGATTGTGTGAAATTGTAGATGATCAAATAGTGATTACTTCTGAAGTAAAATCGCTCTACGAAAACGAGAATAGAAATGAATTTATTAATAAAGAACATATTAGGACTCTAAACCCTAAGGAAGAAAAATTCTTAACCCATTTGATGGATTTTGTTGGAACTATATGGACAAAACCAGACTTCAATGTGAATGATTTTGGCATGAAATTAGGTTATAGCAAATCACAACTAAACAGAAAGCTAAAAAACCTAACAGGAAAATCGCCAAACAACTTCATTGTTGAATACAAATTGCAGCAAGCACTTAAATCACTGCATGATCAAAAAGGAAACATCTCTGAAATCGCTTTTGAGACTGGATTTAATAGTGCAGCATATTTCTCAACATGCTTTAAAAATAAATTCGGAATCCTTCCATCAAAATACGTTCAGCAGTACATTAATTATTAAAATAATGGCATATACTCGATGATTCAATTTTATCATTCTTTGGATTAAATGTAGAAGTCCTTTAAATATAGTATTCCTAAATTTGGTTAATAACTAAAGCCATATATTATGAATAAATCACTTTTTGAACGATTAGGAGGTAAAGAAGGTATCACAATTATTGTTGATGACGCTGTTGAACAGCATATGAAAAACCCAGCAGTAAATGCTAGATTCTTACCTCTTAAAGAAAAACCTGAATATTTAGCAATAGTAAAAAAGCATTCTGTAGATTTTTTTTGTGCTGGTAGCGGTGGTCCAACATTATACCAAGGAAAAGATATGATAACTGCCCATACAGGAATGAATATTAATCCAACTGAATATATGAATGTTATGGATGATATTTTTGTGGCCTTGGATAAAAACGGCATTGATGAAGACTCTAAAAAAGACGTATTAGCAATTTTATGGTCTTTAAAGGGAATGATACTTTCAAAATAAACAACAACTAAACCAAGTAATATGAAAAATCCCGTAAAAAATTTAGACGGCGCCCTTATCGATGCATTTTCTTCGCAATTAAGAGGAAATCTTATAAAACCTACAGATTCGCACTATAACGAAACTCGTAAGGTTTATAATGGCATGATAAATAAACACCCTGGTTTATTTGCTATGTGTGTTGATGTAGCCGACGTTATGGCATCAGTAAACTTTGGAAGAGAAAATAATCTGTTAATTGCTGTTCGAGGTGGTGGGCATAATGGTGGCGGTTTAGGGTTATGTGATGAGGGACTAGTAATCGATTTATCAGGACTAAAATTTGTTCGTGTAGACACATCAAATAATACAGTTAGAGTTGGTGGCGGAAATCTCTGGGGTGAAGTAGACCATGCCACGCATCCTTTTGGTTTAGCAGTACCTGCAGGCATAATTTCAACAACCGGTGTAGGCGGTTTAACTCTTGGAGGTGGAGTTGGTCATTTATCAAGGAAATATGGTTTGACTATTGATAATTTACTTGAAGCCGATATGGTTTTAGCAGATGGTTCTTTTGTAACCGTAAATAAGAATCAAAATCAAGATTTGTTTTGGGCCATTCGTGGTGGCGGTGGAAACTTTGGCATTGTAACCTCTTTTAAATTTCAAGCACATCCAGTAAAAACAATTATAGGCGGTCCAACTTTATGGCCAATAGAAAGAACTGAAGAAATTATGGCATGGTACCATAAATTCATTAATAATGCTCCAGACGAATTAAATGGTTTTATAGCTACTATGATTATTCCAGGTCCTCCATTTCCGGATTTTTTACATGGAAACCAATATTGCGGTATTGTGTGGTGCTTTACTGGTAGTCAGGAAGCCTTTGATAAATTAATAAAACCAGCCATGGATTTAGAGCCTATTTTTGCTCATGTAGGTAAAATGCCTTATCCCTCAATTCAAACAATGTTTGATGGTTTAATGCCTCCTGGACTTCAATGGTACTGGCGTGCAGACTTTTTTAATGAATTAAGTCCACAAGTTAGTGCTCAACATTTAAAGTTTGGATCTCGTATACCAACCCCATTGTCGCAAATGCATTTATATCCTATAAGTGGAGCAGCAAGCAGAGTTGGAGCCGAAGATACACCTTGGGCATATCGTGATGCCAAATATGCTGGTGTTATTGTTGGCGTTTCTCCAGAACCAAATGACGCCGATAAAATTACAAATTGGTGTAAAAATTATTGGGAGGGATTACACCCATATTCATCTGGAGGTGCTTATTCAAACTTTATGATGGATGAAGGCCAAGAACGAGTGAAAGCTAGTTATAAACAGAATTATGAGCGACTTTCAAAAATTAAAAGTAAGTACGACCCAAATAATTTATTTAGCGTCAATCAGAATATTTTACCAAACAAATAAAAAAAAGCCACTTATATCAGTATTACAAACTAGAAACTAA
>JBNMNO010000209.1:0-3088 GCA_051275695.1 Mariniflexile sp.
GTGTGGTTCTTTTATTTTTTTCTTATCTTCTTTAGTCAATAATTGATTGAATGTATTGGCTACTTGAGCATTTTTTAAACCATGTGCAATTACAAAAGTTGTTGTTTGGTTATAAACATCAACCGACGATTTTAAAGAATAATATTTTATATTTTTTAATACCTCATCCAAGGTTTTTTGAAAACCAGCTACTTGATCTGGTTTAGGGTTTTCAAACTTAAAGACAAGCTTATAATTGTTTGCTATACTATCATTTTCCTGAACAAACTCGGTACTTGCTAATTTTGGAAGCACATTGGTTTCTATGTCTTGTGCTTGTATTCCTTCTTCAGTATTTGCGTAGGTTACAGCTATAAAGTTTATAGCTTTACTATAGGCTTCAAAACCATACAAACGGCCTGTTGCGGTGCCTTTTAAAAGCTCAAGTTTAGGGACAATAGGTTCGGCATCAAAGGTGTTTATATATTCTTCACTTTTAGAAATAACCTCTAAATACTCTTGGTTTTCGTATTTATGGTAAAGTGCCTCATATAAACTTTCAGGACTATTATCATCTTTAGCCGAAGCTAATTCTGGGTTGTTTAAAATAGTGGCGTATCTGGATTCTGGATAATTGGAAATGATATCGGTTTTTGCAATGGAAGCTTCATCATTTTCACCTAAAAGCTCATAAATTTTATATAGATTATATTTTGAAGGTAGAATTAATCGCTCTTCCGGATTGCTTTTAAGTAAGTTTTGCAACTTGCTCTTAGCCAATTCATATTCTTTAAATTTCTCCTTATAAATGAGCCCTAATTGGTAATATGCGTAATTTCTTTCTTTAGAAATACTGTCAATTTCTTTTGTTTCGGTAGGGATTTTTGAAATATAAAACTGTGGGTCGAGCATTTCATCATCTGAAGCAGCAGCGAGCACATCACTATTTAAAATACTGTTTGCTGTTGAAGTTCTGGTTCTATTAGACCATCTCCAATCGTCTTCTAAAACTCTATCTCCCCAAATTTTTACAAATTCATTTTTACCATATGCCACCGTTGTTGGGTTGTAAAAATAAAACATGGCAACTTGATTTGGCGTTCCTCCTCGCATTGGTATATTTCCTCCAATGGTATTGTTAGCGGTTATTAAACCTGTTGAATTACGTTCGGCTGCTTCGGCTTTTTCCTTTTCTTCTTTAGCCTTAATTTTTAATTTTTCAATAAACGTTTCAAAATATGCAATTCTATCAGCCTCCGGTAAATTAACAAGAGATAAAACACTGTCGTTAACTTTAGCGATCGCCTCATAATAAATAACATCTTCTAAATTATCGCGTTTACGCTTTATAACTCGGTATGGTTTCGAGTTTAGAACCAAATTAGTCATGGTGCTATCATAATAATTTCCGGCTTCCTGGTACATGGACTTATCAAAATTCATGTCGCCTAGAATCTCATAATTTTTGGCTTTTAATATTTTGTCTTGAGAATTGGTGCGCAACGACTTATTAAAATAGGTAACAGCTAAAGAATCTGATGCGTTATTCAAAAAATACGCCCCTTTTTGATGGTAAATCTTATCTAAAAACGGACGGTTTTCTCTATTTTCTTCAAGTTCTGTTATTAGCTCTAATAGTTCGAATTTATTGCCTTTCTCATAATCGAAATTTTTAATTTTCTCGATATGAGCACTAATCATATAAATTCTTGAGGTTTTTCGGTTTAGTTCAATTACCTTTTCAAATGCAAAATTGGCACTATCTTTCTTTCCTAACTCATTATACAACTGCCCTTGAATAAACCTGTAACGCCCACGCTCATCATCTTTTTTGGTAACGCTTGAAGCTATTTCTAATTGCGTAATAGCACTGTCAATAGATTTTGTGTTTAAATATGCCTGTGCTAACATAGAAGTAGCATCTGCCAAATCTTGGTCTGATAAATGTTCTTGCGTTAATAAACGCTTTAAGTTTATAATGGCAAGCTCATCATTATCCAAACGGGTATTGGTTTTTTCGCGCCAAATCTTTGCCTGATTTATCTTATCGCTTGCTGGATATTTATAAAGAATGAAGTTAAAAGCTTCTAACGCAGGCACAAAACGCTGATCGAAATATCGAGCTTTTCCCAAAAGCAAATAAGCTTCATCAATTTGTGGGTTTTTTTCTTTCCCTTCAATAGTAATGCTGTGTTTTTGAATCGCTTTTACAGCCTTTTCTTCTGCTCTGGTAAATTTTTCGTTTTTAGATTGACCTGGGAGTACAATCTCTTCCGAAATTTGCATCCGTTCAATGGGCAAAACCTCCCAATAATTATCAAAATAACCGTCGTTTAAGGTGTTTTGTCCTTCTTCTAAAGCATTGTAACCGTTATAAAGCGCATTAAATTCCGCCGTAACAGCATGAAAGTTTCTGTTTATAAATTTGTCCTTTTTTCGGGAACAACTTACTAACAGTAAAGTAGAACATGCAATAACTAGGGTTGCTTTAAAAGGTGTTTTCAATGCTGGCATTTTTAGTCTAAGTAAATAACTATAAACTCACGCTTATATTATGTAATCAGGTAAAAATAAGCATCTTTTTTGATTAACCTATAAAATTGAAACTACTTTTGGATGAAATAGGGCTCGCTAAGTTGCATAGACTCCAAGTTGAAAAGTTGCAAAGTTTTAAAAGTTTATCCGTGAAATTCTGTGGTATAATTTTATAAAACTACTTCTTCCCCAGAAAAATGCGCTTCCAGCTCTTTTAAAGTGGCTGCATTTGTTGCTAAATCTTTTATAATTTCACCTTTTTCCAACACAACAATGCGCTCGCAAACATCCGTAACGTGCATTAAATCATGGCTGGAAATTAAAACAGTAACCCCTTGTTTTTTGGCTAAATCTTTAATAATTCCCTTAAGTCTTATTTGAGTTGTTGGGTCCAAATTAGCAAATGGTTCGTCTAAAATGATAACTTCAGGATTTCCTATTAAGGCCCCCACAATTCCCGCCTTTTTCTGATTACCTTTACTTAAATCGCGTAAATATTTTTTCTGTTTTAATATTTCACCATGAAAAAAATCTTCAAACTGTGCTAAAAGAGTATCAACATCTGCTTTATTTT
>JBNMNO010000210.1:0-3088 GCA_051275695.1 Mariniflexile sp.
TCCCAATCTGATTTGGGATTGTGCTCTTTTAAAAGAGCATTAATTTTAGCTAAAATAAATAATGCGTTACTTTTACACTATTAATTTTCAGTTGTTTTAACGAAAACTATTAACAAAATATTTTAAACTATTTGTAGTTTAAGTATAGGATGAAGCTTATAACCTTTCTTTTTATCTTTTTTATTGGGTTTTGTGCTTTGGCTCAAGACCCAAATTCTAATTATAGAACTAAAAAAGTGGCTATAAACGAATATATTTTAATTGATAGCGTTAGTATTAATTCCAATTACTTTTCAATTAAAACAAAAGATAATACGGTTATTGATACCACTTTTTATACTGTAGATTTTGGAAAAGCCATTTTAAGGTTCATAAAACCCATTGAAACCGATTCCATCATCATTAATTATTTAAAATATCCCGATTTTTTAACCAAAACTTACAAGCAATTAGACGATACCATTATTGTGGAAAACAATAGTAATCTTCAGAAACTTTACCAACTATCGCAACCCAACGATACTAAAGATTTTATTCCATTTGATGGCTTAACAACTTCTGGAAGTATTTCGCGCGGGGTTACTCTAGGGAACAATCAGAATTCGGTTTTAAATAGCGAATTAGATCTTCAAATTTCGGGGAAACTAAGTGAGAAAGTCTCGTTACGCGCTTCTATTCAAGACGCAAATATTCCGCTGCAAGAAAGCGGGTATAGCCAGCGATTGGATGAATTCGACCAGGTTTTTATAGAATTGTACAGTGACCGTTGGAGTATCCGAGCAGGAGATATCGATTTACAAAACACCCATTCTTATTTTGCAAATTTTTCAAAACGCGTTCAAGGATTATCTATTAATGCCAAATTGGGTGAGGAAGATTCCCAAACCGATTTATTTGCTGCCGGTGCCTTGGTGCGTGGGCAGTTTACCCGAAGTCAGTTTAACGCACAGGAAGGAAACCAAGGGCCTTATAAATTACAAGGGCAAAATGGCGAATTGTTTGTCCTTCTTGTTTCGGGTAGTGAAACGGTTTATGTAAATGGGCTTGCGGTACAGCGAGGCGAAGACAAAGATTATATTATCGATTATAACGCAGGTGAAATTATTTTTAATTCCACTTTTCCTATTACCTCCGAAATGCGAATTACTGTCGATTATCAATATAGCGAACGAAACTATTCACGTTTAGTCGCTTATAGCGGGGGACGTTTTGAAAGCAAAAAATTTAATATTGGAGTGTCAGTGTATTCTGAAAATGATGCTAAAAACCAACCGTTACAGCAAAACTTATCCGAAGCCCAGGTACAAATACTGTCAGATTCTGGAGATGACAGAACCCAAATGGTAGCACCTTCAGAAGTTGAAGAACCCATAAACGAGAACCGGATTTTATATAAAAAAGAACTTATTAGCGGTTTTGAGGCTTTTGTGTTTTCTAATAATCCGGACGACACCTTATACCGCGTTACTTTTTCTCAAGTAGGCGCAAATCAAGGTGATTATAATGTAAGCAGCACGAATGCCATTAATAATATTTATGAATTTGTTGGGGTTTTACAAGGTAATTACGCACCCATTATTCAACTTATTGCACCTACAAAACTCCAAATAGCGGTGGTAAATGGAAGTTACACGCCAACTGAAAAAACTAATATTGGGTTTGAAATAGCTGGTAGTAAAAACGACTTAAACTTATTTTCAAATTTAGACGACGCTAATAATGATGGTTTTGCTGGAAAACTAAAAATTTCTCAAAGCATTATAAAAAATGACAGCTTGTGGAGTTTGAATGGTTTTGCTGATGGCGATTATATTCAAAAGAATTTTAAAACGATTGAACGTTTATATAATGCTGAATTTAATAGAGATTGGAATTTAGAAAATTCCTCTGTAAATACTTCCAACATTAATTTCGGAAATCAAACTTTATTTAAGTCTGGGCTAAGTTTAAATCATTTTGAAAAAGGACATGTTACTTATCAATTTGAACATTTAGATTATGCTGAAAATTTTAATGGAAACAGGCATGTTTTTAATACGAATTTAATGCTTAATAAATTCAATATTCAATCGTATTCTAGCTTTTTAAATGCCACTTCAAACACCAACAACTCAACGTTTTTAAGGTCATCCAACAGAATTGCCTATGGTATGAGTAAAAGTTGGTTAGGAACCAAATTAGCTATAGAAGACAACGAACAAAAAAATATAAGTACCCAAGAATTAACACCTTTAAGTCAGAAATTTAAATGTTACGAAGTGTTTTTTGGAATTGGTGATAGCACCAAAATATTCACCGAAATTGGTTATAAAAATCGCGTAAACGACAGCATACGAAACAATCAATTACAGAAAGTAAATACGTCGAACACCTATTATTTAGATTCTCGCCTTATTCAAAATACCAACACCAATTTATCACTTTATGTAAATTACAGAACCCTTAAAAGTGCAGATAAAACCATAGCTGATGAACAATCCATAAATTCCAGATTACAATTCAACCAAAAACTATTTAAACAACTAGTGCAATGGAATACCCTTTTCGAGACCAACTCAGGCACATTACCTCAACAAGATTTTACCTATGTTGAAGTGGAACCCGGACAAGGTACTTATACTTGGATTGATTATAATGAAAATGGGATTCAGGAATTAGAGGAATTTGAAATCGCCCAATTTCAAGATCAAGGAAAATATATTCGAGTGCTTTTACCTAACAGAGTTTATATAAAAACACATCAAAACAGGTTGAGTCAAACATTAACTATTAATCCTTCACAATGGGCTGTTAGTGAAAATAAATTGCAAAAATTCTGGTCGCATTTTTATAATCAAACCAGTTATCTGGTAGATAGAAAATTAAATCGGGATGGCAGTAGTTTTAACTTAAATCCTTTTAAAAGCAGTTCGGAAAATCAATTAGGCCTTCAATTAAACTTCCGGAATGTTCTATTTTTTAATCGTGGAAAACAACATTATACCACTTCTTACACTTTTCTTTCAAACAAAGCGAGAAACATTTTATCTATAGGATTTATTGAAAATGGACTGAAAAGCCATCAGTTTAATTTCAATCATAAAATTGC
>JBNMNO010000211.1:0-3058 GCA_051275695.1 Mariniflexile sp.
AAACGATTTTGTTTTTAATAACAGAATATTCTGCCCTCCAAATAATATCTGTGAGTATAATTTCAGCTTGACCATTCTCCATAAAAGTTAATTCAGAATGACAGTTTATGAAAAAATCAGTGGGTTGGGCATCTAAACATTCTTGTTCAGTTTTAAAATGAAGATAAATAAAGGTCTCATTTTCAAAGGTCGGTTCATTCTTAGGATTTTCATTTCGTTCACAGAAACTAACGAACAAAAATATTGAGAACAAAAAAAGCAGTTTTGTTTTCATCAAAGGATCTTTAAAATTATATATAATTTAAGTTACTAAAGATCAGTTAATTATAAATGTTATTTCTAATTTTAACTATCAAAAAAAATGAATATATATATATATATATCGGTTTTGCATCCAACATGAAACTTGAGAATCTCGTCATCCTGTCCCGAGACATCGGGAGTATTCAATGTCTTCTCCCGACATAGTGGGATGCTGAATCAAGTTCAGTATGACGAAACACCTGAATGTTGCTATATAAAAGCAATAACTGGAGCAAAAGCGGATAATCAGAAAAATGATATAGTAAATCTATAATTCCAGTTTTACTTAAAATTAAAAAGCCCTCGAGACTTTAATCTCGAAGGCTTTTTAATACTCCTAACATTTCATTTATTAATGCTTTCTTCGATTATGAAATGTATCATTAATTTAAGTTACCAAAAACAATTAAAAAAAGGTTTCAGTAATTTTACTATTCTATTAATGAGTAATATTTAAGCTGTTGGAGGCATTGAAGGCCTAACTTCAATTTTACTTGGTAAAGTTCTAGGATTCATTTTTAAAAGGTCTACCACCAAATCACCAATATCTTCTTTTTGTATTTTCCAGGCATCCTCTTTATTAGGTTCATGATTATTAAAATGTGTTGCTACAGATCCTGGCATTATAGTACTTACTTTTATTCCATGTTTTCTTAAATCCAACATAGCTGCCTGAGTAAATCCTGTTACACCAAATTTACTCGCATTGTATGCTGTTCCTCCTGCAAAGAAATTTGTTCCTGCTAAACTAGAAATTGTAATTATATAACCCTTAGACTTTTTTAAGCTTTCTAAGCTAGATTTCATACTGTAAAACACACCCGTTAAGTTGGTATCTATAGTAGCTTGCCAATCTTCAATTTTTAATTCATCTATAGAAGCAAAATGCCCAACACCTGCATTAGCAACCAAAACATCCAATTGTCCCCAAGTGTCAATTATTTTTTTAACAGCCCTTTCCTGACTTTTATATTCTCTTACATCGGCTTCTAGAGCTAAGACCTCTCCACTTCCAATATTTTTTAGCTGTTTTGCGGCCTTCTCTGCAGATTTTAAGCTTCTACTTGTTATTGCTACCTTCATTCCAAGCTTTAGTAAAGCTTCAGCTACACCATAACCTATTCCTTTACTACCGCCTGTTATTAATGCAACTTTCGATTTATACTTTTCCATTTTATATGTTTTTTTGAATAAACCTAAAACTACTAAACAACATTAGTTGTAAAAAATATTAGAGACTAATTAAATGTTAATTATTACAGGAAATTAAGTAAGCCCACTATGAATGAACACTTTAAATAAACAGCCAAATTCTTTTATAAATAATAGCCAAAATGGTTTCAAAAAAACTTTAAAGCACTAACTTTGCGAACACCCCTTAAAAAGCCCCTGTAATGAGCTTATACGGGTATTCAAATTTGACAATAACACAAAAAATATAAAAGTTGAAAAATCCAAAAGCTCAAAAATTAATAGATAAAATTCAACGCGATTTAATGCGTAACGGATTAATTGCTAATACACTTGTAGAGGATCTAAAGCTGCTAAGACCTTATGCTATTGAAGAAGAAAACCCTCTTTTAGCCAAAGTGATCCGTTTAACCTATGAACATCTTCAGGCTACAGATTCTTTCGAAATTGCTATTCCCGATGATGAACCAATAGAGGAGAATGAGGAAGAAATTACTCATACTGAATCTTCCCCACAGGAAAGTTTAGATTATCTTTTATCATTAATGCATGATACTTCTATAAAGAATAATATTATGGATTTAAGGGAATATAGTAGCGCATTAACTGAATATGCTGAAGAAAATTAAATCAATTTAAATGCTATTATGAATAAATTTTTATGATAGCATTTTTATATCCATAACTAAATTACCCATGAATGAAAAAGGAAGCGAAATCTAAAAAGAAATCGCGAGTGCGTTTACTTCATCAGTATTATGGGTATACCGGGTTTTACAAATTTGTTGGTAAAAGTGTAAAAAAGGCAATACTTCCCATAATCCTTATTGTTGCTGCTATTTTTGCTTTAGATCATTTTGTTCTGGATCTGGATAAATTATTATTATCAGTTACAGAAACCTATTCTCCAATAGGTATTTTAAGTGTTTTTTTAGCTTCTGAATCCTTATTGGGAATTATCCCCCCAGAATTATTTATAGCCTGGGCAGGAAAGTCTCAGTTTCCGATTTTTTATTTATCATTATTAGCTGCAGCTTCTTATTTAGGAGGTATCGTATCTTATTTTATTGGTGTTGGAATTACAAAAATACCTGTAGTTCATAAACAGATTGAAACCAATATGGCAAAACATATTAAAAACACCCGAAAATGGGGTGGTTTTTTAATTATTGTAGGAGCACTACTTCCAATCCCTTTTGCCATGACCAGTATTGCAGCTGGAATAATAAGGTTTCCTTTTATGAGCTATTTAATGTATGGACTCTTAAGATTTGTTAGGTTTTACGCCTATGCGCTTATAATTTTTGAAATGGTTTAAGCCTCATTAAGGGTTTGATTTCCAGTCCCGATAGCTATCGGGATGCTTCGGTTTTTTAAATATATTTCCCTGTTCATACCTAGTTGGCCCGGCCGTTCCGTTCGGATGGACTTCCCCCCCCCCCCCGAGCTTCTTGATTAAAATTCGTATTAAAAATTTACTTTTCTATCTCTCCATTCATAAACAATTTTCTTAATAAATTAATTCTCTATTCCTTTTACTAATTAATGAGTGAACCGGGCATGT
>JBNMNO010000212.1:0-3017 GCA_051275695.1 Mariniflexile sp.
GCGATTTAAAGATGGCTTCGAAGTACCTTTTCGCCATGACGTTTAAAAAGTAATCATCGCGCCCAAAACCAAGGTGCTTTGGTTTCCTTTAAAGCTGGAATTACCTCCAGTAGTATCTCTGTCTTCAGAATTTAACTTCTTTAAAATATTGGTAAAACCATAAATATATTGTGCTTTCAACTTAAAATATCTTAATCCTGCTGTTACTCCAATAGCACCATTTATGTTAAATTGAGAAATATTGGTAATATCGGCTGCCGTTAAATTATCATAGTTATTCACAATATAAGCCTTTTGTTCTTGGTCCTTTAATTCCAGTTTGCCGTTGTATTGAAGCATGGGTCCTAAATCAATCGTAAAATAGCTTTCTGCCACTTTTATATGCATCAGCATAGCAACCTGAGCTGCAAAAAGTTTATAATCTATAAATTCATTGGTAGCACTCGAAACAGTTGGTCGTCCTAATATGTGTACAGGGCTTTCAGAAAGTTGCATACCAAAGCTCATATTGTACCATTTATGAGGTATATCAACAGTGGCTAATAGTCCTCCTATAAAACCATCTCCTTGTTCAGATACAAAATTATCGGTTGCAATTTCTGTTTTTGTAATCCCTCCAAAAACACCAATTCCATTAGTAATTCTGTAATTTCCTTTTTGCCCAAAACTTTTTGTAACAAAACATAGTATTAAGGCTACTAATAAGATTAGTTGTGATTTTTTCATAGTATCTTTAACGTTACATGCACAAATATAACTTAATTTAGTAATTATCATTTTTCTAACAATTTTAAAATAAATATTATGAGCTTTTTTTTTCCAATAGTAATCTTCTTCGGATTAATTATTTTGATATCTTCATTCTTTACCGTTAAACAACAAAGCGCAGCTATTGTTGAGCGTTTTGGTAAATTTCACAGCATTCGTCAATCAGGTTTACAATTAAAAATTCCTTTAGTTGATAGAATTTCTGGTCGATTAAGTTTAAAAATTACACAACTCGATGTTATTGTTGAAACCAAAACTAAAGATGATGTGTTTGTTAAATTAAAAGTGTCTGTTCAATTTAAAGTAATAAAAGATAAAGTTGAAGACGCCTTTTACAAACTAGATTATCCACACGACCAAATAACAAGTTATGTGTTTGATGTCGTGCGTGCCGAAGTGCCAAAAATGATTTTAGATGACGTGTTCTTAAAAAAAGATGATATTGCCATTGCCGTAAAATCGGAGTTAAATGACGCTATGCTAGATTATGGATATGATATTATTAAAACATTAGTCACAGATATTGATCCAGATGCCCAAGTAAAAGAAGCCATGAACCGCATTAATGCAGCGGATAGAGAAAAAACAGCTGCACAATATGAAGGTGATGCTGCTAGAATTTTAATCGTTGAAAAAGCAAAAGCCGAGGCCGAAAGCAAGCGTTTACAAGGAATGGGGATTGCAGATCAGCGTCGTGAAATTGCACGTGGTTTAGAAGAATCTGTCCAAGTATTAAACAAAGTGGGTATCAACTCCCAAGAAGCGTCTGCTTTAATAGTGGTAACACAACATTACGATACGCTACAATCTATTGGTCAGCATACCAATAGCAACCTTATTCTATTGCCAAACTCGCCACAAGCAGGAAGTAATATGCTGAATGATATGCTTGCAAGTTTTACGGCTAGTAATCAAATTGGTGAGTCTATGAAAGAGGCTAAACTGAATAAGAAAAAAGAATAAGTATTTAGGCTTAAGTATTTAAAACCTCGAACAAAAATTCGGGGTTTTTTTATGCCTTAAACGGGTGGCGTTCCTCCCAATCTTGTTTGGGGTTCATCAAGCCAAAAAGCTGTTTTAAAATGGTGTTTAAAAAGCTATTCGTATGTTTTATATAAACTAACATGGGTTCCGGTTTTGCGCCCACAGAGCTTTTAATTTCCATGGCGGTTCTAGCATAAACAACAGTTGTAAACTTATTCTTAATAGCATATTGAATCATATCATATAGCATGTTTAAATACAATTGATGGGAATATTGGTGCTCTGCATCATAACCCAAAAAATAAGTTTCAAGATGCTTTCCATTCAATATCAAAGTAAAAAAACCAATAAGCTCTTCGTTTAAATAATATCCAAAGACTCTAAAATTATCTTGTAATTGAAGTTTTAAACTATAAAAATGGTTTTCTGGCAGTATAAAGGTATTAAACTTTGCATTGTTAGAAACATTCAAATAAAGTTTATGTAGCCTATTTGAATTGCATCTAACTGCCTCTAAATCTAATTCGAAACAGACTATGCCATTTAACCTGGTTCTGGCGGATTTAAAGCGTTTTTTATATTTTTTATTGAGTGAAACTACATAATCCTCAGGTTTTAACCAATCCGAATTAATTTTCATAATCATATTGGGTTGTACCGAAACTTTATGCAGATTATGAGTATTGAAAAAGACTGGTTCAAGATGTATGGAATCTTCCTGAAAATAATCTTTAAACAAAATGGCACGAATTGTTTTGTTCTGCTTTTCTTTAATGTCTTTCTTAAGAGCTACTACCGCTTTAAAAACCAAATGAAGATATGTCGTTTGAGACATTTTTTCATTCTGATAAAACAACCCATGTTGCCCTGTGTGGGTAAGATTACCAACTACCAAAATATTGCCTTTTAATACTTTTGAAACCCAATCTTTAATAATCGTTTTTAAACAGGATACTTCCGAGGCTCGAAACATGTCTTTAAGATACAATTGAACACGTTGAATGATGGCGACTCCAACCAATTGATCGTCATCAAAAATTCCAACATAAAATAATTCAATATTATTGGGGGAGATGTCTTCAAGTGCTTTAAGGTAAATGGATTGCAAAAAAATATCGTGCGCAACCAAATTATCCCATACCTCGGGAAGGTTTTCAACAGTTTGATAAATGCGAAATGATTTCAATATTTAAAATAAAAAGACCGAAGTTAAAACACCTCGGTCTTTATTTATACTAATTAATTACAACATATTATTTCCAACC
>JBNMNO010000213.1:0-3017 GCA_051275695.1 Mariniflexile sp.
CGAGCTCTATCTCCAACTAATCCATTTAGTAACCAATCTCCCTTTACTGGATTCATGTTTTTATCAAAAAATATACGAGAAACTGAATAATCATCTTCTGCATTTGATAAATAGATATACCCGTCACTTTTTGGGTCTTTCAATAAACCCGCACCATCTTGTGCTCCTAATAATTGAAAACCATTAGCCAATATATCCGAAGAACTTACTAAAGAATACGCTTTTACATCACTAAACCCTGAATGCATGGTTACTAAAGGTTTTAAATTTGATTTGTTTTCAAAAATAATTCCTACATCTGTGAGATCTATTCCGTTAACTCCGTCAGCACCATTAACCCCATCAGCCCCGTCTTCACTGCAGCTAATAATACTAGTAGACACTAGAATTAAAACTAAATAATTTAATACACGAATTTTTAAATTTTTCATAATTAAAGAATATTATATTGTTTTTATATTCTTACAAAATTATTGTTAAAAATAGAATAGATGGTTAACTTAATATTTCTTTTGAATTAAGATTATATACAATTAACAAGACATTTGTAATATAAATGTAAATATTTTGCTAAAATCTATTATTACAAATCATTATGATCGACTTGGTTTTCTCTTTTGACGGTATCCTTACTGCCGTAGGGATAACTAATGAAATTTTTGAGACATTATGATTACTTTTTTTGTGATTTCAGTTTTAGTAATCTTGCAGTTTACAGTTCCTGCAAGGAGTTTTGTAAACAAACATCCTTCTATTCAGATTCTAGTCCTTTTAATTTTAATTGGAATGACCCTACTTATCGAAAGTGCTCATTTATCAAATGTGCTCATTCTTCGCAGTCATGTAACGCAGGTTCCAAAAGGCTAACTGTATTTTGCAATTTTGTTCTCCCTTTTTGTAGAAGTTATCAATATGAAAATGTCGAAGAAAAACACGTTGTCTTTCAATGTGTTTTTACTTCGGTATCAAACAATAAATAAAAGACTGTTTGAATTTTACTGAACTTTAGACAGCCTTTGTTATTTAATAATTATCGGTTAACGTTTTCATAAAAGCAATAAGATCTCCTACTTCTTCTTTTGATAAATTTAATTCATCAAAAGGTAATGTTTGGTGTGGCAGATCAAAACCTAAGCCAGCCCCTCCTCCTTTATTGTAAAAATCCATTACTTCTTCCAAGCTGTTGTAAACCCCATTGTGCATATAAGGAGCTGTTTCTGCAATATTACGAATGGTTGGGGTTTTAAACATTCCCTTATGAAGGGGCTGATTGTACTTCCAATAAAACCCTAAATCAGTATCTAGTTCTTTATTTTTATTCGTTTTTGGTACTCCGATTACTTCTCTTTCTGATTCGCTATAAAAAGGAGGAACGGTTCCATTAGTTAAAGGCATAAAATGACAGGTTGCACACAAAGCTTTTCCCATAAATAAATTGACTCCATTTTTTTCAGATGTAGTAAAATTATCTTCCTCACCTCTAATATTTTTGTCAAATCTAGAATTCATTCCTTTCAAGCTGGAAATATAAGATGAAATCGCTCTAATGACTTCCGTGTTTTTACTTGGCACATGACCAAATACATCTATGAACATTTTAGTATATGTTGTATCTGTTAAAATATTATCAGAAAACTGATGAATCTCCGTATTAAACTCGTCCTTATTCATGAAAACCTCACTAATTTGTTCAGTTAATGTTTGTGATCTTCCATCAAGAAAAAAACTTTTTTGAAACACTGCATTTATAAGTGTTGGTGCATTTCTAAGTGCTTTGTTTCCTCTATTATCAATACTCGTCTTCAACCCGTCTGCATAAGCTTTGACTGGATTATGACATGATGCACAAGAAACAGAATTGTTTAAGGATAATTTTTTATCAAAGAATAATTTTTTTCCTAAAGCTATTTGTTTATTTGACGGTTTTCTATTAGCTGGGGGTGTAAAATAGTCTGTATTAAATGAATCATCCTCAAAAAAAGTAAAGGCTTCAAAGTTAAATGGTGTCGAAGCAACAGGTTTCCATATATCACTCACTTTTCTTATTTCGACCCAATTTTTAGTAATTGGATTCATATAGTCTCTAATAAATGTGTATCTATCAAAAGTTTCAAAATCATTATTTATTTTTATGAAAGCAATCGCTTTAGAAATATTATCTAAAAGCTCTTCATTCAATTTTTTATCTTTAGAAATGACAATCTGCTGAACACTATTTTCATACACAAATTGCAAACTCTCAAGAGAAATAATTGTTTCATTAATTCCAAGATGAGAAACCGGAGTGTCAAAACCTGAAATACCTAAACTAACAATTCTTAATAATTGCTGATGTGTGGAAATAAAAAATCTTTGGGCATCGATCTCTCGTTGCTCCACATTCCTTTGCAACACGTATAAAAGGCCCTTTGTTAACCTAATTTCCTCTTGATAAACTTCCTTTGAAACTCCTCCTTCATAAATTGTTTGTTCTATTTGTTGCAGACCTATCGGTGCTAAAACCCTTTGAGTATCATCCGTAAAACTTGGCAATGCCGGGCCGTTGGCTTTATGACCTACTTCTGGGCTTAAATAAGAAGCATAAGGTTCAGCCTTTTTAAAAGCTATTCTTAAACTTTTAAAAATATCTTTCGCTTCACTACTTTTGCTAGGATACATTGCTAATGAATCAATTAACAGAAGTGACTCATTTATACTTTTACTGTAAAAATCTTGAACAATATCAAAATTTACGTTAGCTGCTGTTGCTCCATTATTCTTTTTGTCTTTACATGAAACTACAAAAACCGATATACAAATCACTAAATACTTAAATCTATAACTTCTACTCATTATCGTTTATTTAAAAGGGGAAAAAGCCTCCATAAAAAATAGAGGCTTCTATATTTGATTTAATAATAAATTTATCTCGGCAACCCTTTTAGTAAAATTATTTGGCCTCCCTCATTGTGAGGAAACGTAGCTCCTTTTACAAAATCATTCCTTTTCCAGTAGTGCGGTTGTAAGTTCAGCATAAA